>WFTL01000052.1 GCA_015485495.1 Planctomycetaceae bacterium
CCTCAGGACGACGGTGAAGGGCGGAAGGTGGCGGACTCCCTTCTGTCCGAACCTGAGCTGTTCTCAGGCGTGTTGCACTTCAGATGGAAATCCGCCTCCGCGGATTCTCGGTGTGTCCGAACTGATGACGTGCGCTCATACGGTAAGAGTGTGTTTATGGATAGACGACTACGACAGCATGGAACTGGAGGGATCGGAATCGCTGAATGGAATCGACGTGTGGAAGGTGAAGGTCGTGCGGGGAGATTCGACGTCCCGATTCTGGATCGAGGAACCCCTCTTCCGCGTCCATCGAAAGACGATTGAAACACCTCACATGGCAATCACAATCGAATCGACCTATTCTCCGGACGACCGGCAGTCCCCGTTTCCACAGCAGGTCGTCATCAAACGGACGTATAATGCACAGGAGATGCAGAAACGCAACGAGCACACCGTCTGCACTGTCAAAACGTTCGAAGCCGGCATACCTATTTCCCCGGATCGGTTCACGTTGAAGGCAATGGATCTGCCGTTCAACACGCCGGTTGTCGACTACCGGATCAGTCGGAACGTGGGATACTGGGACGGGGAAGGGTTGTCGGAGCTTCCCGTGTATCGGGGCGAACGGCCGGAGTCACCGACCGCGCCATCTCCGCCGGCTGCGGCCACGGCGGAGAAAACGGATGGATCAACCGGCCGGATGCTGCTCATCGCGATCAATGCCATCGTCATCGCCGGTCTGCTTCTGATCATCGTGTGGCAGCGGCGAAGAATGTGAGTGTCCCTGAAGCGAGCGACTGCTGTCGTGTCCGGCACCGGAGAAACGCGGTTTTCGACTTCATCAGCAGAAGTTGCGACCGTCGGCCTGTTTCTCGGAATTCACGTCGGGCTGGTGGCTTATCTGGCAGTCCATCAGTCTCCGAACATTGATGAAACGGCCCATCTGGCCGCAGGCGTGGCATTGTGGCAGTACGGGGCCCACGATCTGTACTGCGTCAATCCGCCTCTGATGCGAGCGGTCGCCGCGGTGCCGGTCATGCTGATGCCGCACAACAGACTGTGGGGAGATTTTGATGGGGTATCGGGGCCGCGACCGGAATTCGTGCTGGGGAATCAGTTCGTCGAATCGCATCCGGACCGGTGGCGATGGTTTCTCACCGCCGGACGATGGGCTTTGCTGCCGTTCACGGTTCTGGGAGGCCTGTTTTGCTGGCTGTGGGCACGAGAGCTTTTCGGTGTCCCTGCCGGGCTGCTGGCGCTTGTGCTGTGGTGTTTCTCGCCCAACATTCTCACCTGGTCATCGATCATCTGCACGGATGGTCTCGCGACGTCAGTGGGAATCGGCGCGGGCTGGGTGTTCTGGAGGTGGCTCAGACAGCCGACCTGGCGACGAACCGTGATCGCCGGCATCTTTCTGGGGCTGGCCGTTCTGTCGAAGTTCACGTGGCTCCTCCTGTTCGTCCTCTGGCCGCTGCTGTGGCTGTTCTGGCGCATCGGGACATTTCGAATCGCCGGCTGCTGCCATCCGCGCGGCAGTCAGATGCTCGCGATACTGCTGACCGGCATTTACGTTCTGAATCTTGCCTACGGTTTCAGCGGGACGCTGACGCGGCTGTCGAAATTCGAATTTCACAGTGAACTGTTTTCCGGAAAGACTCCGCCCGCGGAGGGCAGTCAGGAGACGGGAAATCGCTTTTCGGAATCGGTTTTGGGAGCACTGCCGATTCCTCTGCCCACGTCTGTTGTTCGAGGAATCGACCTGCAGAAGCTCGACTTCGAACAGGGAATGCCGTCGTATCTGTTCGGCAAGTGGTCGGATCGAGGCTGGTGGTATTACTACCTGGTCGGCCTGGGACTCAAGGTTCCGCTGGGAACTGTCGGGCTGGGGCTGCTGGCAGCGTTTTTCAGCCGGACGGGCGAAACACAGCGGTGTTCTGACGGCCGTTCCGCTGCATCGAACGAGCCGCAGGGATTGCGGTGCAGCGGCCAGTTCGTTCTGCTGCTTCACGCCGGCGCGTTGCTCGCGGTGGTGAGTTCCCAGGATGGATTCAGCCGCCATTTTCGATACGCAGTGCCGGTTTTGCCATTCGTTTATGTCTGGGTCAGTCGTCTGACGACGATTCGCACGCGCCGCAGCACAGCGCTGCAGGCTGTCGTCGGCCTTCTGCTGGGATGGTCGGTTGTGGGCGGTCTGTCTGCCTTTCCACACACGATGTCGTATTTCAATCTTCTGGGCGGGGGAGCACGACACGGCCACTGGCTGATGCTGGGTTCGAGTTTCAGCTGGTCACAGGATCATTTTCGTCTGAAACAGTGGCTGGATGAACATCCGGAGGCAGATTCGCCGTACATGCTGATCGAACGAAGTGTGTCGCTGGAGCGGCTTGGACTTCGCAGCCGCGGGCGTCCGCCAGCGTGCCCGGACAGTCAGGATAGATCGTCCGAAAGCGGCCCCGTTCCCGGCTGGCATGTCATCAGCGTGCAGAATCTGCACGCCCGGCACGGTGGCTATCGCTATTTTCTGGATCTGGAACCGCATGCGATCGTGGGAAGTTCGATTTACATCTATCGACTCGACCGGAGCGATGCGAACCGTCTGCGCGCATCGATGGGCCTTCCCCTGCTGAAACAGCCTGCTCTGCGGCCCGCGGAATTCATTGATCAGCTTGTGCGGGCCCGCGATTCTTCCGATGCAGTCCGTGTTGCCGTGTTTGCCGCCGGTCAGGCGGGGCAGTCCGCCGCGGAAAAGATCAGAAATGCTCTGTCGACGGACGGGAATCTGTCGTGGTCCGTTCTTTCCGAACACGACATCCGGAACGGACTGCTCAGCGGACATGACGTGGTAATCGTTCCCGGAGGGCGCGCTGAGGTTCAGGGAACGGCACTTGGTGCAGGTGGACGCGAACACCTGCGCCGTTTCGTGGATTCCGGTGGAGGATACGTGGGCATCTGTGCGGGTGCCCGGCTGGCCGCAGTGAATCACGAGTGGAGTCTGAAACTGGTCAATGCCCATACCGTTTCCGGGCAGCGTTTCGTGCCTGGAACAGGAATGGTGAGCGCGTCATTTCGAGGGTGGGGGCCTGTCCATGTGGAACACACGACTGCCGGTCGCGCGCTGTTTTCCGGGAGTCCGGAAAGGATCGAAATGGACCACACCGGCGGGCCCGTGTTTTTTCGATCCACCGAAAGGCACCTGCCTGATTACATCGTTCTGTCCTGCTTTCGATCGGAGCTGTGGAAGTATGCGTTTCAGAAGGGCGGTATGAAAGGAACGCCCGCAATTCTGGCTGCGAGTTTCGGCCACGGACGAGTGGTGTTGTTCAGCGCGCATCCGGAAACACGTGAACAGTCGCGTGGACTGCTGAGAGACGCAGTCCGTGCTGCGGCCGGCGGGAAGCAGTGAACACCCCGGGGATCATCGGGCTCGTCCGCTGATAACAGGCAGCATTCGTTCCGGCGCTCTGATTCTCGAACACACCACTGTCATGTTATTCGCAGGTGCACAACGGAAAGAGCGCCTGGGCTGGCATTCCAGGGAACCATTCCCATTCGCCCGCATCCCTGAGCTCGATCACGTCCTGCTGCCGCCGCGGATCTGTTCTCACGAAGCCGCAAAAACGGGGAGGCCGTTTTCCCGCGCCCCTGCACGCTCGATCTCTGCGGCTCCGTGCCTCCGTGAGAAACCGCTCGCCAGGCGAAGACAGGCATGCCATCTCGCGGCCGGACACTGGCGGGGATCGGAACAGGATGCAGGATATCTTCCGCGTGTCTGGGAATGCCTGCCGTGAGATCGGGCTGGTTCCTGAGTGTCTCTCATCGGTGGGCAGACCGTTTCCGCTCACATCATCCACCATGGAACATTCTTCCGGCTTTCGTTACCGTGCTGCCGCGCTGCCGGTCATCACCGGCTGTCCCCATCTGACAGTTCCGCTGGAGGGAAATCCGTCATGTCCTGGCCATGCACCGACCACGTCACTGCCGCAGCAGAAGATCGCGTTCTGCGAATCCGGCTGCATCGCCCAGAAAAAAAGAACGCCATCACCCGGGACATGTACGCGACCATGGCTGCGGCCATCGTTCAGGCGGCCGACGATTCCCGCATCCGTGTTGTTCTGTTCGAAGGCCTTCCCGGATGTTTCACGGCCGGCAACGACCTGGCCGATTTTCTCAACGCGCCCGACGCGGGGACGGATTCTCCGGCCGGCCGTTTTCTGCAGGCGGTGGCCGCATTCCCCAAACCGCTGGCCGCGGCCGTCACGGGACTCGCCGTGGGAATCGGAACGACGCTGCTGCTGCACTGCGATCTGGTCTGGGCCTGCGAATCGGCGACATTTCAGATGCCCTTCGTCAATCTCGGACTCGTCCCCGAGTTCGCTTCATCCCTGCTGCTCCCACAGCTCGTCGGCCAGCGCAGGGCATCCGAAATGCTCATGCTGGGACAGCCCTTCGATGCGGCTGCCGCCCGCGATGCCGGGCTGGTCAACGAAGTGTTTCCGGATGAGCATCTGGCGGAGGAAGTGAATGAACGAATCCGTCGTCTGACCGATCAGCCGCCGGCGGCTCTGCGTCAGACCAAACAGCTCCTGAAACGTGCCTGGCAGGCCGCCATTGCCGAACAGATGCAGATCGAACTGGACGTGTTCACGAAAGCCCTGGCCGGACCGGAAGCCCGTGAAGCGCTGCAGGCTTTCATGGAAAAACGACGTCCCGATTTTTCCCGGTTCGAATAAGCTGTCTGGCCGCCAGGTTCGATCTGCCGTCCCGACTCCAGGACGGTCCGGAGTATCACGAACCGTCCGCCGTCAGTCGGCGAACGAGACGTTCGGCCCCTTCGGAAATCCGCTGTTCGACATCGTCCGCCCACCGTTCCGCTCCGCGCCCATAAACCATCATGGACGTGTTGCCTTCGTAACCGTTTCGGGGCGGCCGGTCTTCGTCGAGAATCCGCAGAGACGGGATATAGGCCATGACGTCGTTGCAGTACGCAGACACCCATACCGAATCGCCGAAGCGTTTTCGAAAACCCAGTGCGTAGTCCACAACAACTTCGCCTCCCATGCAGAACCAGAGCTGGTTCCGTCCCAGCCGCCAGGCCTGCAGCGGATACGGAACCGTTCGTTCCAGAGGCCGACCGGCCCGCAGATCGTCCAGCAGCCGGGCCGCCCAGCGACTGCGATAGGATGCCCCGGACGCCAGGGATTCCAGGCGTTCCATCGTGGGAGGCGTTCCCAGATTCAGCGTGATCATTTCCAGTTCGGTCCGCAGGTCGGCGTCCAGTTCCCGCATGGGACCGGCCAGCACCCGTTCCACAGCCGCCGCCAGACGCAGACCGTAGCCGTGGGCCCGTTCCACGGTCCGGCGGGGTAGGGGATTCTGATCGCCGCCGCAGCCCATGCAGAACATGGCCACTGCGTCCGGATGGACGTTTTCCAGTTCGGTCTGAGCAAACCCGGCATAATCACCCGACCACTCATCAAGACTCAGACACGTGTTGTGGCAGGCGTATGTGAACACGGCTGCCAGCAGTTTCCCGTCTGCAGACCACACCGCCAGAACCGGCACAGTGTGATCGGTCGGTCCCTGCAATGTCCCCTCAGCGCGCCGCTGAACCACTTCCGCTTCCGGATTGTTCCGGCGATTGACAGCGAACGTCGCCTTCCCTTCTCCGGCTGTAACGCGGGCCGGCTGCAGTCGACTGAGAGCCTGCCCGACCGTTGCGACGATCCGGTCTTCCAGCCACTCGGAATACCGTTCGATCTTTTCGATCTGCTGTTCGTCCAGCGGGTAAATGTCGTACAGAGCGCCGCGAAGAACCGGACCGGTATGCGTATGCGAACTGTGCAGCATGATCTGATCGGCCGACAGACCGAACTCCTGCTTCACGCCGCGGCACACGTTCTGCCAGATCGACTGAGGAATCCCCAGAGTGTCGCTGCTGACCACGATTCCCGTGTGTCCCCGGGCATCGCGCAGAGCCAGCACCCGAATCCACAGCGGGTGCAGAGTTCCCTGAGCCGGACGTCGGCGGCTGGCGTAACCGGCCAGCCACATGGGTTCCCGCGGAGTGATCTCACAGCGAGCCGTGCCCGCCATCCACACCGATTCCTCCGCAGCACCACAGACCCCCGATGACATCACGACTGCCACAGCAGGCACACAGACACTCAGCCACACAGCAGAAAATCGGTTCATGGGTAAACGGCCTGAACAAAAACAGAAGAGGAGATTCGGTCACCGATGATATTCTCTGAGGCACTCACGACAACTGCCAGGTTCCCCGATCATCGGCCGAGGAGCGTTTCAAAAACGCCTCGGTCACCAGGATGCGTGGTTCTCCGTTTCCCGCCCGCTGTGCGGAATCGGCCACTCACCAGGATGCCGGCAGACAGACACCTGCGTCAGCGCCACGCATGACTGCGAACACCCATCGACCGACCTGTCTGGAAAATGCGGCTGGTCCCGTGCATCATCCGTCCACCGCCCCGGTGGTCCGGCAGGGCAGCTCATCGTGTCACGGCACACGCCGGACCGCACAGGCGCTGTCCCTGTTTCCAGCAACATCCGTAACAACATTTTCCCGGAACGCTTCTGATTTGAACACACGCACACGATCCGCGTTCGCGTCTCTGTCGAATGCGATCGTCACGGCCGTTCTGCCGGCTGCTGCCCGCATCGTGACCGTTCTGCTGACTCTGACAGCCGGCACCGCGCTGCCGACGGACGATCTCTGTCTGCAGGCCGACATTCTCATTGTGGGCGGGACGGAATCCGGCTGTGCCGCAGCCGTCCAGGCAGCCCGCATGGGCATAGAACGCATCGTTCTGGTCAATGACATCGACTGGCTCGGCGGACAGTTTTCGGCCGAAGCCCTGACAGCCATCGACGAAAACCGTGGCCCGGCCGGATACGACCACACCGTCCCGTTCCCTCGAAACGGCCTGTTTCGAGAAATCGTCGACCGCATTGAACGGCTCAACCTTCGCAAATACGGACGGGCCCGTCCCGGCAACACACGGGTCATCACGACCTGCCGACCGTCCGATGCGGAATGCGTTTTTCGCGATCTGGTTCAGCCGTACGTCGACACAGGACAACTGACCATTGTGCCGCATCATGTCCCTGTGGCGGCCCGCACGGAGGGAACCCATCTGCGTTCGGTCACCTTCGCATCGGCTCAGGCCCCGCAGCAGCGTCTGACGGTCACGGCCGACCTGACCATCGATGCGTCCGACTGGGGAGACGTGATTCGGCTGTCGGGAGCGGAATACGAATTCGGCCCCGACCTGAAAGCGAAGTACGGCGAACCGCTCGCACCGGAACACCGCGATGGTTATCCACGGACCGACATGAACCCCATCACGTTCTGCATGGTGATTGAAGAAACGGACCGGTGGCAGCCCATTCCTCCTCCGCCCGGCTATGATCCCCGCTGTTACCGAACCCACCCGTGGCCGAAAGATCCACTGGCTCTGTATGCCAGCCGCCGACTGATCGACCACTACGGCTTTCCGGACATCGATCACCCGGATGTCATCCTGCTGTGTTTTCCGGCGATCGACTATCCGCTCGACGTTCTGCCGCAGCATGTGGTCGAATCGCTGGAAGCAACCGAACCGGGTGCGTCGCGCAAAAACATCGTCCAGATGACACCGGCCCAGCGACAGATCATTTTCGATGACGCCCGCCGTTACTCACTGGGCTTTCTGCATTACCTGCAGACCGAAGTCCATGACGCGATGCCGGATAAGACGCACAGTTTCCGCCGGTTCGTTCTGAGCGAAGAATTCGGAACGCGCGACCGCATGCCCTTCAAACCCTATGTGCGTGAATCGCTTCGGCTGCAGGCGCAGTACATGCTGAAGCAGCAGGACACCACCGGTTACGGCGGCAACGCCCGCAGTTTCGCTCAGATCATGTTCCACGATGCGGTCGCCTGCTGGCAGTTCGAATACGATTTTCATCCGACGAAGCGCGTCTTTTCCGACAATGGCGACCCGGCCGGACCATGGCACTGCGGGTTTCGCAAAGGCCGGACCTGGGGACCGCCGTATTCCGGCCGCTGTCAGTTTCCTCTGCGCAGTCTCATCCCGCGAACACTCGACGGACTCCTGGGCTGCCAGAAGAATCTGGGATTCTCCAGTATTGTCAGTTCCGCCGTCCGGCTGCATGACCAGAGTGTGGCGATCGGCGCGGCCGCCGGCGCTGTGGCAGCCGTATCGCTGCAAAGAGACGTTCTCCCGCGTGACATCTGGGCCGACCGCACACTGCTGAATGCTGTGTGGGAGGGACTGTGCAGCCGCGTCGGAGGGTCTGTGCCCCAGACTCTGTGGCCGTTCGCGGATCTGGATCCGGACCATCCGGCATTCGAAGCGGTCAATCTGCTGGCTGTTCGAGGCGGACTGCCGGTGCATCCCGGGCGAGTGAACTTTCGTCCCGACGAACCGGCCACGACAGACTGGAAAAAGGAAGCCATCCGCCGGACTCTGTCTGTCAAACAGGCCGATCCTGTGAACCTGCCGGATCTTCACCGGAACGAAACACGTGGAGTCTTCGCGCAGCGTCTCTGGCAGGCCGTGCGTGATCTGCCCGACCATCCGTTTCCGCGGATGCAGCCGGATGATGCCGACGCCGACGGAATCTGCGACCGGGACGATCCGCTGCCGTTTCTGGCCGACGATTCCGGCTGGGCCGACTTTTCACCGGCCGCGGAAACCGACGGCCATCCCGATCCCCTGATGCCGCAGGACAGAAAGGAGGTCCGACAGTTCAGTTTCTGCGGCAGCGACGTTCCCCCGGAACCGGGATTCGTGGCAGACCACGGACACGTTTTCGATGAAGAACGCGGTTTCGGCTGGCAGCGGGATCTGACAGCGCATGCCCGATGGCGTCACCAGGCCGACGGCATCCATCGGGACACGTTTTTGTTCACCAGGTCGCACGACATCTGGAACCTGCGCGTCGCCCCGGGGCATTACACGGTTTCTGTCTGCATTGGTGATTCGGCCTTCGACCAGAACGGACAGAATGTCACGGTGGAAGGAAAGAACGTTTTTCAGAACATCGATACAGCGGCCGGTGAATGGGCCGAATCGACCGTCGCCGTCCAGGTGTCCGACGGTCTGCTGACCGTGGAGATCGGCCGGACGGACAGCACATCCAACACCTGCCTGAACTGGTTGCGTGTCGCGCGGCAGATGCCCCGCTGACCGGGCAACAGAATGTCTCCTCAGGACCGTCATCTCTGTGCGGACGCGTCAACGGCGGTGTGATCTGTGCAGCAGTGGAACAGAGAACGTCGAACAGAAAAGGCATCGAACAGTGGCAAACGGTTCCGCCGTGGAACAGTTGCCGGTCCCGTCCCGGCCTGTCACACTGAAGCGGCCGACCGGTGCGGCTCGGACGGTCCCCGCATTTTTCACAGATTCAGTCGAAACCACTGCCCATGACGCGCATCACTTTGAAAGCCGATCTGGAACTCGGTGTCGTTCCCACTCATATCTGTTTTGTCGGCGGACTGGTTCCCGACGATCAGGGCCGCCTGCCACGAGGCAGCGACGGGCGTCTGCTGTCTGTCGCGGAGCTGGATCACCTGAAACGAACGGCGCCGGTGGACATCACGGCTGCTCAGGTTCCGCAGTTTCCCGGGGTCAGCGACCAGGACACGCAGGATCTGTTTGGAGGCATTCAGGATCTGGGCATTCGGCCGCACATGATTATGATGATCGCCGGCGGCAATCCCATGGACCCGGCGGATGAAGACACCGTCTGTGAAATGCTTGTTTCCGGCCTGACAGCCGCTCAGAAGCTCGGCGTGGCCCACGTGTCTTCCACTTCCATCGAAGAATGGATGAAACCGGGCGCGCGGACGCTGACCGGAGACGAATTCGAAGCGGCCGTGCAGCAGAACGTGCGGCTGCACACGCGGGCTGTCCGGGAAGCGGACGCCCTGAACGGCTGCATTCGGGCGTGGCACATCGAGTTTCTGCGCGGCGTCGAATTCCAGACGTTCACCGATGTGGGCAAAGCCTGGCAGATTGTGCGGCGGGCCAATGAACAGCTCGGCACTCCGTTTTTCCGCGTTCTGGTCGACGCAGCTCATTGCGGAGATTCGGGACTGAGCATGGAAGAAAATGCCCGCATCATCGAAGAAATCGCCGCGGCGGATGGATTCAGCATGTTTCACGCGTCGGCCAAAACCACCCGCGGCTGCCTGTCGACAGACGACGGCTGGGTGGGCAATCTGCTGACGGTCTGTGCGGGCACGGGAAAACTGGAAACCGTGTTCGTGGAACTGTTTCACCACCAGGACCCGGCTCTGGAAGGTCTGCGGCAGGCCGATCCCCGACACGGAATCGACACCACCGACGGACGAACCTACTCCGAAGCCGTCTGCGACGGTCTGGCCGATGTCGCCCGCCGCATCAACAACCTCGTCGCCCGCGGCATCCTGCCGGCCGGGTGACCGAGATTTCCTGCTGCGACCGGGTTCGGACCGCAGCGTATGAACACAGTCCGAAATTCCATGTCGGCAGGGGCCGGCCCGGTCGTCTGCTGCATCGATTTCCCCTTTCCCCCTGATTCCGCCCCCCGTTTCATTCGATATTCTGTTCCCGACGTTCTGTTTATTTCCGTGAACTGCCTGCAGACACCGGACTGTTCCCATGCCGATTCACCTGTCTTCTGCTTCGATCCCACGGCGACAGTTTCTGAAGACCGCCGGTGCCGGAATCCTGCTGTTCAGCCGGCCGTCCACCACGGCCGACTCCGCTGCGGAAGAAGGCGACCTGGTCTGCCTGCTGAACGATACGCACATCGGCGAGAAGCAGCCGGAACATTCCGCTGTGCCGGCCCACCTGCGGCAGATCGTTTCCGACCTGACCGACCGACCTGACCGGCCGGCCTGTGTCATCATCAATGGCGACCTGGCTCTGCATGAAGGCCGGCCCGGCGACTACCGCCATTTCGCCCGACTCATCCGCCCCCTGCAGGACGCTCCCATTCCCGTTCATCTGACCCTTGGAAATCACGACCATCGGGACACGTTTTTCAGCATCCTGCAGGAACAGCAGTCCGAACAGCCTCCGGTGGCTTCGCGCCACATTTCGGTGGTGGAAACCCGGCACGCCCGGTTCTTTCTGCTGGATTCCCTTCATGAAACGCTGGTGACGCCAGGAACCCTGGGCCCGGAACAGCTTCGCTGGCTGGCCGCTGCCCTGGACCGTTTTTCCTCCCGACCGGCCGTCATCGTCACGCATCACAACCCGCGTCTGGGGGGAGACCCGAAGCATTTCCCCGGCGGGCTCACGGATTCCCGGGAACTGTGGGATATCCTCACTCCGCGCCGCTGGGTCAAAGCCTTCATCCACGGACACATCCATCACCGCAGCATCGCTCAGCATGAAGGCATCCACATTCTCAATCTGCCGGCGACGTCCTACGTGGCCGATCCGAACGAATCGACCACCGGATGGACGGCCGGCCAATTCACTTCTCAGGGCGTCACCCTGACCACGCACACGACCGATCCCCGACACCCCTGGAATGGTCAGACGACGACGCTGTCCTGGCGCACGTGAACGGCGCATCGGACGGCGGCCGGAATCCGCATCACCAGCACGCCGTCGGTGCGAACCGTTTTCAGAGCGATCGTGCCAGCCGGAGTCGGCAGCCGGGCCGGTCAGAACACGCAGGTCAGGGGACCAGAAACCGCAGTCGGCCGCTGGTGCGGCGGCCTGTCAGATCGTCCTGGACGACCAGGCGCAGTTCATAACGTTCGGAAGGAAGGTGCGCCGGCAGATTCATGCGGTAGCTGAGAAAATAGTCTTCGCGGCGGGACGTGGCTTCTTCTTCGACTGCTTCTACGGGCCAGGTTTCCAGCGGCTCGGTCCCATCGACGGTCCACAACTGGATCGATCCGGAAAACACCGTCCGGTACGTCCCGTCATCTGACAGTTCCGCAGCCAGATTTCCGATCTCAGCGTAAATCAGAACCGGATCGCCCGGCTGCAGAACATCGGACAGCATCGGTTCCACCGCTCCGAATCCGCGGATCTCCCTGCAGAATTCCAGCCGCCGCAGCGTCAAAGTGGCCACCGGTTCCAGCTGCCGCACCGCAGAACGGAGCTGACTGATCGTGGCCGCCATCTGCTCATCCCAGGCCATGGAACCTGGCGGAGTCCGGAACTGAGCCAGTCCCAGCACCAGTTCCTGCCAGAATTTCTGTTCCTGCGGCGGCATGGCTTCGATCGCTTCCGCCGCCGCAGCCGGCTGGTCGGCGATCAGCCGGGCGATCCGCAGATCCAGTTGCCGTTTGCGATACTCTTCCGGTTCCAGAGGGATTCCTTCTGCATCGTGTGGCCACGAAGCCACTTTCTTTTCCAGTGCATCGATCAGAAGTTCGACAGCGGCATCCAGCGACAGATCCGGCACGGCGGACCGGGAATCCGATGCCGGAGACGATGATTCTCCGCCAGACTTTTCCGGTTCCGGATCACTCTGAAACAGCCCGAACGGTCGCGGCAGCCGTTCGAACTGCCGGCGAACAAAATCCCGGGCATCGCCGGCCGGCCAGCGGTCCCGGCGGCCGGACGGTTTCCGGACCTGTGGAGCACGCCGATTTTCCGAAGGTCGTGACGGCTCTGCTTCCGCAGCCGGATCCCGACTGTCCGCGACAGGCACCACCTTTCCCCTGTTTTCACGTCCGCCGCTGTGGTCAGCAGAAATCAGCGGCACAGGCGACGCATCGGTCTGTTCGGCTGCCGTCAGAACAACCCGGGGCGGTCCTGTTTCTTCCGGTTCAATCACCGAACTTCCGCCTGTCGACCCAGTCACCGATTCGGTTTCCGCCTCGACGAAATCGTCGAATGTCTGATCGCAGCCGTCTCCACATCCGTCGCCGAACTCCGCATCCGCCTGTCCGCCGGCATTCTGAAACAATGCATCGCCGCCCGCGTGGTCGTCGTCCACAGACGGAAACTCCTCCGGATCCGGACGAAAATCGCCCACTCCCTGCGATGCATCGGCTCGGTCGCCGCCACGTCGAAACGGCGTCCGGCCAGGAAAAGGCGACGAATCACTGAACAGAACGCACCCGGTCAGCAGCAGCGGCATCAGCGCGCAGACCCACCCAGTTCGGTGGAAATGGCGACCCTGCTTCCCTGCTGGATTCATCCGGCCTGTGCTTCCGTGTTCAGCCCCCGCCCCCTGCAGACACGCATATTGCTCAGAAGAAATGGCCTGACCGGGCGGATGGATGCGATTGAGATGATACGAGCAGGCAAGTTCGGCCGACAAGGCGGCTTTCAGTCTGTGCGGACATCCGGAAGCCGACTAGAGTCTTCCTTCGGCCCGCGTGCATCGCACTTCTGCGAACCCTGCCGGTTTCCAGCCTGTTTTCTCCATCCACGCCGAATTGATCATGGTTCATCCCGGAACCCAGTCCGACGGCTCTTCACCGGAAAACACGATCGGCCCGTCCGTCGTCTTTTGCATCACGGAGCTGGATCCCGGAGGTGCCGAACATGCGATGGCCCGATTCGCCACGGGACTGCATCAGATGGGATGGCCTGTCAAAGTGGTCAGCCTGCGAGATCAGGGAGCCATAGGAGGCATAATCAGAGAGTCCGGTGTTCCGGTCGAGTCCCTGAACTGTGGAACGCTTCTGGACGTTCGAGCGATCTGGCGGCTGCGCCGTGTTTTGAACAGAGTGTCTGCCGACGTTCTGATCTGTTTTCTGCACCAGGCGAACGTGGTCGGGCGGCTGGCAGCCTGGCGAACCGGAGTACGGTGCGTGGTTTCCGGGATCCGCGTTGCGGACCGACGGCGGACCGTGATTCTGCCGGACCGGCTCACACGCTGTCTGACAGACCACTACGTCGCCGTCAGCCATCACGTCGCCCGCACTCATTCCCAACTGTGCTTCATCCCGTCCGACCGCATGACGGTCATCTGCAACGGGGTGGATCTTCCGGAGACGCCGCCTTCGTTCTCCGACTCTGCGGCTGCGGACGGTCCTTTCCGCGTGCTGTTCGTCGGCAGACTGACCGATCAGAAACGTCCTCAGGATCTGATCGATGCCGTGCAGCAGCTTCCCGACTCGCTGCGTAAGAACGTGACGGTCGACATTCTGGGCGACGGCCCTCTGAAACAGCGTCTGCAGGACACCATCGAAGCAGCCGGACTGGCCCGCGCGATGCACGTTCACGGATTCCGCAGCGACGCCCGGGAATGGATGCGCCGGTCCGACGTGCTCGTCCTGCCGTCCGCCTGGGAAGGCCTTCCCAACGTCGTGCTGGAAGCCATGGCCTGCGGACTTCCCGTGATTTCCTCCGCCGTGGATGGCGTGCCGGAAGCGATTGAAGACGGTGTCACCGGATGGCTGTTTCCGCCGGGCGATTGTCAGGAACTGGCTCGCTGCCTGCAGGAAGCCGCACAGAACCCTCAGCAACGTCAGCAGATCGCTCGTGCGGCCTATGACCGGGTCCGGCATCAGTTCTGCTGGGACCGGTCGATCGGCCAGCTCGCCGACCTCATCCGTTCCCTGCTTTCCAGGTCCGGCTGCCGGTGACGTGCCGGCACAGCCGCCGTTCCAACCCATTCCTTCCCGGTCGTCCGCTTTCCTGCTTCGCTTCGGCGTCCCACAGGCCCTGCGTCGGAAGCTCCGTCGACACCGGCAGAGGAAATCGAAAAAAAACGAAATCAGCAATCCCGTATCTGCCAACAACCTGCGCGCACGCCCCTCACATTCGGCCGCCGTTCGCAGGCGGCTCCCCCTTGACGTCTGGCTGAGGAAAACTAAAGTCCGGATCCTCAGTGGTGACTTGTGGGGAGAAATGGGAAAGCTATCCCCACAACACGCAAGTCGCTTCTGTGAAACGATTTATAAAGACACGCCAGCAGAAGAACGTGCGGTTTTGTGGCAATTACCGGGACATTTCATCGGTCGATTGACGACAAGCTGCGACTACCCGTCCCCCGACCTCTTCGGGAAGCCTTTCCGGTGGCTGAAGGCGATGATCTGTATCTTGCTCCCTGGAACGAAGGGTGCATCGCCGTCTATTCGACGGACGGGTTTGAGAAGTTTGCGGAGCGTCTGGCAGCCGCATCTCCCGGGGGAGCGGACGTCCGCACCTTCCATCGGCTGTTCTACTCCCGGGCGGAACGTGTGGTGCTTGATCGCCAGTCCCGGATACGGATTCCGGAACGGCTGCTGGGACAGGTGCCGGAAAACCGGGACGTGGTTATTCTGGGAGTCAACGACCACGCGGAAATCTGGGCCCGGGATGCCTGGGATGCGTACATGGAGAAGAATCTGTCGCTGTTTGATGAACTCCCCCCCTGCTGAACGCAGGGATCCGGCTGTCTGCCGGAGTCTGTTTTGGGAAACCCGTTATCGGAAAGAGATCCTTTCCTGGAATCCTGGAAATCTTCCGCAGGCTTTACCGGGCTTCGCGGACTGACCGCCGGGCGCACGGATGCGCCCGGCGGAGATACGGCTTTCGCCGAAAGCCTACAGTCGTTCGCTTTGCTGACCGGCACGGACGCCGCGAGAAGCGAACGACTGGACGTGTCTCCTGCGATCACACGATGTCCACCGGATGTCCCCCGTGTGCGTTCGTGTGGATACAGAACGGAAACGCCCTGAAGGCCTCCATTCTGTTCGACTGCGCTGCTGTTTTGCGTGCAGGGCACGCATTGGGACAGATCGGTCCGATCAGTCGCCAGGATCCGTGTGCAGCCCGAACGGGACCAGCACGCGGGGAGCCACTGTCCCGGCATCACGGACACATCGATTGAGTGACACGCCGCGATACGATGCCCCGACGAAGGCCAGGCCGGGAAGGGCATCGCAGACCCGGTCGATCTGAGCGATTCGTTCGCGGTGTCCCAGCGTGTACTGAGCGATGCCCAGCGGGTGCCGGAAGATCCGACAGTGAACCGGGGGCGCGTGCAGCCCAAGCGCGGCACGGGTCACGTCGGCTGCCAGTTCCTGCAGCCGCTCATCCGGCAGCGCGAGAACGTCCGGATCATGGGCGCCTCCGAAAATCGTACGCAGCAGCACGGTTCCTGGAGGGGCCTGATGCGGAAAGATGCTGCTTGTCCACAGGCATCCCAGAGCCCGAATCCGGTCGCGCCGCGGAATGAGATAACCGAACCCGCTGAGCCTGGCTGAAAGAACGTTCTCCGGATAGGCATGACAAACCACCGTGACACCTGCGAACGGAATGTCCCGCAGTGTCTCCGCCAGCTTCCTGTCCAGCGGCTCGACAATCGCTCCTGCCCGCCAGGCCGGAACGGCCATCACGACAGCATCGAATCCTTCTGCGCGGCCGCGGGCCTGCACCACGAACCTGTCATGCTCATGAGCGACCGCTGTGACTTCGCAATGACGCCGGATGTGCGGCTGCAGTCTGTTCGCCAGAGTCTGCGTGAGCAGTCCCACTCCGCCCTGCAGCGTTGTGAGAGTACCTGAAGGCCCTGCCGGGCCGCCGCGGGCGGGTTCATCGTGCATCCGGCCGTCACGCTGCCGGGCGGACCGGCGGCGCGAGAACAGAGCGCGAAACAGACCGCCATATTCTCGTTCCATGGAACGCATGACGGGAAAGGTGGCCGGCAGCGACAGCCGGCGGATGTCTCCTGCAAACACGCCGGACACCATGGGATCCAGCAGAGTGTCGGTGAAACCTCGCCCCAGCCGGCGACAGCCGAATTCGAAAATCGTTTCGTCCGCATCGTCCGACCGTCGCGGGACAAAGTATTCCATGCCCACACGAAGCTTTTCTGCCGGTCCCAGCAGTGCGGTTTTCAGAAACTGGCCCGGGGTCGTCGGCACACGATGCAGACGCCCGCCGGTGAACAGAAACCGGTTCTTCGCGGCCGCATCGGCCTGACACAGCTGCGGAGTCAGCCCCAGCTCTGCAATCAGTCTGGCCATCAGCGGTTCACCGGACAGCCAGCCGTTCGGTCCGTGTTCCAGACTCAGTCCGGCCACGTTCGTGGTCCGTGCGGCTCCTCCACACACATCCTGCTGTTCGTACACGACCAGTTCATGACGGCGACCTGCTTCCCGCATGATGCTGCGAAGCCACCAGGCGGCGGACAGTCCGGCGATACCGCCTCCGATCACGGCCACGCGCAGCCGCTCATTGTTCGGAATCAACTCCCCACTCCCGGCAGAGTGCTTCCACCACCATGTCTGTGAGCCAGCCTGTGCGACCGGGCGGCGGAATGCGCACACACTGTTCGAACCCCAGCATGCGGGCGGTCTGAAACAGATCCACGTCGATGTCCAGCAGAGTCTCCGTGCTGTCGCCAACAAAGCTCAGCGGCGCAACGACCAGGTGTTCCCGGTCCGCCCCCGCAGCACCGGCCAGCACCTGCTCAGCAGACGGCCCCAGCCAGTCCCTTCCCTCCTGAGACTGCCAGGCCAGCCTGACGGCAAAGGCCGGCCCCAGGCGTCTGCGAATCTCTTCCACTGACCGCTGCACCTCGGTGACGTACACATCTTCCTGCCGAAGCAGACGACAGGGCAGCGAATGAGCCGTCAGCAGAACGAACGTCTTTTCCGGGCAGGAAGCGGCGAACCGGATGGCGTTCGTCCAGCCTTCCACATAGGCCTCCGTTCGGCTGAGACGACGCACCTGATACGGCACCGACACACCCATCTGTCGGGCCGCGCTGTTCAGGACCGCTTCACAGGATCCTGTCAGAGATCGGCTTTCATGAGGGAACAGGTAAACAACACTGACCAGCGGCTGTTCGCGGCATTCCGGACGGGCACTTGCCGAACAGCCTCTGAGCAGACGCCCAAGACCCGACGCAATGTCCGGCTGACTGTAACGGGTTGCCACGTCGCAGACCACATCGATGCCGCGCAGCCCGAATTCCCGACTCACCAGACCACCGAGCCGGCGGGCATCGGACACCGCACGGGATCGTCCTCCGATCTGTGCGTAGCGTCTGCGGGTTTTCGCGGTCGACATTCGCGAAATCAGACGACTGAGCAGCCATCGCTTCACCGGATGACCGGGAATGATGAACGGATCGGAGAAAATCTTCTGCAGATACCTGCGCACCTCCGCAGCGCACTGCGGCCCTCCCATGTCTGTCAGGAGAACCGCATGGAGGGGCGGGGCACCACTCGCCTGAAAGCCGGTCATATCGTTCTCGAATACCTCGCCGTGTCCGCCCGGTCCGGTCGGAGCCAGCGATCGAACACCATGGCCACATTGCGAATGACAAATGTCCCTTCCAGCGTGGCATGCCAGCCGTCGGCGTCCTTCCGCAGAATGCCTTCGTCTGTGAATCGGTCGAGCTGCGTGATTTCCGAGGCGAAATGATCCGCAAACACGATCCCGAATTCCCGCTCGATCTGCGCCGGAAGAACATGGAAGTTTCCCATCAGACGCACGATGATCCTCCGCCGAAGCCGGTCGTCGAAAGACATCACGTGCCCCTTCACGACCGCCAGACCATCGGATTCGACTCGTTCGATATATCCATCAGCGGACACATCGTTGTGAACATAGGCCGCCGGAAAGTCCCCAATGGATGACGCCCCCACAGCCACCATCGTTTCGGCCCCCTGAACCGTATACCCCATGAAGTTTCGGTGCACTCTTCCTTCCCGGAAAGCCCGGGCCAGGCTGTCGTCCGGCAGAGCAAAATGGTCCAGGCCGACTGCATGGTATCCGGCATCGACGAGAAGCCGGCGGCAGGTGATCGCCAGCGAAAGACGTTCCTCCGCTCCCGGAAGACCGAACCGCTCGAGCGATTTCTGATGCGGCTTCATCCAGGGCACGTGTGCATAACCGAAAACCGCCAGACGATCCGGACGGATGGCCACAATCGCCTCCACAGTGCGCCGCCATGTCTGTTCTGTCTGACACGGCAGTCCGTACATCAGATCCAGATTCACTTCCCGAAACCCCGTTCTCCTGGCGGCCGCGACGAACTCCGCCAGATCGTCTTCACCGTACCGTCGACCGACAGCCTCCTGCACCCGCGGATCCAGATCCTGGACACCGATGGAAATCCTGCGAAATCCCCGTGAGTGGAGCATCTGCAGATGCTCCCGGCTGGTGATACGCGGGTCCACTTCGATGGATCGTTCGGCATCCGGCGTTGAAGAAAAACAGGTGTCCAGATGATCGATCGCCCGAGCAAGCTGTTCTGTCGACAGAAACGTCGGGGTGCCTCCGCCCAGATGCAGCTGGGCCACATGCGGCCGTCTGGAAAACAGTCCGGCAACCGTTTCCGTTTCTTTGCGGAGCGCAGCAAGATAACGTTCGACGAACGCCTGCTTTCCCGTGAGACGAACGTTGCACGCGCAGTACAGACACAGACGCGCACAAAACGGTATGTGCACATAGACAGAAACAGGCCTGCCACCGTCGTGTCGCTGCAGAACGTCCCGATAGACCCCGTTGTCGACGGCTGCTGTCCACTGAGGAGCCGTCGGGTACGATGTGTAACGAGGTCCTCGCGTGTCGTAGCGAACCGCCAGTTCCCGAATTCGTTCGTCTGTGATGTCCGCTTCCGACGCGATCATGACCTGAACTTCCGCGAAGAAACGGCTGCCGGAAGCGAATGCGCTGCCTCCACACCGACCGCCTCCCCCCGCCGTCGTTGTTTTCACAACAAAAAGAGCTTGATATCTTTTTTCAGACAGAGAATGAGCAAATAGTGTTCCGTTCCGCAGCAATGCAGCATGTCATCGGCCGGATCTGCCCCATACCGCTCTCACCGGGCCACCCTGTCGTTTCCGATGCAGGAAATCCAGCCTGCCCGGCGCTCCCCGTCACTCAGACCGGAACCGAAAAACCACACCTAACCCGTTTGCAGCACAGTGATTAGATCACCCCTCCGCTCGCAGGATCAGGTCGGCCAGCTGGGCTTTGCGCCGCTGACGGATGGACGTACCATGTGAGGTCTCTCCCCGCACAGTTCTGTGCGAATCTCTCCTCTTGTTCTGCTCTTCGTCGTTCGACGGCCCACCTTGTCTCATTCCATTCATCAGCCAGTGATGCTGCGCGAAGTTCTGCAGCAGCTTCAGCCGGATCCCGGCCTCACCGTCCTGGATGGCACGGTCGGCGCCGGCGGACACAGTGCGGAAATCCTGCGCCGCATCGGACCGAATGGGCGGCTCATCGGCTTCGACCGCGATCCCATGATGCTTCAGTTCGCTCGACACAGACTGTCTGGCGAGAATGTCGTTCTGTTTCAGGCTCCCTATTCCGAGGCCGCCGATCGTCTCCGGCAGGCCGATCTGCTGCCGGTCGATCGTGTTCTGCTGGACCTGGGAGTCTCGTCCGATCAGCTGGCGGACCGCGGCCGCGGCTTCGGCTTTGACGCCGGCGGCCGTCTGGACATGCGGTTCGACACGAACAGCGGTCCGGCAGCGGCCCGGCTGCTGGAATCATGTTCGCGCGAAGAACTTGTTCGCATCTTTTCGGACTACGGTGAGGAACCGCAGGCCGAACGCATCGCCGATGCCGTGCTGCAGCGGCGGCAGAAAACTCCGGTGACCACAGCCGAAGAACTGGCGGACCTGGTCCGCGGCATTGTTCGTCCCACACGCCACCGCGACCCGGCCACCCGGGTCTTCCAGGCGCTGCGCATCGCCGTGAATCGGGAACTGGAACATCTGGAACGAACGATGACGCACGTTCTGCCGGCCATTCTTCGCTCCTCCGGCCTGGTCGTGGTCATCACATTTCACTCACTGGAAGACCGGATCGTCAAATCCGCATTCAAAGGACACCAGGGATGGCACGTTCTCACAAAAACTCCTCTCCGTCCGTCTCCGGCCGAGATCCGCATCAATCCGCGAAGCCGGTCCGCCAAACTGCGAACAGCAAGGTGGACGCATCCCTGACTCCCGGCTTCGAACCGAAACGCGGCGGCATGGCCCTGGAAGCCCGTCTGGGGATGTTCGTCATCATGATTCTCGTTGCGGCCTTCGGCTTTCTTGTGTACCGCCGTATGGATCTCCACGAACGTCAGGTGCTGGCCGCCACAGATGCGGACACGACTTCAGTCCAGACACCGGCAGACTCCGAGTCGGAGTTCGGCGATGCGACAGGAAACGCCGACCGTGATGTCTGGATGGATGCGTCCGCAGACTCTGTGGACTTCGCCCCGGATGCCAACACGGATCCGTTCGCCGTCGCATCCGGAGACCGGGCGTCTGAAACGGCCACGTCCGGCCAGGCTTCTCCGGCCGCCGGTGCGCATCCGGATGCCGTTCCGGATGCCGACTTCGATGATTTTTCCTGGGATGTACCTGCCGAGTCTCCGAACGGCATCGAAACGTCTGATGGATTCTCCACGCCTGGTCCCTCACAGCCGGCCGACGATGCAGACGATCCTTTCGCCCTGGCAGAAGACAGCGACCTGGCGCTGACCCCGTCCCCGGATCAGTCAGCCGACCCGTTTGCGGTTTCTGCTGAGTCGGCTCAGGAAGATCGAAACTCGGCCGAACATGGTTCCTCAGACGCGCAGCAGGATGACCCGGCCGCCTGGCAGATCGCGGCCGAACCCGACATCCCTGATGAACCTTCTGTCGCCGGCCAACCGGCGGACGAAGAAGTTCCTTTTCCCGGTTTTCATGAACCGGCTCTGACGGACAGCAGCCCGTCACCGGATCCCGGCGCGGCGGCCGTGTCGGATCAGAACGAGTCGGAGCTGCTGGCGTTTTCCGATGACATCCGGCCCGACCGATCTGAGGGACCCGGCAGGAATCGGGAACTCCAGAATGAAACGACCGACGATGCGGACTTCGCCCCGGACGCGTCTTTCGCGTCTCCGTCCGATCCGTCGGTTCAGAATCACTTTGCAGACTTCGACGTGGCCCTGGCCGAACCGGAAGGTGTGTCCGATCAGGCGGATGGTCTGACACTCCCGTCAGCAGCCGACGTGCGTCCCGTGAATGCCGACGAGGCGCCTCCGCTGACGCCTCTGTTCCCCGACGACATCCCCGATTCTCATGGTCCTCAGCAGCAGCCCGCAGCGGGTCCCGTAGCCCCAGGCGATCTGGAAACGGCTTCTGCGGAAGTGCCGTTCCCGTCAGCCGACAGTCAGGAAACGATTTCGTCCCGTTCGGATGACCGTGCGGCCGACACGGAATCGTTCGACGCCCGGACGTTTCTTTACGACCATCAGGTCACCCCGGCCGCAGCGAGCACGGAACCGTGCGCGGTGTGCCAGGTGGAACCGAACGACAGCTACTGGAAGATCTCCCGGCGCGTGTACGGCACCAGCCGCTACTTTTCGGCTCTGGCCCTGTACAACAGCCACCGGATCCCCGATCCGAAGCGTCTGCGGCCGGGCATGAAAGTCCTCATTCCGGAACCGGACGTTCTGGAAGAAAAATACCCGCAGCTGTTCCGCGACGTTTCCGCCACTCACCGGGAACCGGCCGGGTTCTTCGTTCGTCCGGATGGTTCCGCAGCCTACCGCATTGGTGAACGCGACACGCTTTCGGACATCGCCCGCCGCCATCTGGGACGGGCCTCCCGGTGGATTCAGATTTATCGGCTGAATCGTCAGGTTCTGAGCAATCCGAACAGGCTGAAGCCCGGTACGGTCATCGTGCTTCCGGACGATGCCACCGATGTTCACATGGCTCCCTGACGTGTCGCGCGCCGATAAGAATCCATGGACGCCCGCTGCTTTCGGCAGGGCGTGGCGTGGCACCCGGTCGATGCGGAGTCTGCCGTCGTGTTTTTTCGCTTCGCTGCCGCTGTGATGCTTGTTGTGGCCGTGTCCATGGCCCAGATCGGCCTGCAGAAAGCCTCTTTGGAACTGCACCGCAGGGTCAGCCGGCAGTACTACGAAATGGATGAGCTGCTCGAACTGCATGCCAGGCTGAGGCTCGACATCCAGAAGCTGTCAGCGCCTTCCCGCTTCGCAGCTTCCCCGTCCCCGCCGGTGCTGTCGCAGCCATCCGCTTCGCCGGCGACCGGCGACCGGACGAACGACACGCTGTCCGCCCGGTCGCTGCCACTGCTGCGCTGGGAACGACCGGCACCGGCCGGAGACGATTTCTGATGAAAACATCCGGCACCGCTTCGGCATCCCGGCGAGTCACTTTTCTGACGGCCCTGATGCTGCTGGGCTGGACGATTCTGGCCGGCCGGCTCATTCATCTTCAGGCACATCAGCGTCGCATTCTGCATTCTCATGCCGACCGCCAGAGCACATACACCGAAGTGCTGCGGGCCCGCCCCGGAGAGATCCTCGACCGCAACGGACATGTGCTGGCCATGTCCGTCACGCGGAACAGCGTTTATGCCGTCCCGTCGCGAATCGACGATGCGCGGGAATTCGCGTGGAAGGCGGCGTCGGTGACGGGGGTCGATGCTGCCGAACTGCTGCACCGTCTGCGGGCAGCGAAGAACCGTCACTTCCTGTGGATCTGCCGCCGGGTTTCCGATGACGTGGCCCGAAAGTTCCGTGATCTGAATCTGCCTCCCCGAACCTGGGGATTTCGGCAGGAATACCTGCGGCAGTACCCGCAGGGTTCGGTCGCCGCTCACGTGCTGGGCATTCGCGACATCGACAACCGTGGTCATGGCGGACTGGAAGAATTCTTCGATGACCGGCTTCGAGGCCGCGACGGACAGCGCGTGCTGACCCGCGACGCCCGCGGTGTCGTCGTGGAGGTCGAATCGGCCGCTTCGATCACTCCCGTCCACGGACGGTCTGTGGTGTGCACCATCGATCTGCTCACACAGATCGCTCTGGAACGACAGCTCGAACACATCATGGATCGCTGGACTCCCGTCGGGGGTGCCTGTGGAATCGTCATGGATCCCCGATCCGGAGACATCCTGGCGATGGCATCCCGGCCGGATTTCGATCCGAACACTCCGGCCGACGCAGCCGACCACGCATGGACCAATCTGACGATTTCCGCCATGTTCGAACCGGGTTCCACCTTCAAACCGCTGATCGTCGGCTGGGCCCTGGATCAGGGAGTGCTGAATCGCAGCGACATGATCCGCTGCTTCAGCGGCGCCTATCGGATGGGATCACGGATTCTGCGGGATCACCACGCCTTTCACCTGCTGTCCGTGGAAGACGTGCTGGTTCGGTCGAGCAACATCGGCATGGCCCGAATCGCCGAACGGCTCGGACTGGACGGACTGTACAACGGAACGATCGCCTTCGGGTTCGGCCGCCGAACAGGCATTGAACTGCCGGGCGAACTGACCGGTCTGGTCCGCGACCGCAGACACTGGAACCTGTATTCTCTGGGATCGGTCCCCATGGGACAGGAGATCGCGGTCACCCCGCTGCAGCTCATCACGGCCCACGCCGTGCTGGCCGGAGACGGCCGCCTCATGCGCCCGCACCTGCTGCTGCCGGACACCGAAAGAATGGGAACCGCTTCTGCCACCGAACCGCCTCCCCGCTCCGCGGCCGCCCAGGTGGAATCGACCGTGCTCCGCCCGCAGACAGCCGCGTGGCTTGTCCGGCACCCGATGAAACAGGTCGTGGAACGCGGCACCGGCACGGCCGCCCGGATTCCAGGGCTGAGTGTTTTCGGGAAAACCGGCACGGCTCAGAAAATCGATCCGGAAACGGGCACCTATTCCGACTCGCGGCACATCTGTTCGTTTCTCTGCGGTGCCCCGGCAGAAAATCCCGAAGTTCTGGTCCTGATCGTGGTCGACGAACCCACCGCCCCCGGCGGCCACTACGGCGGCACGGTCGCAGCTCCGGCCGCAGCCCGTGTTCTGCAGAATGCCCTCGAACGCAGCCGACGCCTGCGCCGCACACGGACCATCCGACCGGAAGACGACCTTCCCGTACGTCTGCAGTGACCGGCTGCTCAGTGGAGCTGACCTTTGATGGTCTTCTGAGTGTTTTCCCAGCCGTCTTCCAGAACCCGAATGTATTCTTCTGCGGTCAGCAGCGGAGCGGTCGTCTGCATTTCCAGCAGCCATCCGGATCCGTACGGGTCGACATTGATGGCCGACGGATCCTGCAGAACCGCTTCGTTGAAGCGCACGATTCGTCCGTCGGCGGGCGCATACAAAGCAGATACCGCTTTGGAACTTTCGATCTCACCGATTTCCTGGCGTTCCCGCACACCGCTTCCTTCGTCGACCGTCCATTCGAGAAAATAGACATCCTGAAGCAGGCGGACTGAATAAGATGTGAACCCCACGCGGTGCAGGCCGTCTTCCACCGCCTGCAGCCACAGGTGGCGGGACGAGTAGTGGCGGTCCCGGGGAATCTCCGCACGAAACGTTCCCATCATGAAATGCAGACGGTCACTCATTCTCTGCCTGCCATCCCGGTTTCTGAAACACACGGTTTCCGGCTGTGCCGTGGAAGACGATTGTTGACTTTCCGGGTTTCAGACGGCAGTCTGATGCACGCCGCCGCATCCCTGAAGAACCGTCCGTCTGCCATGATTCGACCTCATCGCTGCCCGGTCTGCGACAAAGAATTCGTCGCTTCCGAAAAACAGCCGGAAACGTTCTTTCCGTTCTGCAGCAGCCGCTGCCGCAGCATCGATCTGTTTCGCTGGTGGGACGGCCGCTATCGCATCGTGGAAGATCTCGACCCGCAGACGGCCGAACTGCTGGCGCAGGATCCCGAACTGTCTTCCGAATCATCCAACGACGGTCCCTGCCGAAACGACTCCTGATCATGCACAGACTGTCCTTCTCCGAATACACCATCGGCTGACTGGTTTCTTTTCGGAACCGGCCCCTTCGACCGCCAGACGACCGCCAGAGGTCCCCGCGCTGCGGTCAGGTATGCCGGGACACGGCAAACTTCGCAATGTCACGCAGCAGTTCCCGGGCCGCACCGTCGGGCAGAACATCCAGCCGCCGCAGACAGCGGTTGATGAGTTTTTCGGATGTCTGCCGAGCCGACTCGATGCCCTGCTGAACGGCCAGGTGACTCAGCAGCCGGCGCCGTTTCTGCAAACCGTCCGCCGCCTCGGTCGATTCGTTCAGCAGTTCCTCCAGTTCAGCCCGGTCGGCCGGTGAGGCGAACTGCAGAGCTCTCAAAAGGGGCAGCGTGAGCCGGCAGTTGGTCAGATCGTTGCCGCTGTCCTTTCCCGTGTGAGCCGCTTCGCCGGTCAGATCGAGCAGATCATCGGCAATCTGAAAGGCCATGCCCAGTTCCAGACCGGCCGCTCTCATCCGCCGGCGGACGATCCGGTCCGCTCCGGCCCCCCGCACTCCCAGCAGACAGCTCAACCCGAACAGTTCTCCGGTCTTGCCGCGGATCACGCGAAAATAGTCCCGTTCCGACCGCGATCGATTCCGCCGGGCCGCCGTCTGATCCAGTTCACCGGCACACGTTCTGTCGGTCGCCCGGCCGATCTGTTCGCAGGCCCGGGCATCCCCGGTGGATGCCGCCAGGCGAAACGCGCGGCTGAACAGGTAATCCCCCAGCAGCACTCCCGTCTCCGTGTCCCAGCGGGCATTGACGGTGCTCAGGTGACGGCGAATCGATGCGTCATCGATGATGTCGTCATGGACCAGAGTCGCCGTATGAATCATCTCCACAACGGCCGCCAGCGTGACGACAGCATCGCTGACCGAATCTCCTCCCAGCGCACGATGACTCAGCAGCATCACGATCGGGCGAATCTGTTTGCCGCGAAACCGGCGGGCATGTCCGAGAACATCCTGCAGATGATCGTGCGGGCTGGTGAGATTGCGGTCCAGCACGTCATTGACCTTCTGCAGTTCACGGCCGATCAGAGCGTCGATCCGCCGCTTCAGACCGTCTCCACCGACGGCACCTTCGGAAGTGCGCATGTCCGGCCCGGCGGAGGTGTCAGGTGCATCGGGCATCATGACCCTCCCGCCGCTTCCGGACGGACGAAATGTCCACTCCGACCTCCCTTTTTCTCGATGAGCCGCACATGCTGCAGTTCCATCGTCCGATCGATCGCTTTGCACATATCGTAAATCGTCAGTCCGGCAACAGCCACGGCCGTCAGGGCCTCCATTTCCACACCGGTTCGTCCCGTCGCAGTGATGGTGGATTCGATGCGCAGCAGACCTTCTTCGGGAAAAGAAAAATCCAGTTCAGCCGCATCGAGATTCAGCGAATGACACAGCGGAATCAGATGGTCCGTACGTTTCGACGCCATGATTCCCGCCAGACGGGCCGTTTCCAGCACATCGCCTTTTCCCGCTTTTCCCTGACGAATGATATGCTGTGTTTCACAGGCCATCTGAACGAAACATTCCGCCCGCGCCGTCCGCTGAGTCACCGGTTTGTCGCTGACATCCACCATGCGGCAGGTTCCGTCGGCCCGAAAATGACTCAGTCCGTTCACGGGGCACTCTCCCCGGAACCGCCTCTGCCGGACGCCCGGACCGCATCAGCCGGGCAGCGCCGCGGAACGGTCCTTTGCATCCGGCCGTCTGTCGAGTTCCTTTTCACCATCGGTCTTCCTGCCTTTGTTTCACGGCCGCCGTTCGGTTATTCTTCCACGCTTTCACAACACGCCGTGCCCGGTCTTTTCCTGTCATGACGACTGCCGCCGACCAGCTTGTCTCTCTTCCCCTGCGCCGCTCCACACACGCCGCCGTTCGCCGGGCGGTGGAATCGGCCGACCTGAGTGCGTTTCAGAAACAACTGTCCCGGCGGCATCGTAACGCCCGTCGCCGGCTGGACAAAGCCACCGTTCGTCCGGTGGAGTCGATTCTGTGGTCGGCCGACATTCTGCCTCCCGATTCCGGTGATGAAGATCTGCTCGCCCGGCTTGCCGGAAAGACCGGACGGCGGCGGAAAGCCGGCATCTTTGCCGCCGAAGCAGTGGTTGCCGGCGACGGCGGACCGCTGACCATCCTGCTGGCCGGCCTCCATCTGCTGGAACACGGCCCCCAGTTGTCTGCCGATTTCTATGTCCGCCTGTGCTGTGCTCTGTGCCGTCTGGATCCCGTCGCCCTGTCAGAACGCCTGGCGGACGGCCGTGAAGACAGTCTGCCGGTGCGGGTGCTGTGCGAAGGCGAACTGCCGTGGCTGCTGAGCCTGCTGCTGAAGGAGCTGCGAACGGTGAGCCGACGTCGGACGGCGCGTGAGGTTCTGAAACAGGCCGTCGATGCGTCCACGGACACAGACGGCTTCCTGCATGCTGCCTGGGCCGATTCCGCTCATTCCTGGCTGGCACCGCTGGTGCGTGCCGCCTGCTGGGGCGACCTGTTCGAATCCGACTGGCTCTCCGCGTCGGCCTCAGCCCGATTTGCCGATGCGGCCCGCCACTGTGCGGCGCTGCTGACCCCGTTCGGCCTGGTCACCCGGCCGCCCCGGGAACTGCGCCAGCCCGATCGTGTTCCGGCGCAGATCGTGTCCTGCGCTCTGACAGCAGCCGGTCTGCATCGGAGATCGCCTTTCGTCAGCCTGGCCGAACGCTGTTCTCCGGGCTGTGCCACCCAAAAGAAGTCCGGAAAGACCAAAAGCCGATCGCGGCGAATCGACGTGTGCAATCAGTCCGACTGGGCAGAAGCGGCCGTGCTGCGAACCGGACTGCAGGTCGATGCCGATGTGGCTGTGGTCACCTGGCAGGCGGATGAACCGACCATCCATCTGGCTCCTCTGGGAACTCCGCTGCTTTCCGGCACCTGGACCAGTGAAGTCCGTGTCGCCGATCAGGGGAGCACCGGTCCGATCACAGACTGGGCCTGCAGCTGCTGGTTCGTCGATCAGGAAGCCGCCTTCGTCGAACTGGAAACCGATGCCGACCTGCCGGGAACCGGCCATTCCGTTCATCTCGTGCGTCAGGTCATGCTGTCGCTTCAGGATCGCTCAGCCGTCCTCTGCGAAAGCGTCACGTGCAGTTCCGACGAAGCCGACCTGGAACTGATCAGCGGTCTGCCGCTGGCCGCCGATCCGCTGGCCGTCACCAGTTCCGTCACCCGCGACCTGATGCTGCATGCCGACTGCATTTCCGCACGGGCCGTGCCGGCCTGGCTGGACGATGACCGCATCGTGAACACTCCCGGCGACTGCCGCAAACAGGACGACCGCCTTGTTCTGACAGGGCAGGGGCGCGGCGGCGCGACCCTGCCCCTGATTCTCGACTGGCATCCCGAACGCCAGGCCCACGATGCCGACTGGAACCGGCTTACCGTCACCGAAGCCCGGACAGTCATGGCCCCGTCGACCGCCGCCGGATTCCGTGTCCGCATCGGGAGACACCAGCTTCTCATTTATCGCAGTCTGCGTCCCGCCAGGGTCCCCCGCGCGGTACTCGGGCAGCACACCCAAAGCGAAACGATTTTCGGCCGGGTGAAAAAATCCGGAGACGTCGCGCCGCTCGTTCTGGTGGACGCAGATCCGACCTGAAACAGCCCGGTTTCTTCGGACAGCCGTCTTCAGAACGTGTGCCCCAGGCCGCATACGGTCTGTGGGCCTGTTCTCTCTGCCAGGCGGCCGTATCCATCGCCTGTTCCCACGACAGACAGACGGACGGACGGACAGACGGACAGACGGACAGACACGCACAGCCGCCCTGCGGCTGTCACAGAAACGGGAGGAAGCTGCCGTTGATCAGGCTGCGGCTGCGGTTCCGCAGTGCTTCGATGTCTCGGCTGATCTGAAGCTGTTCGGCATCCTGTGACGACGTCCCATCGACGGAAAACACCTTTCCGGGGGATCCCGGAGACCCCACGCGGCCCGGTGACGGCCGCAGGACCCGCACCGGAGCCGGACGTTCTTCGGCCACGGGGCTATGAGCCGGATCATCGGGCGGAGGCTGCTGGCGGGAAATCAGCACCGCCACCGTGCAGCCGACCACTGCCAGGACAATCGCTGTCCGTCTCAGACGCCGAACACGTCTGGCACGGCGAATGTGCCCGTCGCACACCAGCAGTGTGGCCGACCGCAGGGAGGGAGACAGTTCCGGAAGTTCATCGGCCGCACGAATCAGTTCGTGCTCCGGCAGCAGGGGGTCGGGGAGGGAAGACGTCATGGCAGGATCCAGGCGGTGGAAGGAGCAGATGACCAGATAAAACGAAGTCAACAGGCCGGATGATCAGACAGAGTTGCGTTCCGAACCGGGTCGGCCCGCGTGTTCTTCAGCAACACTGCGTACAACGGGTTCCAGACTGCGCTGAAGTTTTTCCATGGCATATCGATAACGACTGGCAACGGTGTTCTGAGACTTACCCAGAGATTCCGCAATTTCTGCAAAGGTCAGATTTTCCCAGTGTTTGAGAATCACGACTTCATACTGAGTCGCCGGCAGGCCGCGCAGAATGCGCCGCACACGCTCGGCCGTTTCTTCCTTCTGAAACACTTCATCGGCCGTCGGCTGCGTTCCGGCCCGGTCGTAGTCCCGGAGTCGGTCCGGCCGACGTTTCTGCACGATCCGCAGCGCCTCATTACGCACCGTGCGAATCAGATACGGCCAGGGCATGTCGGCATCGGCCAGCAGTCGCGGCTTCGCCGCCACCCGGGCGAACGCCGCCTGCAGAGCATCTTCGGCATCCTGCTGGGTGGTCGTCACAGCCATGGCCAGCCGTACAAGTCTCTGTGCCGTCAGATCGAACAGACTCGCCAGCGCATCACCGGGATCCTTCTTCAGTCGGGCGACTGAACGAAGGAAGGCACGCTGAAAGTCGGATACAGATTCGGCGGACACGACAGCCTTTCAGATGCCTGCCAGGAGCCGGTTTGTCTGAAAATTTTCCGGAATGTCGCCATTCCGGCCGCCAGGACCCTTTTCAGCCGCATTTTTCAGGTTTTCCGGACGCTTCGAAGATCGAAACGGCGGATCCATTCGAACCATCCGGCCAGTCGCCCGGTGCCGACCGGCCTCCGTTTGGTCTGTCCCCCGGAATCAGCAGTCGTAGTACAGGCAGAACTCGAACGGATGCGGCCGCTGCCGGATCGCCTCCACTTCATCCTGCCGCTTGTGCTGAATCCATGTGGAAATCACGTCGGGGGTGAACACGTCTCCGCTGAGCAGATAATCATGATCGGCCTGAAGGGCATCCAGCGATTCCGACAGAGACTGCGGGACCGACGGCAGATCCCGGCGTTCCTGCGGGTCCAGATCGTACAGATCCCGGTCCAGAGGCGGGCCGGGATCGATCCGGTTCTGGATGCCGTCCACCATGGCCATCACCACTGCCGCGCAGACCAGGTAGGGGTTGGATGCGGAATCGGGACAGCGGAATTCCAGCGACCGCCGCTGTTCTTCGCCGTCGTTCACCGGGATGCGGACCGCAGCCGACCGGTTGCGATAGCTGTAGGACACATTGACCGGTGCATCGAATCCGGGAACCAGCCGTTTGTAACTGTTGGTGGCCGGACAGCAGAAGGCCATCAGCGAAGCCGTGTGCTTCAGCAGGCCGCCCAGAGCGAACATCGCGGTTTCGCTGAGTCCTCCGTAGCCGGTGCCGGCGAACAGCGGCCGGTCATCCTTCCACAAAGACAGCCTCAGATGCAGCCCTGACCCGTTGTCCTGCCACAAAGGTTTGGGCATGAACGTCGCCGTGCGGCCATGGCGTTCGGCCACGTTCCGCACCATGTATTTCAGCCGCATCAGATGATCGGCGGTGCGCACAAGAGAATCGGCTGCCAGATCGATCTGGCAGCCGATTCTCTTGTGCGCACCGCCGATCATCTGATGCGGCTGAAATACATGGTGCGGAACGTGGCCG
>WFTL01000053.1 GCA_015485495.1 Planctomycetaceae bacterium
GACACCGGTCATCCACAGACGCCACATCACGAAGCAGATGCGGCCAGCATTTCTGCCGGTCGGCGCAGTCGATCCCGTCATACGGCGACCAGAAGTCGGTAATCAGAACTCCATCGAAGTATTTCGTGAAAAACTTCTGCAGAGCCGGAGAACCACGCGACCGATCAATCATGTAGAACACCGTTCGGTCGCCCGCAAAGCACCACAGCCAGTGTGTGGTGCCGGCCACCGGCCACCCGATTTGGTCCCCGTGAGGTCTGCTGCCGGACAGGCTCTCCTGATGAATCTGTTCGTAACAGGCGAACATCGGCCGCGATGCTGGCTTCTGATGCGGGGGAATGGCAGCCGGCGGCGTGTTGGGTCCAGGCTGCCCGGGCTGTTGTCCGCCCATGCAGGCCTGGATCATCAGGAGCGTGAAGGGAATGACTTTCGCCGGCTGCCGGGCAAACCGGCGAGATTCCTCTTCGGTGACCCGCGCAGCCAGAAATCGTTCGACAAACGCCGTGTCGACTTCCGTGCTCTCGACAATCCCCGCTGCACTGTTCATGATGCATCCAGGAGAGCCCATCTTCCCCGATCTGCCGGTACCGATCCCCTGAAGTCTGAATGGTTACACCTGCAGCTTACGTCTCCGAAGGAGAAACGTTCCATGTCGAAGATGTTTACAGTGACGCTTTTGGCGGCAGCTTTTGTTCTCTCCGCACCGTTGCTCCTTCCCGTCGAAGCCCGGCCGCAGGATGATCCCACATCCGGAAGCAAAGAACGGCCCGGGGCCGCTCTTCTGGCGACGATGCACGAAACAGCGGAGCTGCTCGTTCGGATCCGCATGGAGGAGTACGCCATGGGCAGCGGCGGATTTCGGGAGTTGATTTCGGCACAGGATCAGCTGATTGCTGTTGAAATGAAAATGGCTGACTCTGCTGCTGATCGGCTGGCAGTGCGGAAACAACACCTGGAACTCGCCAGATCGACGGAAACAATGGTGAAGACCCGGCACGAAGCCGGAAGGGCGCGGCAGGGCGACCTTCTGGAACGTCAGGTGAGGCGCATGAACGTTGAACTGTCGATGCTGGACAGTCTCCGCTAAGCCGATTCCAGATCAGATCGACGTCAGGAAGCCGGGAGGAATTCAGCCTGCTGACGAAGAACGCATTCGGATTTGATTCCGGCAGCGGGACGGCATGTTGGGTGATCTGTGAACGTGTAACCGGCCTGTACGACAGCAGGTACCGGTCAGGCACGGCACGCCGTGCAGTCTGCAGTGCTGAACTCGTTCACCGGCCCCGGTCCCCCTCGACAACGAAATCCGGTGCGGTAGACTGAAGCCGGATTGTCGGCAGTCGCTGCCGGCCGGCAGACATACTGACCGCGGAACGATCACAAGGACGCGGTGAATCAATCCGCCAGCCAGCCATTGCGGAGTGGCGAATGGCATATTCACGCAGCCATCCTGATGGTTTGAGTGCATCTCAGATTGCGCAGATAAACCGGCTGATACATCAGTTTCGTTCATGCTGGATGAACGGAACGGAGCCGGCACTCGGGGATGGCCTGCCCGATCGTGATTCGACGCTGCGTACGGCAGCTCTCCGGGAACTTCTGCAGATCGATCTGGAGTTTCGGATTCAGGCCGGGCAGACTCGATGCATTGAGCGTTACCTCGGTGAATTCCCGGAGCTGTCTGAAAACCGACAGGTCCTCTGCGAACTGATCGAATCAGAGTTCCGACTCAGGGGAGGCGGGATCGATGTTCGGGACGACCTGAAAGCACGGTTTCCGCAGTACGATCAGGAACTTGCGGCATTCACGCTGCTGACAGATACAGATGGGGATCCGGAGACTCAGACTTCGGTCCGGATGGAATGTCCCCACTGCCGCAATCCGTTCTCCATTGCCGGGAAAACCGCTGAGAACAGCGTCATCTGCCCGAACTGTGACAACTCAGTCCGGATCGATCAGGACAGGATCGCGAACCAGGAGTCGGGAAATCTGCCTCGACTGGATGAGTTCGAGCTGCTGGAGGCGGTTGGCCGTGGTGCCTTCGGAACGGTCTACCGCGCCAGAGACACGAAGCTGGATCGCATTGTTGCCGTCAAGGTGCCGCGCACCGGGTCATTCGGGACGCGGGAGGACGAGGACCGTTTTGTTCGGGAAGCCCGCAGTGCTGCTCAGCTGAAACATCCGGCAATCGTGTCCGTCTTTGGTGTTGGGTATACGGGTCAGTTTCCGTACATCGTGACGGAGTATGTGGACGGTATCAGTCTTGCTGATGCTCTGAGCGCCGGCGGCTTTACGTTTCACGAGTCCGCACTGCTGATCGCGGACATTGCCGGCGCCCTGCAGCATGCCCATGAACAGGGCATTGTGCATCGGGACATCAAACCCTCGAACATCATGCTGGAGCGGGTGGAACATTCCGGAACAGAGACGGCGGCCGGCCACGGCGGCGCAACCGGTACCACTGTTCGTTCGTCTTCCGGTCGGAGTGGTTCCGCGATCCGATCGCGCGATTCTGTCCGTTCCAGAAATGTTCAGCGCCGTTATTGGCCTCGTGTGATGGATTTCGGTCTGGCATTGCGCGATGAGGGAGAAGTCACCATTACCCTTGACGGGCAGGTTCTGGGGACTCCGGCCTACATGAGTCCCGAGCAGGCGCGCGGGGCGGGACATGCCGTTGATGGCCGCAGCGATCTGTACAGTCTTGGTGTCATTCTTTATGAACTCCTCACAGGGGAGCGTCCGTTTCGCGGCAATGCCCGAATGCTCATTCATCAGGTGCAGCACGATGAACCGGGCTCGCCCCGCCGCCTGAACGATCAGATTCCTCGGGACCTGGACACCATTTGTCTCAGGTGTCTGGAAAAAGATCCGGGAAAACGGTACGCCACGGCCGGCGACCTGGCGGACGACCTGCAGCGGTTTCTGCAGCAGCTGCCGATCCAGGCTCGGCCGATCGGGCGCATTGCGAAGGGCTGGCGCTGGTGCAGGCGGAATCCGACGATCGCTGCCCTGACAGGCCTTGTTGCTTTGTCGATGAGCATTGGCGTGGCTGTTTCCGTTTCGTTTGCCATCGAGGCAAACCGGCAGAAGACGGAGGCACAAATCAGCGCGAAGGAAGCAGAAAAGCAGCGGGATCTGGCACTGAGTGCCGGCAGTGAATCCAGGTACCAGGCGCTGAGGGCCAGGATTCTGCGCTCCGTCGCCGACGCGAAAGCGAACGATCTGGGCCGACAGCTCTATGCGAACCGGATCGCCCTGATCGACCGGGAACTGTCTCGTGGAAACATCGGCCGCGCGCTTCAGCTTCTTGACGAATGTCCCGCGAATCAGCGTGGATGGGAATGGTACCGTCTCAAACGACTGACGAGTGGTCAGGAAACCGAACTGACCGGACATCGAGGAGGTGTGCTGGCACTGGACTGGAATCCGGACAGCACGCTGGTCGCCACAACAAGCCTGGACGGAATCTGTCGAGTCTGGAACACTGCTGCCGGAGCACTGGAAAAAACGATTCGACCAGGAACTGCGGGAGTTTATGGCGTCGACTGGAGTCCTGACGGCAGGTTTCTCGTTCTTGCGGCAGGCCGGCTTTACACCGACGAAGGAGGAGCTGTCAGTGTGGTCGACTATGCGTCCGGAGAAACCGTTCAGCTGATGGGGCCGAACAAATCGGGCCCCTCTGTGCGTTTCAGTCCTGACGGGAGTCGGATCGCCGTTGGCGGATGGGACGGTTTCACGCGGATCTTCGATTCGAAGACGCGCGCGGAGCTGCTCAGCGTAAAGGGTCAGGAGCCGCACGTGCTGCGCGTCGCGTGGCATCCCGAAGGAAGAAAGCTGGCCACGGTTGAATACAGTCCGGACGACGATGTTCCCGGACGTGTGAGCATTTACGAGGCTGACACAGGGACTCTCGAACGAACGCTCACCGGACACCTCAAGTCAATCTTCAGTGTGGACTGGAGCCCGGACGGAACTCAGCTCCTCACGGGCAGTCTGGACGGTACCGCCAGGATCTGGGATTCCCGGACCGGGGAAGAAGTTCTGCTGCTGAACAACACGTACCCGGTCTTTGAAGTCGCCTGGCATCCCGATGGAAACCGCATTGTCACCGGCGGATTCGACCACGTTGTACGAATCTGGGATTCCCGAACCGGCGAACGCATGCAGGTGCTCACCGGCCACGATGATTCGGTGTTTGCGCTGGCCTGGAGTCCGGACGGAAAACGGATCGCCAGCGCAAGCTGCAAATACCGGGAACAGTTTCGGAATCCGCAGGTATTTCTCTGGAATCCAGGAAGCGCTCAGGCGGTTCGAACGCTGACAGGCGAAGGGGGAGACACGGAAAGTGTTCAATGGAACTCAGATGGCGATCGACTTGTCACACGAACACCTCGCACGATCCAGGTGTGGGACCCTGCCACCGGAGAACGGCTGCACAGTGTTCCGATAACGTCCGACAGCCGATCTGTGATCATTCTGCACTGGAAAACGATACACGACGGTTTCGCAGCGCTGTGCAGTGATGGATCCGTGTACACCTGGAAGCCGGAGGAGGGGCTGCGATCACTTCCCGTCCGCATTGATGGACAGGTCAGCGATGCCGACTGGGACCCTGGCGGCCGGTTTCTGGCGATCGCATCGAACGAGAACCGGATACGAATCCACAGGACGGATACGGGAGAACAGGTTCAGTCGCTGGAGCATCCGTCACAGGCAACGAATGTTCGCTGGAGTCGCGACGGGACACTTCTGGCAACCGGCTGCAGGGACGGAAGTCTGAGGATCTGGGACACGTCGGATTACAGTCTGATCCGTCTGATTGAATCGACTCACGAACGCGGAATCGGCGGACTGGAATGGAACGTCGACGGGAGTCTTCTGGCGTCCCTGTCGGCTCCGATCGATTTCTCATCGAACGCAGTCGACCACGGAGAGGTGAAGCTCTGGAATACGGCATCCGGCGAACTGCAGGCAACAATCAACACGGCCATCGATCGGGTACTGCGCAATGACATACAGGCATCGTGGTCGCCCGACAGCCGGCGAATCGCCATTGGACTGGGGAGTCACGTGGCCATTCACGAGACAGGATATGGCGACCTGATGCACACACTTGTCGGCCATACAACGCTCGTCAACGACGTTGCCTGGAGTCCCGACGGAAGGACGATTGCATCTGCGTCCGATGATCACACCGCCCGAATCTGGGAGTCGGACTGGCCCACATCAGTATCCCGGATGGCTCAGCCGTCGGAACCTGTCGAGGCCGGGGAACTCGTTGAAGAACTGTTTTCGGAGCACATCCTGAAAGACGAAGTGATGGAAGCACTGCGGCAGGACAGTCGGCTCGACGAATCAGCGCGCCGCGCCGCACTGCAGCTGGCAGAGAAGTTTGAGTATGACTCCCGCCGGCAGGAGGATATTCGCACGCTGCTGGCACTGCTTGACGCTGAGATTCAGAACGTGGCGACGCAGTGGCAGCATTTTGCACTGCGAGGTCGATACCATCTCGCACTGGGAAATCCTGAACGGGCCGGGCGCGATTTCACACAGGCCATCGACGGCGGCTGTCCGGACCCATGGGTCTGGCGCTACCGGGGCGATATCCGCAAGGCGCTCCGGCAGTGGGACAAGGCGAGAAGGGACTACGAATCCGCCATCGATCGGGGTTATCCGGATGAGCAGATCCTGGCTGCGTTCGACAAAGAGCATCTGGAATACATCAGGTCGCGGGATCTGCTGGAGTATCTGAACCGACAGATCGATGCCGATCCCGATCATGTCGACTTCCTGCGCCAGCGGGCCGAACTCCATGCCAGAGGCGAACGCTGGGCAGCGGCTGCTGCGGATTATTCGAGCATCGTGGCGAATTCCTCAGATGATGTCGACGATGCGATTTTCTACAAGTGGGCGACGGCGTCGCTGCAGTCCGGAAGGAAGGCAGAATATGACCGAATCTGTCGACTCTATCTGGATCATCATGCTGCCGGATCTGATCCCGGAGTATCGGAAAGGGTCATTAAGATATGCCTGCTGACACCGGAGCCCGTCGATTCTGAAAAGCTGATCGAAATCATCCAGCGTTTCAGGGCTCGTGGCGGTGAATTCCATCGATCAAACAGATGGTATCAGTTTGCTGCGGCAATCATCTGCTACCGCATGGGAAGGTACGATGAAGCGATCAGGTTACTGGAATCTCACGAAGGTGGCCCGGCATATCTGGCAACGCTCGAATTCCTGGTGCTGGCCATGGCGCACCACCAGAGTGATCATCCCGGTGATTCCCGGCGTTGTCTGAATCAGGCACTGGAGATCTTTGACTCTCAACTGCCGGAACCCGGCAAAAGGGAGTTTGACGTCAGAACAGCGGGCGGCGACTGGCACGACAGCGTTCATTGCTGGGTGCTGCGACGTGAGGCCGAGTCGCTCATCGGTGGACGGCTGACCGTGGGGCCAACAGTGCTGTCCGGACGCGTGGAAGCGTACGAAAGAAGTCAGACCGCCTGGAAACTTCTCAACGGCAGGAGCAGATCGCCGGCCCAGACAGTTCTTCGAGCGGCTGAACTGGCCAGAAGCGCCGTGGAACGAGCGCCGCAGAGCGGAACAGCATACACGGTGCTGGCACGGGCCGAATATCTCCGCGGCAGCTTTCAGGAGTCGATTGAAGCGGCAGGCAGGTCCGCTGAACTGGGCAACAGTCTGTATGACCGATACAACGGTCTGATCATCGCGAAGGCGTACCTTCAGATGGGAGACAGAAAACAGGCGCAGAAGCATTACTTCCAGGCCATGAAGAAGGTGGAGCAGTTTCGGACAGAGGATTCCGCCTTCGCACGCTTTGTCCGCAGTGCAGCCGTGCTGTTCACATCGGTCGGACTGGCCGGCGATGTCGAGATCGAATCGAGAGTGATCCATGCACACAGGGGGTGGACGAATTCCATCGTGTTTTCGCCCGACGGTCAGACACTCGCCTCAGGGGCAGGTGACCAAACAATAAAACTTTGGGATGTGGCAGGCGGAAAACGGACCGGGAATCTGAACGGTTCTGAACTGTGGGTTCGCTGTCTTGCCATGTCTCCGGACGGACGGACGCTTGTTTCGGCCGGCGGGAAAGGCGACGGCCCGGGGGAAGTCCGGGTGTGGGACCTGCAGAACCAGACGGAACGGTGGGGTACGGCGAATCGGCCGTTCGATATCGGGTCGGTGACATTCTCGCCTCTGGGCGATATGTTCTGCACCGGGACAATGGGCGAACTGACGCTGTGGGATGCAGAGACGGGAAATGCCATTCAGACGCTGCAGGGTTTTCCTGGATGGGTCAGTGCACAGGCACACTCACCCGATGGAAAGTATCTGGCATCGGGAACGTGGCAGGATGGCGTAATACGGATCTGGAATCTGAAAAGCCTGACACAGGCAGCGGAGTTTGAAAGTCCGGGGAGTCGGGTGTGTTCGCTTTCGTTCTCATCGGGTGGCGTCACACTGGCATCTGCAGGCGATCGCGGTGTCTGCCTCTGGAACATCGAATCGCAGAATCGGCGAGCCATTCATGCAGGCGAAGCTTCTGACACACGGTGTGTGGCCTTTTGCCCCGATGGAAGCCTGCTCGCTTACGGCGGGCACGACGGAACCGTCACCATCCGGAAGACGGAATCCTGGCAGGTCGTCGCAAAGCTGAATGTCCACGCCCGTGTTGCCACGACGCTTGCGTTTTCACCGGATGGAAAAACACTCGCCGCCGGCACTTCGAACGGAAGAATTCACATCTGGGATGGCGTGCAGCCTGGCGGTTACAGATATGACGTTCATGCCGCAAAGAGATACTCAGAAAGCGGCGAGCGGCTGCGTCTGGAGGGTGCCTTCGCGGAGGCAGCCGAAGAGTATGCCAGGGCACTCGAGTTCTGGTCATCGCTGCCTCCATCCGTTCGGGACCGTCCGGAGGTGGTTCATTACATGAAAAGACTTCGCATCCTGCGGGCCGACTCGCTTTTCCGTTCCGGTCGGCACTCCGAAGGGGCAGCGATTCTCCGTCAGATTGATTCGGACCAGGCCGATTCCGATCCGCTGATCTATCCTCTGGCCTGCGCCTTTGCGCAGGCGGTTCTCGCTGTCACCGCAGATACCCGTATCGATGAGAATCGACGTGCGGAGCTGGCCGAGGAATACGCAGACAAAGCAACGAAACAGCTCACGGCGCTGTACACCAATGGTGCACTTGCCATCAGATGCGTCAGGGAGTGCCTGAAACGAGACAGGGAACTCGACTCGATCCGCGAACGCGAGGAATTCAGGAAACTCCTGGATGTGGTGCGAAGAATAGATGCGGCCCGGCAGTACGAGATCGAAGGGAATGCTCATCGTACCGACAGTGATTTTGCGAAGGCCGCAGCGGCATTCGAACAGGCATCCGAGATCTGGGCGAATCTGCCGGGTGACAGCCAGGAGGCCGCTGAATATCGGTCGCAGCTTGTCCGCACCCGTCTTGCCCAGGCACGCGCACTGATCAGGAATGGAGACTGGGTCGTCGCACAGGAAATCGTGGAACACCTGTTTCAGATGCCCGACATCGACCCTGCCGGCGCAGTTGGGGAGGTTATCCGCTATGCGGAGGGCATCGTTGTCGACCTGGAGAACGGAACGGCGGAAGAATGGAAGCAACTGGAGACACATGCCGGAAAGCTGGTGCAGGTGTTCGCCGGCGTCACGATCAGAGCGGACCAGGCAAGACGGATCAACCACATCGCCGTGATGTGCAGCAGGAAAAGCCGGCAGTTGTGCTTCAGTCCCGCCGCATCGTCTGAACAGCGACTCGCGGCGCTGTCGATGGCGAAGATCGCCGCAATGCTGCGTCCGGACAGCGGGGAAATCATGAAGACGCTGGGCGTCGCCTGTTATCGTGCCAATGACTGGAATGCGGCCGTGGAGAGTCTGCAAAGGTCCATCGAACTCAGCCAGGGTGGAAACGGCTGGCACTTTTTCTTCCTCGCCATGGCCCGGCAGAGGCTGGGCGATTCGGAATCCGCACAGGAATGGTTTCTTCGCGGCGTGGACTGGATGGAAAAGACGGGGTCCACGGATCGTGAACTCATTCCGTTGCGCGACGAAGCAGAGGAACTGCTGCGGACTGTCCGGAGTGATGAGTCGCCGGTTGAAACCAGGAGTCCGTAGGAAGCAGCGATTCAGAGTTTTTCGCCATTCTGTCAGTGCCGTTGGCCGGACGTCTTGTCCGATGAGTTCGCAGTGTGACTGGTGGAAGGCTTAGATCCGGAGTCGGGAGTCCACGGATGTCCGAATCCATCGGCCTGGCCGCGTTCCGCGGTCCGGTGTTCATGATTTCCTGATGGATTCGGACAAAGTGCCGAAAGAGCCGGTGGCCCCGTGGCCCCGCTCTCAGGTGCCGCTGCCCAGGTATTCGAGCTGAATGTCCGTGTCCGGAAGCTGTTTTTGAAGTTCCGCAACGCCGTCCGCCGTGACAGCGGTCCGTGTGACTTTGAGATCTCTGAGCTGCTTCAGCGGAACCAGATGCTGCAGACCGGCATCGGAAATCTGAGTGGATCCCAGGTGCAGAAACCGGAGATTCACCAGACCGCTCAGTGCCGGCAGACCGTCATTCGAAAGACGCGTGTTGTCCAGATTGAGCCATTCCAGACGAGTCAGAGAACTCAGATGACGGACGCCTTCATCCGTGATCTGCACGCGCCACAGGTTCAGTTTCTTCAGACTGCCCAGCCGTCCGACGTGTGCCATTCCGGCATCGGAAAGCAGACTGTCTTCGCTCAGATCAAGTTCCTCCAGGTGTTCCAGCCCGGTCAGGTGTTTCAGGCCGTCATCAGAAATCTGATCATTCGACAGGCGCAGCTTCCGCAGTGTCCGCATGGATCCGATCACCTCCAGCGCGTCGTCCCCGATCGTGGTCCCGGCCAGATAGAGTTCTTCGAGCCGGGCCAGCGGCTGCAGTTGTCGAATTCCCTGGTCGCTGATCCACAGTCGGTCCAGGGCCAGCACTTTCAGGTCAGGAAGTCCCGCGACGAAGGCCATTCCGGCGTCATCGGCGGTTGCGGCGCTGTGAGATCCGGACAGTCGCAGAGCCCGCAGTGTGGAGATGTCCTTCAGTTGAGACAGTCCGTCGTTGGTCACCGGGCAGCCGCGCAGGTCGAGATTCGTCAGCGGCCAGTGAGCTTCCTTCAAAGCAGCCAGACCGTCCGCCGTGATGTCCAGATCGTTCAGAAGCAGTGACCGGACATGCTGAAGAGAAGCGATCTTTCGGAGCGTTTCATCGTTCGCGGATGTCCCGCGCAGGCTGATTTCCACGACGTGACCGACGTCATCCTTTTTCAGGTTCGCTCCCAGATCGGACAGAACCTGCAGAGCATCCGGGTCATCCGGTTCATCAGCCGGTGAAGAAACGGCGGCCGGATCGCGATTGGTTTCAGGTTCTTCCGGCTGCCGATCGTCCGTGCATCCGATGCTCAGTGACAAAGCGGCGACAGCCGGCAGAACAGTGAGAAAGATGCGTTTCATGAATCCGGATTTCTCTTTGAAAAAAATTCAGAACAGGGGAATAAGGAAACGCCGGCCGGAACCGGATGGTCGGAACGACGGTCGTCCAGGAACGCGGAAATGTGCGGAACCGGCGGACCGGTCGGGATCAGTCGTCCGCACGGTCGTCCGGGCGGATCTTTTTTCGGAATCGTTTGCGTTCAGAATGTTTTCGTTTCTGCTGCAGTCTCCGTCTGACGGATCCACGCGTCGGTCGACTCGGTTTTCGGGGCACAGCCGGTGAAGCGACGCTCAGCAGCATCGATTTCAGCCGCTGCCGGCAGTCTTTGGCATTGGCTGCATGGTTCCGGTGTGTCTGGCTTTCCAGAATCAGCGTTCCGTCTTTGGTCAGTCGAGAACCGTACCGATTCAGAAAACGTGTGCGAACATCATCCGGCAGTGAGTGACTCCTGCGGACGTTCCACCTGAGAACCGCTCTGGTGTCCGCTTTGTTGACCCGCTGCCCGCCCGGTCCGCTGCTGCGTGCCGCGGACACCAGCAGTTCCCGTTCCGGGATGCTGATCTTCGGACTGACGAACAGCATCCGTCTTCCTTTTGAGTGGACATCCGATGGGCGGACCGCAGGAAACGTCATCTGCAGGACAGCAGAACTTTACCGGTAACCGCGGAATCTTCCGCTGCCCGAACCGCCGAAGTCACCTCCGTGAGAGCATACGTGCGGGCGATATCCGTGTGGAGAACGCCGTCCCGAATGAGACCGGTCAGCCGCCGAACCAGCCGCAGCCGAAACAGAAGACTGCGGTGCATCATATAATTCCCCAGCCAGAATCCGGAAACGGACGCATCTTTCTGCATGAGCTGACGGGATACCAGCGGAATCGGTTCATTGCTCAGAGAACCGAACAGCAGCATCCGGGCTCCTGACCCCAGGCATTCGATGACGGCCGCTGCCGTCCGTCCGCTGACCGGATCGATGGCATACCGCACGCCGTCTTCGCCGACGGCTGCCAGAACCTGTTCGCGCAGCTCAGCAGCATCCGCGTGATCCGGGTCGAACACGATGACCGCATCGGCTCCGGCCTGTCGCAGCGATTCGACGGATTCTTCCCGCCGCACGATGCACAGCGTACGGAATCCGCAGTGCCGTCCCAGACGAACAATCATGTGGCCGAGCGCGGAACCGGCAGCCGTCTGCAGAAGCCACTGTCCCTGAGGAATGCGGAGGACTTCGCGTGTGAGGATCCAGGCGGTTGCCGGATTGACGAAAAACGTGGCGGCCTGCTCATCCGACAGAACGGATGAAACAGGAATCACCCGTGTTTCGGGGACCACGGCATATTCTGCCCAGTTGCCGCCGGAAGGGTTCATGACGACCACCCGGCGGCCGCGAAACAGGCGTCCTCTCAGGCCGCCCCCCGATGCTTCGACCACGCCGACGCCTTCAAACCCGGGCACCTGCGGGTACTGCGGTGCGATTCCGTAAACACCGCGAATGAACGTCAGGTCGGACGGGTTGACGGGACTGGCAGTCATCCGCACAAGAACCTGACCGGAATCCGGAACGGGCACCTGGCCCTGCCGGCACTGCAGCACGTCAGCCGGTTCTCCGGGAGCATCGAATACGACGCACTGCATTCAGGACTCCTCAGCAGATTCACCACAGCAGGAATCGCCGGATGATGACGGGCATCCGGCACCGGCGGGCAGAGCGGTCTGGCGCTGTCTGAGCAGTTCAGCGGATTCGAAATCTCCGGCCGTGATTTCGAATCCGAGATCTTCGATCATGCGAAAATCGTCTTCGGCCTGCTGTCCGGCCGTTGTCAGATAATCGCTGACGAACAGTGAATTGGCGGCATACAGTCCCAGAGCCTGCAGCGATCGCAGGTTGCGTTCCCGCCCGCCGGCAATGCGGATTTCTGTCGCCGGGCAGACCATGCGAAACATGGCCAGAACCTTCAGGCAGTAGCGCGGGTTGAGTTCTTCACGGCCTTCCAGTCGCGTGCCTTCGATCGGATGCAGGAAATTGACCGGAATGGACGCGACATTCATCTCGGCGAGTTTCAGAGCCACATCGACCACGTCGTCGTGCTGTTCTCCCATTCCGACGATCAGTCCGGCACACAGTTCCAGCCCGACGTCCTGGCAGACCTGGAGAGTTTCCAGGCGATCCTGAAACGAATGAGTCGACACGATCTGGTCATGAAACCGTTCACTGGTGTTCAGGTTGTGGTTCACGCGGTCGACACCGGCTTCTTTGAGCCGCCGTGCCTGATCGGGACGCAGCAGGCCCAGACACGCACAGACATGCAGACCGAACTGCTGTTTGATGTCCCGCACCACCTGACAGACGTGATCCACTTCGCGGTCTGACGGACCGCGGCCGCTGGCCACGATGCAGTACGTACGAGCCTGATTTTCGAACGCCCGTCGGGCCCCGTCGATCAGACGATCCGCACTCAGCATGGCATATCGGTCGATGGGGGCCGTGCTGTCTTTCGACTGAGAACAGTAGCTGCAGTCTTCCGGACAGAGACCGCTTTTGGCGTTCTGCAGGTAGTAGAGCTGGACGGTTCGGCCGAAGTGCCGTCGGCGGACTCGAAACGCCGCATCCAGAACGGCCAGCAGATCACCGTCGTCCGACTGCAGAATACGGCGGGCATCGGCGGCTGACAGCGATTCTCCGTCCAGAACGGCATCCGCCATTCGAGACCAGGAACAGGTTTCTGCGGCAACACGGGAGTCGGTCATTCGGGGCAGCTCCTGAAAAAACACGGCAGGTGCCGCAGTCTATCGCCCCTCCCGCCGGCTCGACAGTGCGGGTTTCCGTTTCGTACACAACTCCCGCAGGAACGGGATCGGTTTCTTCAGGATGGGTTCGGCTGTGCCGCGGACCGGTGAGTTTTCCGTCCTGTGCGGGGGAAAAGCGAAGAGAGCGCGATACCTGACCGGCCGCAGCGTGTTGATTCGGAAAACCGTCTTTTTCTGCCGTCTGCCGGCATCGGATGCGGTGTCCGGGGTACAGAGCGGCCTGCCGGAATCCCGGGCGGCCGTGGAATTTCGGACACAGGAGAATTCATCATGCTTCGATCCGCCTGTTGTGTCCTTGCCGCGGCCGGGATTCTGATCGGCCGCATGCCTCCTGCAGACGCTCAGATCGGTCCGGCCGGATCGCCGGAACGGGGTCTGGAAAGCACGTTCAGCCGGACGGCACCGGAGCCGGGAGATCCGCTGCCGGATATCACCCTGCTGGATTCCGAAGGCCGCCCCTTCCATCTGCGCAGTCTGAAGGAAAACTACACGGTTCTGGTTTTCGGGTGTCTGACCTGACCACCTTTCCTCAGAAAGGTCTCCGGTCTGGAGGCCGTGTATCGCGATTATTCACCGAAGGGCGTGCGTTTCTACTTCATTTACAAGACGCTGGCGCACCCCGAAGCCGGCGGTTATGTCCAGCCATTCACGATCGAAGAACGGCTGATGCATATTCAGGAAGCCAGGCGGCGCCTGGGTTCCGGCATTCCCTGGCTGTGCGACACGATGGACAACGCGACCAAACACCGTCTGGGTGATGCTCCCAATTCGGAATTCCTCGTGGGGCCGGATGGAAAAATCGTGCGTCGGCGGCTGTGGAGTGATCCGGACGCGCTGCGAAAGGATCTGGAAAGACTGGTCGGTCCGGTGGCCCGTCCCACATCGGCTGCCGATCTGAATCTGCCGCGCATCGTTCCGTCGCGAGACGTGGCCCGGGGTGTCGTGAAACGGGTTTCCCGATCTCCCGATATGCAGCCTCTGGAAGTCGTTCCGGAGGATGACGGTGGAGAGCCGTACTATGCCAAACTGCGGGCGGAAGCCGGCAGAGACCTGCTGAGAAACGGATCCGGCCGGCTCTATCTCGGTTTTCACATGGATCCGCTGTACGCCGTGCACTGGAACAATCTGAGTCGACCGGTGCATGTGGAAATCGTCCCCGCTGACGACAGCACGGAAGTCTCGCCGTCTGTTCTCGACGGTCCCAAAGTGAGCGTGGCGTCTGATGCTGACCCGCGGGAATTCCTGGTTGCGGTCACCATGCGGCGCCGCGGAACCGGTTCGCTTCGGGTTCGTGTGACGTATCTGGCATGCGATGATGACCAGACCTGGTGCAAGGCGATTCAGCAGGAATACACCGTGAAACTCACGGTCGATCGGGACGGCGGCCGCGTGATGAATCGCGGGTCCGGCAGCCGTGTCAGACCCTCCCGTGGCGGTCGGGCCGGAGTCCGCCGCCCGGGGAGGCGTTCGGGAATGCGGGGCGGAACGATCGTCACCGGCCGCATTCAGTCCATCGACCGGAACAACGGCCGGATCACCGTCCGGATTTCCGGAAAAGAACGGTCGTTTCAGGTGACCAGGCAGACATTCGTTCTGCGAAATCGGCAGCCCGATACGACGGAATCTCTTCGCCGCGGCGATCTGGTCCGGATGCAGGTTCAGGACGACGACGATACCGAACCGCCCCGCGTGAAGCGGATGATGGTTTTCAGCCGCTGAAACCAGCCGTCCTGTCACGCAGTGCGGTTCCCCCGATGTCTGCAGCGGCCGGCTTCGCTGCCATTGTCCGGAAACCGCCGATCTTCGGAAAACGAGAGGCCGGTCTCATCATGCTGTTGACACGACCTCGGCCCGATCTCCATACTTGTGAGATTGAGTCTCAGTCAGGACCCGGTGATATTCATGTCGATGGAATCATCCCATTCCGATCCGGTTTTGTGTCGGTGCCTGGACATATCGGAGTCTGAAGTCCGTGCAGTCATTGAATTTGCTGCATGTGAAGACATATCCGATATCAAGCGACTGACGGAAGCGGGGACAGGATGCACTTCCTGCCATCGCCGGATTCTGCGCGTTTTGAGGGAAGCGCAATATCTGCAGAGCAGGCATCAGGCTGCTGATACCACCTGAAATTCAGGCGTGATGCGATTCGGTCGAACGGACACCGATTTCATTCTGTGCGGTGCAGCAGCCGTCACCGAATGGCGAGAATCGAAACGAAATTCAGATGCTGCAGCCACAGGTTCGCCTGAACGAATCCGCACTGTCGCAGCCGCGACAGATGGACGGAGACGGATTCCGGGATGAGCGTGTTTTCCAGTGCGGCCCGTTTGCGGGCGATTTCCAGATCACTGTAACCCTGGGATCGTTTGAAATCTTCATGCAGCGCGGTCATCAGTGTCTGTTCGTCCGGATCGTCGAAACAGATCTTTTCGGACAGCATCAGCACACCGCCTGGCAGCATGCCGTCTGAGATCTTCTGCAGCAGAGCCCGTCGTTCCCCAGGAGGAATGAACTGCAGTGTGAGATTCATGACGACGACGGACGCATTCTGCACGGACACCTCACGGATGTCGGCCTGCCGCACAGCCACGCGGCACTGTTGTGCGTCCGTTTCCGAATCGAGCCGTCTGCGGAGACGGGAGATCATGGACGGGGAACTGTCGATGGCGTGCAGAAGGCACGAAGCCGGTGCGTGTCGGCGCAGCCGGTCTGTGGCGGCTCCCAGAGAACAGCCCAGATCGTACAGGTCTGTGTGCGGCCGGGCATACAGACGCGCGATGCGTTCTGCCATGGACAGCATGGCGGCGTATCCCGGCACAGACCGGGCGATCATGTCGGGAAACACATCGGCCACCACATCGTCGAACCGAAAAGCGCCGGTATCGTCCCGGGGACGAGAATAAATGCGGTCCTGAGTCATGAGCAGACCGGCAGAAAAACGGTGCGCGCGGCGGATGGGGATCTGTCGACATCCTGACGAAGTAAACGGCTCTGCATTCTGAAACGCCACCGGCCGGTTTGCAACATTCTGTCAGCGGCCGTCCGGATGCCCGGATGGCGGCGGCAGGAGGGTCCTTCGCCCGTCTGCATCGGGCGAAAACCGTTCAGGGGGCCGGGGCGGGATCTTCAGATCCGCTCATTTTCTGCCATCCGTCGATGCGGCGGATGCTCCGAACATCGTCCGGACTGTCGGAATCGGACGGCCGCTGATCGGAGACGGTCCGGACAGGCCGGCGCAGCGGAGAACCGGAGCGGTCATGATCTTCTTCGGAATCGTCATCCGGGTCCGATGGTGCCTGTTCGGATGAGCCGACGATGTCATACGAGAGGTCTGTGCGGCTGTCGGAGTTCTGCACACGCAGGTCGCGGTAAGTCAGCAGAGAACCTTTTTCGAAGTGCACGTTTTTCAGAGCGACGGCGTATTCCGCGCGGGCCCGGAAGAACTGGATTTCGGCCTGCAGCACGCGTCGGTGCGCGTCGAGAATCCTGTCGGCACCGTCGTGCCGCCGTTCTTCGGCGCGCACTTCCAGAACCTTCGCGTAGTCTCTGGCGGCCAGATACTGATTGAGATGATTGCGGACCGACTTCCAGGCGCGCACGGCATCCGCCATGGCTCCGTTCAGATTGCTGATGATTTCCCGCTGCTGTTCCTTCTGAATGGTGCGCTCGCGGGCCAGTGCCAGTTCCGCATGCTGTACGGCCGCGTGGGCCTGGCGGTAACCGACCGGCACGGTCAGTTCCATTCCCAGCAGCCATTCCTGCTGGTTGCCGGTTCCCAGGTTGCCGAAAGCCGATGCCGGCGCAATCCCCGTCTGAACGCCGCCGCCGGTCAGGTCGTGACCAAACCCGCGAAACCGATAGCGGGCCACGGCGTCCAGACGCGGAGTCAGGAAATTTCTGGCGGCCAGCAGTTCCATTTCCCGCTTTTTCACGGCGATGTGCCGTTCCTGCAGTTCCGGTCTCTGATGAATGGCTTCATTCATGCAGATGTCCCAGTTGAAGCGAATCTGCGCCATGGGCGGTTCATCGGCCGGACGCAGCAGCCGTCCGTCGGCGGCCGGCATGCCGATCAGCAGCCGCAGGCGGCGTTCGGACGTCAGAACGCCTCCCTGCTGACGCAGCGTGCCGCCGCTGGAACCATTTTGCGTCTGTGTGCCGAGGAACAGACGTCCTGAAAGAGATTCGTCCACATCGGCCTTCAGCTGGTAATACTGCTGCCGGGCCAGAGCCTCTTCACCCGGTTCGGACGAGCCGGATCCCTTTCGTTCTTTGGCTTTGTTCCATTCGACCAGAGCCCGTTCCATGGCCTTGCGGCGGGCGTCCAGTTCCCGATAGGCGAAATACAGATCCCAGTACGCGTTTTCGACGTTGCTCACGAATCCGCGCAGAGCCCGCATGAACTGAGCGTGGTTGATGTCGGAGTTCGCTTTGGCGATGAGAATCCCGTTGTAAACGCCCGGCGATGCACCCGGACCGGCGATGCGGTTGAATTCCAGACCGCCGCCCTGAAGCAGCGGCTGTCGGATTTCTCCTTCCAGCCAGGTGTCCCAGGAACTGACGAACGTATTGGCCGGCGCGTTGTTGGAGTCGTAGCGGCTGATACTGCGCAGCGACAGCAGAGATCCGGTCGCTGTCCGCTTCGAGAGCGCCACGGAATAATCATTCAGATCCTGCCGGAATGCCGACGTGCCGCCGGAAAAGAACGCGTTGTTGTAAAGACGGTCGTTGTTTTGGAACATGGCAGATGCCCGAAGCTGCGCATCGAATGCACTCAAAGCCGCCTCCATCCCGAAGCGCGGATCGGTTTCCTGCAGCCGTGTCGCCAGTCCCGTCCGGACGGTATCCGGCGTCCGCAGGACGACGCCGCCGAGATCCCGCAGGACGCTCGCATGCAGCATGGCATGCCGCAGGACGTCGTCGAGCGACACGTCGACGTACTCGATCTGTCCGTCGGCGATCGTGTGAGCCGTCACGGGTTCGGCGGTCATGCCGGCCTGAGGATGCAGGGGGGGAACCGGCTGGTCCATCTGACGGGCGATCCGATCCACTTCCCGGGTTTCGTTTCCCACCGTTTTCCGGCACTGCTGCGGCGAAGACGCACAGCCGGCTGCAATGAGACCGGCGACGGCCGTGATGAGCAGGGCGCACGGCAGGACAGGCCGCCTTCCGGATGCGGCAGGGTGTGCGGTTCTGCGGATGGTGCGGACGAGATCCGTCATCGCGAAATCCGTTTCGCGGAAGTGACCGGACGGGGTCTGTTGAGTCGGATCAGGAAGTTTCCGAACGGCGAAGAATGATGCTGCATTCTTCATCGTCCGTCCGGACACACCGGCAGAATCGAATGTGCGGGCGCGCAGCCCATTGAATCACACCGGTCGATACATTCGTCACAGCCCGCACACTTTGACGGGCCGGGTCAGCACGTTCAGGCAGATTCTGCCCTGAATCAGAGGTCGGCCGGCCAGATCACAAAGTATCCGGATTCATCGGCCGAAAGGATGCTGCCGTCGGCCGTGGTGTCCAGGCCGCTGATGGCCGCCGTGTGGGGCGAATCGAAATCCTCCGCGGGACCGCCGATCAGGGAAGCGATGTACCGAAGAGCGACAACATCTGAAGAAGTCGGACGCTGCATCTGCCACCGAAGCACCCGTGAATCCGCTCCCCCGGTCAGGATTTCCCGCCGGGCATCATCGAATGCGATGCTGGTCATACCGGTCTGTCCGTCAGCACTGTCTTCCCAGGACGAATGGTACTCGTCGGCCCGGATTTCCGCTTCGGGAACGGCGGTGTCCTGACGAATGTTCCAGATCAGGGCATAAGCGATGCCGTCCTCATTGCCGCCGGCGGCCAGTCGGGTTCCGTCCGTCGAAAAGTCGACGGCGTTCATGACCAGTCGGTCCGGGGAGACCGTTTGGGGGTATTGAATGTCCAGCGGAACCAGTTCCTGATCGACGATGCGCCACAGGGCCGTGCGTCCCTGTCGGACAGCGGCAAGATACTGCCCGTCACTGCTCCAGCAGATCCGTCCGGGCAGGAAATCGCCGTCTGTGTCTTCGGGCGGGCCGGGGGCTGCTGCCAGAGGCCGGCGGGGCGGATCGGCCTGTGGATCCCAGAACCACAGCCGCACGGTTCCGGTCCGGTCGATGGCGGCGAACCGGTAATCGCCGGTCCGGGGAGAAAAGCGAACATCATCGATCGCGCTGTTTCCGGTGACCCGGCCAGACAGCCGAAACACGGGTGTTCCGAAACGAGGGTTCTGTTCGTCGGCAAAGAACACGCGGATCGAATCGCTGCCGGTGATCAGAAAGCGCCGGTCGGCCGAAAAATCGGCCCGTACGGACGGCCCGTGGGAACGAAAATCGGCCAGATGGTCTCCGGTTTCGATATTCCACAGGTGCGCGAAACGACCATCGAATGTGGCGATGACATCTGCCCGAAGCGGATCCGGCGAAAACACGGCCCGCAGCGCCCGATGTCCGGAAGGCAGTCGAAACTGCGACACGGGTTTCCAGGCGGAGGTGTCCAGAACGGTCAGCCGTTCGTCGTTCACAAACAACAGACGCTGTCCGTCAGGCGACCAGGACACATCGTGCCGGTACGACATGCCCGGATCGTCCGGCGGTGTCCGGATGCCGACCGGCAACGTGTGCTGCCAGCCGTGCGCGACACTCCAGCAGTTCAGGCGGACTTCCGTCGTGTCGCTCGTTTCACTGCGGGACAGATCGGATGTCACGAATGCCGTTCGGTCGGCGCTGGGCCGGATGCGGATGATGAAATCGGCGTCCGGTACGCTGTCGGGACGTTCGAACGTCTGTTTGCGCAGTTCGCCTGCATCGATCGTCCAGCGACAGATCTGCCCGTCCAGTCCGGCCGTGACGAATGCCGTTTCGCTGACGAAGAACGCTCCCGACACGCCGTCGGCGTTGTGCGTTTCTTTTTTCATCGCCACGACGCGGTCTTCCGCGAAGTCCCAGACGACCAGTCGTCCGCGTCGTCCGCCGCTGACGATGCGGGTTCCGTCGGGCGAGAACGCGGCGGCCGTGATCCGCGCTTCATGGACGTTGTTCAGTGTCCGCCATGGCCTGGGAGCGGCCATGGACAGAACGTCTTCGCTGCGCCACACGGCCAGAAAGAAGGAATCTCTGGAACGCCGCATGTCGGGGTGTCCGTCATTGCGCACTCCGGCTGCTGCGATCCAGCGGCCATCGGGCGAGACCGCGATTTCGCAGGACGGATCTTCCATTTCATAAGGCTGTGTTCGGCTGTCCGACACAACGGGCAGATCCGGAAGCAGACGTGCTGTTTCGAAACCCATGCCGTTGGCATCGTCGCGGGCATCCCACACCGATACGGATCCGAAATAGTCCAGAGTCAGCAGACGGTTGCCGGCAGGCGGCAGAAAACACAGAGAAACGAGTTCCGGAATGTGCCCTTCCAGAAAGTTGTTGCGCCGCGGAGCGAAGAACACATCGCGCGGCCTGTTCAGAGCCGAACTGTCGGCCGGTTTTCCGGAACGCGTCTGATATGTGTGCGCTGCCAGGTCGGCGGCGCCGATCACGATGCGTTCGCCGTCACGGCTGAACACGGCGGAAAAGATCCGCCGTGCCTGACGCTGCCGCCGTGCTGCCGCGACGGACCGAATCGTTCTCGTCAAAACAGGTCCCTGTGCCGCTGGCCGTCTCAGCGGACGATTGCGGTCGGTCGGCAAAGATGCCCGGCTGTCCGGAGGCGACGGTGCGGAAAGAACGTTGCGGGCCGCAGTATGCAGAGCATCGCGCAGGGCCCGCATCTGCAGCACGTACCGGCCATATGCGGCCGGATTCCAGATGCGAACGATGCCGTCTCCTGAGACAGACAGAAGGCGGTCACCGGTTCCCGGAAGAAAAGACACATGGCGGATGCTGCGGGAGTGGCCGGCGATGGCATCGCCGTCGTACAGCCCGTCCAGTTCATGCAGCCGGTACTGATCGCCGTCTTTTCGCCACAACTGAAGATAACGGTGTCCGGCCGTCACCAGCCATGTTCCGTCGGCGGAAAACCGGGCCGCAATGCGGGTGCCGTAAGAGGTGTCGACGATTCCGTGACCGGAAAGCTGCAACGGACTGGAAAACGGGAATTCCTGGGGGCCGGCCTGCGCGTCCCGAGGAATCGCAATCAGCCTCGTGCCGCTGATCAGTGCCAGCGTGGATCCGTCCGCCGACAGCACAAGCTGCCGCGGTCGGAACCGGCTTCGTTCGCTGTCCCGTCCCAGCCGGTTGAGTCCTTCCGGCGAAGGAAACACGTTGCTGAATGCCTCACCTTTCATCCGTCGGGTCATGTGCACCGCATCGCCGGACCAGCGGAATCGAATGCTGTGGCAGCCTTCTCGCGTGGCCACGATAACGGCCGACAGGTCCGGCAGCAGAACGGCATCTTCGATCACAGGAAACGTCCCGGCGACTTCATCGAGCTGTTCATCGAGGAGCACGCGGGTGCCTTCCGGCGAGACCCGGTAAACGGTCACCCGGCCGGTGTGCCCGGAACGCATCAGCAGAGCATACTGTCCGTCCGGAGACAGCAGGCCATGCGGGGGGTGGCGCGTGTCGATTTCCGAACAGCCGACAGGCACGTATCGGCGGCCGTTCCACCGCCACAGTGCGTGGCAGAACCGGCGGGAATTCCGACAGCGTCCGATCGCGGACACCGTGAGGCCTCCACGAGACACGGCCACACGACGGACGGACCGGGCCTGCACGGGAAGGCGGATGCCGTCTTCGGACGACACTCCATGCGGTCCGACCGATCGAAACACCGTCAGAATCGGCTTCTCACCGCGGGATACGGTGACCAGAGCCGATCCGTCGGAACTGGAGACGGCCACGGCGGACGGGTGCGGAAGCTGCACGGATTCGTGCCCGGTCAGTCTGCGGGCTTCCTCTTTCTTTTTCTGCAGCAGCTCGACAAGGTCCGGCTGATCGGCGAGTGACGGGAATTCCTTCAGGGCATCATCCACCAGGCGGACCACATCGTCGTACCTGCGGATTTCCATTTTGGCGTCGACCTGTTCCAGCCGCCCTTCGATGCGGATGCGTTCGGCTTCCTGCAGTGCGGCTTCTTTTTCGCGTTCGGCCGCCAGGGCCAGTGCCTGCTGCTGTTCGGCCGCCAGGCGGGCCTGGCGGGCTTCTTCGCGCGCCGCGGCCGCTCGTTCCGACTGCGCCCGCACCTCGTCCCGGGCGGCGGCGATCTCCCGAGTCAGCTTCTCGGCTTCCTGCCGGGCCAGGTGAGCGCGTTCGGTCTGCTGGCGGGCTTCCTGCCGGGCGGCATCGGCTTCGGCCCGTTCACGGCGGGCGATGAGAATCTGTTCTTCTGCGATGCGCGTCTGTTCCTGGGCTTCTTCCGTTTTTCGGGCCAGAGCCTGTTCGGCGTTCAGCAGTTCGCGGTTCGTAGAAACGAGCCAGCCGGACAGGCCCACAGCGGCCAGGAACAGCAGCAGCCACGTGGTTCGCACGATCTGTCGGGCGGTCCGTGTTCGTTTCAGCCGACGCCGAATTCCGGTGAAAGCCGGATCATCGCGGACCGCCAGGACCTGCAGGCCCAGGTCGATATCCCCCCGGGCGTGTGCCAGTTCCGCATACGCCAGCCGGGCCCGGCGGTCACCGGTCAGAGCCCGCTCGTTATTCGGCCATTTGCGCAGAGCATCGTCGTACAGAGCGACGGCTGTCTGGTACGTTTCATAAGTCGTCACCTGTTCCTGTTCGGCCCGGCGCATGAGTTCTTCGGCGCGGCCCGTGATGCGGTATTCACGAATGGCTTCCTGAAAATCGGTCACACTGGCCCACCGGTCCTGCGGATCCGTCTGCATGGCCCGCCGGGCGATGTCCATCAGTTCGCCCGTGTGTTCGACATCTTCTTCGATCTGATTGTTCAGGACGGCCTGGATCACCGCCTGAAGCTGATGCCGGGGATGTTCCGCCTGCCACGTGCTTTTCAGAAGGTGCGGAGGGAATCCTTCGAGAATCTCAAACAGAATGGCTCCCAGAAGATACACATCGCTGTGCGGGCCGATGGCGGAAATGTCGGCGCGGGCCAGTTCCGGAGCCATGTAAACGGGCGTTCCGCAGCCGCCGCGGAAATCCACGATGACGCTGTCTTTCTGTTCGAACTGATCGGTCGTGATCGCCAGACCCCAGTCCAGAACGTTGACTTCGCCGTAATCGCCGACGATCACATTTTCGGGTTTCAGATCCCGGTTGATGACACCCCGCGAATGCGCATAGGCCACGGCATCGCAGACTTTCATCAGAATGTCGAGATTGTCTTCCAGAGAGTTGTCGCGAATCGTTTCGTTCCAGGGCGTCCCGGACACCTGTTTCATCGTGTAGAACAGTTTACCGTCTGCCGTCCGCCCGAGATCGTGGATCGGAACGATGCACGGATGCACGAGATTCGCCGTGACCACGGCTTCCGACACGAACATGGCCTGATCATGGTCCACATTGCGGGAGGCCGGTTTGAGGGACTTGATGGCCACCTGGCGGTTGAGCGATGTCTGCCGGGCCCGGTACACGACACCCATGTTGCCGGCACCCAGTTCGCTGAGAACTTCGTATTCCGGGGCAGAATCGTCTGAGACCAGGGCGGACTGCAGTCCCGTCTGCTGCGACGGATCGTCCGGAATGTCGTTGACGATTCCGGTAACGTGGCCGGCAATTCTTCGCTGCCGGATACGCAGGTTCCAGGTGCTCCGGCCGGCCGCCACGGCCGGCCGGCCTGCGCCGGGAAGCCCGGAAACGCTCTTCGCTTCGGGCATCGTGAGAACGTGCTGCTGTGTCACGGCCGCCGCGACGCGCAGCACCTGATCATCGTCGGCGGCGATCGTACGCGACAGCCGCTTCAGATCGTCGTCCGGCGGCAGACGCAGAGACATCGTGGCTTTCAGATCGTCCGGAACATCCTCGTCGCCGGTCGGCATGACCTGCGTGGCGGCCGCCGGATGGTGCAGATCGGGATCGGCAGGAGCTGTCGGCTGACCATCCGGCCCGATCATCGGCTGAGTGGCGAAAGGCTGGTTCCGGAGCACGTCCTGGGTGGCCGCGGAATCTTCGTCATCGGTCCCCGCTGCTTCCGGCGGAATCACCTGAGTGGCTTCAGACGGATTGTGGAGATCCGTGTGGCCAGGCGGCGGCGGCTGGCCGTCCGGTCCCGGCATCGGCTGCGTCGCATACAGATCCGCTTCCCCGGCGCCTGGGGACAGAGCGGGCGAAGAGTCGGAATCGTCGCCGGATGAAACGTCCGGCTGAGTCGCCGCAGCATCGTCGTCCGGCGATTCCGCCAGAGGCTGGCCGTCCGGTCCCATGACCGGCTGCGTTTCGAAGACCGGGTCGTTGTCCGGAGCGGGTCTTTTCTTTTTTTCGCTGTTCATGGTACCCCCCTGCAGACACGCACGATGCGGCAGTTCAGGACAGCGGCCGATGGCATTGCGGAACCCGAGTATGAAGCGGAGACCGGGGTCTCGCCACAGGGCACCTGCCGGTTTTCTGACGACAAACTCATCGAACGGCGGAACAGTCGGTCGACGAGGTGTGTTTCTGCATCGTGCGGTCACAATCGGCATCACCGGCCCGTGACGGCCGGTTCCGACGACTGCGCAGAACGGCTGCCAGAGCAGCGCTGCGCCGCAGCGGGTGTGACCGGTGGCGGAGCATGGCGGCCACCGTCAGCCCGGTCAGAGCGGATCGGGCCGGGCCGACCCCAACCGACTCTTCCGGCAGACTGCCGGATTCCGGCCGCTCCCCGCGGCCGGCCGGACCGAAACCTTCCGAACCCGGAACGTCATCCGCAGGTTCCGGCGGAGCCGTGTCGTTATCCGGCGCGGAATCGACCGGCGCGGGAGCGTCCGGCGGGAACAGGCTGCCGGAACCGGGAACTTCAGGCAGTTCCAGTTTCAGTTCCGACGACACATCTTCCAGATCTTCTTCCGCGGGAAACGGCTGGTTGTCGAATACATCGAACCGCAGAACCGGGCGTTCGAAGGTGATCCGCCGGCCGTCCTTCAGCCTGGTGGTAATCAGCCACAGTTCGTAACCGCGTCCGTCCAGGTCGTTTTCGTAAACCCATTCGCGAAGCCGTTTCGGCTGCAGCAGCTTCCAGCCGACGACCGTGTCGATGCGTTCAAATCCGTCCACCGGTTCAGAACTGTCCTGCCGAAGCTGAAAAAAGTCTTCCGAACGGCTGGTTGCAGAACCCGGAGGAAATTCGGCCGCCTGATCGGGAACCGTCTGCTGCACGATTCGCACAATCGGTTCGGGCGCGGGAGCCGGTTCCGGCGCGGGCACCGGCTGTTCCGGATCGACACGCGGCACGAACGCGACCTGTCTGGTGGGGATGCGCATTTCCAGCAGACCCGTTTCAAAGGCCAGGTCCGCATTCGATGCGATCGGGTCGGTGACATCCGTCCCCGGATCAGCGATGCCGGTGCCCGTCCCGGGATCGTCGGTGGTTGTGATGACGCCGCCGGGAACGGTCTGAGCGGGCACCAGAGAACCCTGGTCGACACTGGATCCGCGTACACGGATCGATTCGTGATGAGCTGCGGAAAAATCGACGTGGAATGTCGTCACGCCGGCATCGACATAACCGATGAAATCGACCACCGAATAGACATGCCCAATCGACTCTGCGGAGGGATTCATCCCGTTCGGGTCATCACGCACCAGGAACGTCTGCTGGCGTGCCGAAGTCACCGGATTTCCGGTCAGTGTGTCCGGAAACATCTGCGGGTCATCGACGGGATCGCGCCAGTCCACATTCAGACGCAGGTTCTCTTCGCCATCGATGCCGACAGTGACATCCCACTCGGTGCGGAAAAAGAACTGTCCGCTGGTGTCGTTGAGTGTTGTGGCGGTGATGACGCCGGTCGGGTCGATGAGCGGGACAAGGCGACGGGCCACGCCGCCGTCCGTCCGCAGCTGTGTGGCCGGACCGGCTTTGACCAGACCGGACACGGTGATCTCCGTGTCGGCCGGGTCCGCATCCGGAATGCCGTCCCCATCCCGATCCGCATCGGCAGCGTCCGGAATCCCGTCTGCATCGCTGTCTCGTTCGGCGGCCGAGTACCCCCGCCGGGCGGTTCCGGCCGAGTCGGCCGTGATGGCCAGAACATCACCGGTCTGCTCGGACGAATGTCCGGGTGCCGGATCTTCATCGGTCGAGATCAGGATCCCGTCGTTCAGAATGATGTTGCCGTCCACGGATGTGAACGAAACTGTTTCACCAGTGCCTGCTGTGCTGTCCACGACGCCCGCCGCATCCCGGACGATCACGTCGCCCCGCAGATGAATCGTGTAGTCCGTCGTCACGTCCACGCCAAGGGCCGGACCGGCCGCCGCTGCGGTTTCGATGTCCACTTCGCTGAGAATCGTGTCTCCGGCGCCGGCAGTCTGCACCAGCCGTGTGGCTCGAATCATCCGTTCAGCCGTCACACGGCCGGCGTCTTCGATGGTCAGGTCGCCCAGCCGAACCGCCCCTCCGACATCCTGCTGAAAGATCACATTCCCGGATACGGGTACGGACGGATCCGTCACGCTGGTGTCGGCCGCCCGGATCGTCAGACTGTCCGATGCGGGATTCTGCCCGTCGACCGTTCCCTGAAATACGATGTCGCCGGCAGTGGATCCCGATGTGTTGATCGACAGAATCGCGCCGCTGACGGCCGTATCGGCAGCGATGGTGAGTGGTACAGGGATCACCAGGCCCGCTCCGACCCCGGTGCGCTGCCCGGTCGTCAGATCGCGGCCTCCCGCTGAGCTGATATCGCCATCCGTGGGATCAGGGACGGTCGGATCATCACGAAACGTGATCTGC
>WFTL01000054.1 GCA_015485495.1 Planctomycetaceae bacterium
GCTATGAGTCGCACGTATTCGGCCCGGCAGTGGGCGGAGTGGATCGAACAGCAGAAAAAGTCCGGGTTGTCGGTGGCCGCGTTCTGTGAACGCATCGGCGTGTCACAGAATGCTTTCTACCGGCGACGACGAAGAATGGTCGAACAGGCAGCGGACCGTGCTTCGGACGTGGCCCCGTTTGTCGCCGTCCAGGTGACGGACACCGCTGCGGTCGAAGTCGAGTTTCCCTGCGGCGTGACGGTTCGCGTGTCGGATCCGGCATCTGTGCGCATACGGTGGTCTTTTCGCGGATTACCGGAATCTGCTACCCTCGTCGTGATTCAGGATGCTTCCAAATCACCGCGTTCACGGGGGACAGGGACGTTTGAACGACACTCGACACGACGGACATCGATTTCACGTACCGCCTTCGCGCAGGCTGACCAGCGATCTGCTGACGTTCAGCCGCCAGGTTCCTCTGTGCGGACACGACCGTGTGATGGATCTGAGTGATCTGGCTGCCGTGCGGGCCGCGGCGGTGCCCCGCATTTCGTGGGTGAGTGTGTTTCTGCGCGCCTTCGGCCTGGTCGCTCGGGACATGCCGGAACTGCGGCAGACGTGGTACCGCTGGCCGTGGGCTCATCTTTACCAGCATCCTGTCAGCATCGCTTCCGTGACCGTCCACCGGCGCTGGCGCCATGCGGACTGGCTGTTCTGGGGACAGATTCACCAGCCGGAAAACAGCACGCTGCCGGACATCCAGAAACAGCTCGAATTGTTCCGCGACGGTCCTCCAGGACGCGTTTTTCGGCGACAGATTCAACTGGCTCGTCTGCCGGTCGGACTGCGGCGGCTGATCTGGTGGTGGAATGTCCACGTGGCCACGGCCGGCCGGGCGCGGCGTCTGGGGACCTGTTTTCTGTCGACTCTGGCCGGACGTGGAGCCGAAATCCAGGTGCCGCCGTCCATCCACACCGGCTGCCTCACATTCGGCCCGCTGGATGATCGGGGCCGCTGCCGCGTGACGCTGGCTTATGATCATCGTGTCATGGACGGTGTCTGCGCCGCGACGGCTCTGGCCCGTCTGGAAGCAACTCTTTGCCGGACGATTCGGGACGAACTGAACCGACTGTCGACGGCATCCGGCGGGCAACAGGCGGCCTGATCTCATTCTTCGGCCGGTCCCGGCGGTCATCGGTTTCGAATGGCGGCCGGTCGGCCTGTGCGACATCCGTTCTGATCTGCCATGCAACCGGGATGTTCCCAATCAGACAGCCGTCATCTGCGGGGCATGTCGGACCTGACCGTGTGCTTCGTCCTGACGGTCACCATGCTTCGCAGTTTTATTCTGGAAGGGTATCTGGTTTCCACCGGCTCGATGGCTCCGGCCCTGCTCGGTTTTCACAAACGGGTTCGGTGTCCGTCCTGCGACTGGCTGTTTGCCTTCGGAGTGCGTTTCACGGATTCCGGTGACGGCCAGACCGCCGCAGACGCGTCCGAAACGGCCCGGGCAACCTGTCCGAACTGCGGTCAGATCAACATCGATGTTTCCGACGTGCCGAGGAACCACGGTGATCAGCTTCTGGTTCACCGGCATGTGTTCGATCTGAGGCCTCCGCGCCGCTGGGAACCGGTCGTGTTTCGGAATCCGGCGGATCCGGAAGAAGCCTATGTCAAACGTGTGGTCGGTCTTCCTGGAGAACGCATCCGCATCCATTCCGGCGACGTCTATATCAACGGCCGCATCGCCCGCAAGGACCTGACGGTTCAGCGGGACATGAGGATCCCCGTCAGCGATCTGGCTTTCCTGCCGGACAGCGATCTGTGGGAACTTCCCTGGCAGCTCGACGGCAACTGGGATGTGATCGACGAACAGCTCGTATTCGATTCGCCTGGAAACGATCCGTCCGTGGGTTCTCTCACCCTGCGTCCCTGGCGGTGGCATGGCGGACAGCATGTGACCGAAGTGGCTCTTCCCGCAGCCGATGCGCATCCGGACTGGGATGAGTTTCTGCGGCGGTTCGACAGGATCCCCGTTTCCTGGACGAACCGTCTGGAATATGACGAACAGCGGCAGCGGCTTCGCTGTCGGGGCGTGATGCCCGAACAGATGCAGCGGGATCTCATCCGGTCCGCGTCCGGTCCTGGTTTCCGGCGGGCTGTCTACCGGCTGGCCGCCCGGTCGCATCTGGCTCCTTTGACAGACCGCTGCGGATACAACCCGCCTGCGATGGCTTCGGAACATCCCATCACCGACCTCATGCTCGATGTGACCATATCGATGCAGCAGCAGCCGCGGGAGATGCGGGTTCAGATGCCGGTGGCGGACGACGTGGCCCGAATCACAATCATCCCGGCAACCGGCGAGATCACCGTGCGGGTCAATGATCAGCCGGACGCTGTGCGGCAGGCGGTCCTGGCCCGTCTGCCTGCCGAATTTCGCCTGGAAGTGTCGGGGTTCGACCGGCGGCTTCTGGTGGCTGTCGACGGGGACCTTCCGTTTCGGCCGCTGGACCTGCCTGGGGCTCTGCCGACCGGCGATGACGCGGCATCGGACGCTGTTCTGGACGCAGGCCGCCGGATCTACGGGCAGCAGAATCGTCTGACGCTGGCGTTTTCCGGCGGACGGTTCCGGCTGGAAACGCTGCGACTGTATCGCGACGTGTACTACACGGAAGGAAGGGGGCGGCACGCGGTGGAACGAGACTGCCGGATCCGGTCCGGAAGCTACTTCGTTCTGGGAGACAACAGTCCGGTTTCGTTCGACAGCCGTTCCTGGGAAGATCCGTTCGTTCCCCATCGCCTGCTGACAGGAAAGCCTTTTCTGGTGCATCTTCCGTCTCGTCCCGGGCGCATCCGGTTCGGCAGCCGGGAGATGACAATTCGGTTACCCGATTTCCAAAGGATTCGCTATATTCCCTGACCGGAACGGCATCCAGGTGGGCCGCTTCCGGGCCGATTCGTCCGACAGCGGGCGCGGTGAGGTCCTTTGCGAGGAACGGCATACGGCAACAGGAAGTGAGACAGCAAACCGTCTGCCGGCTGCGGTCTGATGCACGACCCACGCCGGCACCACACGGGTGCAGAACTGCATATGGGCAAAAGAACTCAACAGTCAGAAACGAAGAGGCATCAGCGACCGTCGTCCGATGGGGCCGTGCGACGCCGCAGTTCAGCTCGGGGCGAAGGCGGTATTCGCGAGACGGTGGAATCGATCGCCATCGCGTTCGCTCTGGCTTTTCTGTTCAAGACATTTCAGGCCGAAGCCTATGTGATTCCAACCGGATCGATGGCTCCGACTCTGTACGGGCGTCACAAGGACGTTCGCTGTCCGGCGTGCGGGATCGATTTTCAGGTGGGAGCATCCACGGAAGTCGATGATGAATCCGGGTATGTCATCGAGGGGCAGCGGATTCTGAGTACGCTGTGTCCGAACTGTCGCCGGCCGGTGCGGGCGGAGCATGCTGCGGTGTTCAACGGAGACCGCATCATCGTGAACAAACAGGTCTCGCAGTACCGGCGGTTCGATGTGGTCGTGTTCAGGAATCCGGAAGAAGGACACGTCAACTACATCAAGCGGCTGGTGGGACTGCCGGGAGAAACGATTCGAATCCGCCAGGGAAATCTGTGGATGCGTCGCGGGGAAGAAGACCCCTGGCAGATGCTCCGAAAAGACGACCCGTCCGTGCAGAAGGCCATTCAGCTTCTGGTTTACGACGACAACTGGCCGGCTTCCGAACTGCTGGCCGCGGGATGGCCGGAACGCTGGGAACCATCCATCCGCGCTGCCGATGCGCCCGATGCGGTCGGCGGCTGGCTGGCTGCGAAAAATGCCTGGCAGCCGGATCGCCGGACACGCCGGTACGAAGCGGACGCGTCCGGAGGAGACTGGCACTGGCTGCGATATCGGCATCTGGTGCCGTCGCCGGCCGACTGGCAGGATGTGGACAACGGGCGTCTGACGAACGTGCCACAGGCGTCTTTGGTGTCCGATTTCTGCGGTTTCAATGTCGCCGCCGGTGCTCGTTACGACTATTTCGATTCCGATGCCTACTGGGTGGGCGACCTGACTCTCAACTGCCGTCTGGAAGTGCACGAGGCGCAGGACAGCAGTGCCGTGCGTCTGGAACTGATCGAAGGGCCGGACACATTTTTCTGCACGATTCTTCCGGCGGACGGAACGGTCACGATGCACCGCATCAGTCACCTCACGGACCGCGACGGCAGCCATCCGCGTCTGCTGGCATCCGGCCGGGTGGATCCTTTGACCGGAACGGCGGACCTGACATTCGCCAATGTGGACAATCGTCTGCTGCTCTGGATCGATGACGTACCGGTCGATTTCGGCGAGGACGTGGTGATCGAGCAGAATTTCGCCGATGCCCTGACGCTTCGTCCAGGGCCTCAGGACACCGCTCCCTGCGGCATCGCCGTCCGGGATGCGCATGTGACGGTGAGTGATCTGGTGATTCAGAGAGACATTTACTACCGGAACGATGCGTACCGGTTCGATCCGGAGGAAGGCTACGTGTCATCGTCCTGGGAGCTGACCGGACGGTCCCAGGAAGTGGCCAGTCCGGCGACCCTGCATCACAGACTGCGCGACCCGGAAGGCTGGGCCGACGCCTGGGTGGCGGCGGCCCGCACGGCTCATGAACGTTTCGGGCAGTACACGGAATACCGACTTGATGACGACGAGTATCTGATGTTTGGAGACAACTCGCCGCGGAGCAAGGACAGCCGTCTGTTCGACTACTACAACCGATCGAGCTGGGGGCTGACCGGACATCGCTGGGCCGTGAAACGGAAGGATCTGATCGGCCGGGCTCTGTTCGTGTTCTGGCCGCATGGCATCCCGTTTCTCAACGGCGGCGAGGGCTTTCCGCTGACCCGCCATCAGGAACTTTCGCTGACGGCGGACGGAAAGGTCCGCGGAGTCCGGGTCCTGAACGACTATCCGAGGATCCGTGTTCCCTTTTACCCGAACTTTTCCAGGATGAAAAAGATTCGCTGAATTCCGGTGCGGCCCGTGTCCGGGCCGCCCGATACCGGCACACCGCTGAGAAGGATTCTCTGATGCCTTTGCTGCAATGTACGGGACTGGTCAAGGATTACCCGGGGAAACGGGCGGTCGATGGAGTCGACTTCGATGTCGAACCGGGAGAAATCGTCGGACTGCTGGGGCCGAACGGCGCCGGCAAAAGCACGACGTTTCGCATGGCCTGCGGTCTGATCGCTCCGACCGAAGGTCGCATTTATCTGCGGGGAGAAGACGTGACGCACTGGCCCATGTATCTGCGGGCCCAGCACGGCCTCGGCTATCTGCCGCAGGATCAGAGCGTCTTTGCGAAGCTGTCCGTGGAAGACAACATTTTCGCGATTCTGGAACTGCGCGGTCAGCGCCGCCAGGAAGCAGCCGCCCGCGTGGACGAGCTGCTGACGGATTTCGGTCTGGATGATAAACGGCGTCAGCAGTCCGGGTCGCTTTCGGGAGGAGAACGGCGGCGGCTGGAAATCGCCCGGGCTCTGGCCAGCGATCCGGACATCATTCTGCTGGACGAACCGTTTACGGGAATCGATCCGACGACCATTCACAGCATTCAGGACATCATCCGCAAACTGAAGGATGCGGGAATCGCCATCCTGATCACGGATCACCGCGAACGGGAACTGCTGACAATCGCGGATCGCAGTTACATCATCGGCAACGGACGCGTGATCGTTTCCGGCGGGGTCGAACGGGTCCTCAGCGACAGCGACGCCATCGCCAGTTACTTCGGCAAGCGGTTCGATGCCGAGTCGATCATTGAAGCCAGAAATTCTTTTGTTGCAGCCGGGCGTTCGCTGCGAAAGGCCGGATGATGAGCGCTGGATACGACGACGATGCCCCGGTGGAACCGCTGACGTCGCGGGGACGCGACTGGCCCTGTCTGAGACAGTTTGGTCTGTTCATGGAAAACAAGGTGGGGGCTCTGCAGAACGTGCTCCGCTGCGTGGAACGGGCCGATCTGCAGATCATCGGTCTGTCCATCGTGGATTCGTCCGACTGTTCCATCGCCCGCCTGGTGACCAACAATTACGAACGGACCCGGGAACTGCTGGAATTTTCCCGCGTCACGACGTTCGAAACGGATGTGATCGGCGTGCTGCTGCCCGACACGGATCAGCCGCATACGAGTGTCTGCAGCAGCCTGATGTCGGCTGAACTGAATGTCCAGTACGTCTATCCGCTCATGTACCGCCGTCACGGACGCGGGTCCATCGCGGTGTATGTGGACAACCTGGACGAAGCGCTGCGCGTTCTGAAGGAACAGAACTACGACTTCGTCACCGAAGATGACCTGCTCGAATACGACAACTTCTTCGGTTAGATTCCGGCGCTGCCGATGATGGTCCGGACGTTCCGGCCGACGGTTCGGAACACGTTTCGCACCCGTCCGGCCACCGGTCGTTCTTCATGTTGAGAACTGCTTGACGGGTCCGGAGTGTTTCTCTACGTTCGCGCCTCGATTCAGAACAGCACCGGATGGTTCTGTTCTGACGTGTGTCCGTGCCTTTATGCTTCTCTGGAAAACCCGTTTCATGGCCCATCTGATTGCTCCCCACGGCGGACTGACTGAACCGGTCTGCTGCACGGTTCCCGAAGACGAACATGATGATTTTCTCGCCGAAGCGGCCGACCTGACGGCGGTTCCCGTGTCGGCGGCCGATCTGTCGACCGTATACCGATTCGCCGACGGCACCCTCAGCCCGCTGCACGGGCCCATGACGTCCGCTCAGTGGAATCAGGTTCTGGACGAATCTGTCATCGAATCGGGCGGGCAGAAATATGCCTGGACGATTCCTCTGGCCCTGCCGGTGACGGCCGAACTGGCCGGCCGCCTGTCCGCCGGCTGCCGGGTGGCCCTGACGGGACCGGACGGATCCGTCGTCGGAACCGTCGACGTGGAAGACGTGTACGAATGGGACAAACCCAGGTATCTGGCTTCTGTGTACGGCACGGACCGGACGGACCATCCCGGTGCGGACATGGTTCTGGTCAATGACGCGGAGAAGACCTTTTTGATCGGCGGACGGATCCGGGCTCTGCCTCAGCCGAAAAACGCTTCCTTCGGGAAGTACGTCCTGACGCCGCGTCAGGTGCGGGCGCTGCTGGAGAAACAGGGCTGGGATGCTGTGGTCGCCTTCCAGACCCGCAACCCGCTGCACCGGGCGCACGAGTACGCAATGGTGTACGCTCTGGAAGAACTGATCCGTTCCGGCCGGAATGCGGGAGCCGTGCTGAACCCGCTGGTGGGGGAAACAAAAGGGGACGACGTCAGTGCGGAAATCCGCATGCAGACCTACGAAGCGCTGATCGAAGGACGCGGTCTGGGCGAAGGCGACAGCGATCCGTCTTTGTGGGAACCGCGGGGCGAAAGCGTCGCGGACCGGGTGCTGCTGCTGGGGCTGGACATCAAAATGTTCTATGGAGGTCCGAAAGAGGCCGTCATGCATGCCATTTACCGGCAGAACATGGGCTTCACGCACATCGTCATCGGACGCAAACATGCAGACGCTCCGTTCCACGACGGAACTCCCATCTGGGGAGATTTCGATGCTCAGGAAATCTTCCGAAATCTGAACGGTGAGCTTCAGATTCAGCCGGTCAATGTGGGGTTCGCTGCCTATTACGAATCCATCGGACGTGTCGACCTGATGTCCAGGCACGAAGGCGAAAAGCCGGTCTTCATTTCCGGAAAGGACGTCCGGGCCACGCTGCAGAAAGGGGAGATGGTGGATCCCCGCATCATGCGGGAAAGCACGTCTCAGATTCTGGCGGCGGCCATGAAACAGTGACGGGCCTCCGGGCGGACGGTCCTGCTGTCCGGCTTCGATCCAGCCGGCCGAAATTCGGCGGACACACTGTCGGCCGGCTGCCCGGCCTGCCGAACAGCCGTTTTCCCGGACACGTCGGCGATGTCCCGGCGGCTTCGGTTTCGGGGGATTGGCGGAGGCTTTGACATTTTTGTCCGCTTTGCGAACACTTCACCTGCGGAGCGGTCCGGAGTGTCGGCCGGAACGCCCGCAGATCGATTCTGCCGCGAAGGACGCTGTTGAAGATGAAAAAGTGCCGACAGTGTGCCAATCAGGCGACGCTGCATATCACGGAAGTGCTGGATGGTCAGGCGACGGAAATCCATCTGTGCGAGAAGTGTGCGCGGGAGTATCTGGAGGACGCGGAATCACTCGACACGGAATCGATCGCGGCCGACCTGGCTGCCAAGCTGCAGGAACTGCAGTCCGGTGGTGATGACGACCTGGGCCGGATGACGTGCTCCGGATGCGGAATCACGCTGAACGAATTCCGCGAAGTCGGGCGGCTCGGCTGTCCGTTCTGTTACGACAGTTTTCGGGACGAGCTGCGGCCTCTGCTGGAAAACATTCACGAACAGGTGCTGCACACGGGAAAGCGGCCGGAACGATCCGCCGCCACTCACGATGACCAGACCCGCGTGCTGCAGCTTCGCAAGGAACAGCGGGAAGCGATCCTGAAGGAGGATTACGAAACCGCGGCGGTCCTGCGGGATCAGATTGCCCGGATCGAAGCGATGCTCCACGGAGGCGGTGATTCGTCCGCGCCGGAACGGGAATCTGAGGACGAATGAGGAGGCGGCAGTGACCAGCGAACACGACACAGCCGGTTTTCTCGAGGAGCTGTCCCGCACCAGCGGAGAATGGCTGAAAGGAGACGGTCCGGATGCGGACATCGTGGTGTCCAGTCGAGTGCGGCTGGCCCGCAACATCGCCGGTTTTCCGTTCATGACGCGGGCGGACGATGATGTGCGTCTGCGTCTGGTGGAAACGCTGCGGCGCGCTGTTCTGGCTGCGGCCCCCGACGAAGGACTGCAGTTCATCAACGTGGCGCTGCTGGATGAAATGGATTCCCAGCTTCTCATGGAACGTCAGCTCATCAGCCGTGAACTGACCGTGATGGACGGCCCCCGCGGTGTGATTGTCGGCCCCGGGGAACATCTGAGCGTCATGCTGAACGAAGAAGACCATCTGCGGATTCAGGTCCTGCAGAGCGGCTTTGCGCTTCAGGAATGCTGGAACATGGCGGATGCCCTGGACACCGGCATCGAGGCATCGGCCACGTACGCGTTCGATGAAGAACTGGGCTATCTGACGGCCTGTCCCACGAATGTGGGCACGGGAATTCGGCTGAGTGTCATGGTGCATCTGCCCGGGCTGAGGATGACTCGCGAAATCCAGAAGGTCAACCAGGCCGCTCAGAAGATCAATCTGGCCGTTCGCGGCCTGTACGGAGAAGGCAGTCAGGCCCTGGGCGATTTTTTTCAGATTTCCAACCAGGTGACTCTGGGATGTTCCGAACAGGAACTCATCGAAAACATGCACGAAGTGATCCCTCAGATTGTCGGCTACGAACGGCGGGTGCGGGAACTGCTGTGCCGCGAAAACCGCCAGGCACTGGATGACAAAATCGCCCGGGCCAGAGCGATTCTGACCGGAGCGCGTTCCATCAGTTCCGATGAAACGCTGCACCTCCTGTCGAGTCTCAGAATGGGAATCAATCTGGGTCTGGTGGAAGACATCAGCATCGGCGACGTGAATGCCCTGTTCGTCCACACGCAGCCCAGTCATCTGCAGAAGCTGCACGGCGGTCCGCTGAAAACCGCCGAACGCAACGCGGCCCGCGCCAGCTATCTGCAAAGCCGACTGGGAAGCGCGTGAGCCGACAGGGCAGGAGGAAGGCCGGAACCGGCCAGCCATGGGATATCGCAGCCTTCGACAGTGCGTGAACGACCTGAAGCGGACGAGGCAGCTCGTCTGCATTGATGAAGAAATCGATCCGTACCTGGAAGCGGCCGAAATTCAGCGGCGTGTCTATGCGGCCGGCGGGCCGGCGGTGTACTACGCACGTGTGCGCCATTGCCGATTTCCCATGGTCAGCAACCTGTTCGGCACGATGGACCGGGCTCGGTATCTGTTTCGCGATGCCCTGCATGCCGTTCGCGATCTGATCGCACTGAAAACGTCTCCGGATCTTCCGGCCCGGCGGCCCTGGAAGATTCCTTCCCTGGCCCGCACGCTGACGACGCTGCGTCCTGCGATCCGCCGCAGCGGGCCGGTTCTGGAATGCCGAACGACCATCGATGCCCTGCCGCAGATGGTTTCCTGGCCGAAGGACGCCGGCGCCTTCATCACGCTGCCCCAGGTGTATACGGAACATCCCGATCATCCCGGTTATCGGCATTCGAATCTGGGGATGTATCGCGTGCAGCTCAGCGGCAACCAATACCGTTCCGGAGAGCAGGTGGGGCTGCACTACCAGATTCATCGCAGCATCGCCGCTCACCACGCAGCCGCACTGAACCGATCGGAACGGCTTCCCGTCCATGTGTTCGTGGGCGGGCCGCCGGCCATGATGCTGGCGGCCGTCATGCCGCTGCCGGACGGCATTCCGGAACTGTCCTTCGCGGGAGCTCTGGCCCGCCGGTCGATCCGCATGATCCGCCGTTCTGATGGTCCGCTGCTGAGTGCCGATGCGGATTTCTGCATCTGCGGCACGCTGGACGACGAACAGCTTCCCGAAGGCCCCTTCGGGGATCACCTGGGGTACTACAGTCTGACACACGATTTCCCGGTCCTGAACGTCGAGCGGGTGTACCATCGTCGGGACGCGATCTGGCCTTTCACGGTTGTGGGACGGCCTCCACAGGAAGACACCGTTTTCGGTGAACTCATTCATGAACTGACCGGGCCGGCCATTCCGTCCGTGCTGCCGGGAGTTCGGAAAGTGCATGCCGTGGATGCGTCCGGGGTGCATCCGCTTCTGCTGGCCATCGGCAGCGAGCGGTATGTTCCCTGGGCTGCCGAACGTCGACCTCAGGAGCTGCTGACCATCGCCAGTGCCATTCTTGGCCAGGGCCAGCTTTCGCTGGCAAAATACCTGCTGCTGGCCGCGACGGAAGACGACCCGCAGCTCCGTGTTCATGACATTCCGGCTTTCTTCCGGCACATTCTTTCCCGGGTTGACTTCACCCGCGATCTGCACTTTCACACGAAGACCACCATCGACACGCTGGACTACACCGGAACGGGACTGAACAGCGGCTCCAAGCTCGTCATTGCGGCAGCCGGGCCGGAACGCCGGTCTCTGAACAGTCAGCCACCGGACACGCTGCCGCTGCCCGACGGTTTCGGACGCTTCCAGGTGTGTCTGCCTGGAATCCTGGCGGTGACCGCACCGAAATGGTCCGTGGGTCCTCACGGAAAAGATCCCTGGCCCGAACGATTCTGCAGTGCTCTGCAGGGACACACCGCGCTCGACGGATTTCCTCTGGTCGTTCTGGTCGACGACGCGGCCTTCTGCGCTGCCAGCCTGGACAACTTTCTGTGGGTCACGTTCACACGATCGAATCCGGCCGCGGATGTGTTCGGAATCGATTCGTTCACGGAAGATCGTCACTGGGGCTGCCGGGGCAGTCTGGTCATCGATGCCCGCATGAAAGCCCACATGGCTCCGCCCCTGGAACCGGACCCCGACGTTGTCGCCCGCGTGGACCGGCTGTTTCGGCGCAGTGGCCCGCTGCACGGCATCGAACGTCGCCGACCGGAATCCTGAACGCCGTTTCGCAGCAGCCTGTTTCGGCGCACCGGCATCCGGCCCGTCTGACGGAGAACCCGACGCGCATCAGTCGGCCGCCGGGCGACGGACCGGTTCCAGAAACGTGAAGTAAAGCGTCAGTGCCAGTGACAGCGTCAGATAGGCCATCATGGCCGTGATGCCTCCGGGCAGCCAGGCTTCCAGGCCGAACCAGCCGCCGGTTCTGGCGATGACGATGGCGGCCAGAGCCAGCCGGATGCCTTCCACCGGCACGGCCAGTCGGTGCCGGTCCATCAGCAGCGTGTAGGAGCAGATCGTGATGAACAGGTAGGCGGAATACCACGTCACTTCCATGAAACTGTACCGGCCGAAACCGATCACCATGTGGTACACCATCAGCATGCAGAGAATGAACTGCACCCATGCCCAGACGCGCAGAGCGGTTGAGGCATCCGGGTCGTACTTTTTCCGACCGTGGACCGGAGGCCGTTCGCGGGGATATTTTTCCGCCACATCAGGAGGCCGCCAGCCCAGCGGCATGAACCAGATGCGAATCTTGTCCCACCAGCTCTGAGCATGCCAGGCGTCCACGGCCAGCCGCCACGCGTGCGAAAAGTTCAGGACGACGGGATTCCAGGAATTGGCCGGCGTGAGCGTCCCGTAGACCGGCGGCTCTTCATCGAGTTCTTCCTGGAAGGTGCCGAACAGTTTGTCCCAGATGATGAAAATCTGAGACAGATTCTTGTCCAGATAGATGTCATTGATCGCATGGTGCACGCGGTGATGAGACGGTGTCACCAGGATTTTTTCCAGGAATCCCATGCGGCCGATCAGGCGGGTGTGATACCAGAACTGAGCAAAAAGCTGGATCGGCGCCACCACAGCAATGACCTCGACGGGAATCCCCACGATGGCCATGGGCAGTTTCAGGAAAAAGAACACACCGAAGATCGCGGAAATTTCCTGCCGCAGGGCACAGGACAGGTTGAATTCATCGCTGCTGTGATGCACCACGTGCCGGTTCCAGAAGATGTTGATCGAATGATTGAAGCGGTGCGACCAGTAACCGGCGAAGTCGCATCCGATGAAGGCCAGAACATACAGCAGCCACGTGGTCTGGATGTCGAACAGCCCGAAGCGCTGTTCCATCCAGTCGTAACTGACGATGACCACGGCCAGTCCCAGCAGGCTTTTCAGAATGTTGGTGATTCCGGAACTGAGACTGGCGATGACATCCATGCCCCGGTTGATCTGCACGCCCATGATGCGGGCCGCTACGGCTTCGGCAATGATGAGGACCACGAAACCGGGAATCGCCCAGGACAGGGCATACGCATAAACTCCCATTTTCAGACTCCTCGGATTTTCTGAATGACTGTCCCGGCGGGACACCGGCCGTCCGGCCCCCCGTCTTCAGATGGTCTCCAGCCAGGCGGACAGCAGCGCCGGGTAACCGGCCAGATCCTCCCGGTGGCACATTTCCGTGACCGTGTGGATATATCGCACCGGACAGGCGAATGCCACGGTGCGGACTCCGTCACGACTTCTCTGAATCACACCGCCATCCTGCCCGCCGCGGGGCAGAACACTCCGCTGACACTTCAGTTCCTTCTCGCCGGCCACCGATTCGATCTGTTCGATCAGGTCGATGTCGGCAATCATTGATGAATCCATGATTCCCAGAGCAACCCCGGCGCCGAACCGCGTGATGCGGTCTTCCTCCGGCACTCCCGGCACTTCGCAGTTCAGCGTCGTGTCACAACTGATCCCGATATCCGGTTCGATTCCGAAAGCGGCCGTGACGGCTCCCCGCAGGCCCACTTCTTCCTGCACCGTCCACGCAGCATAAACATCACAGTCGTGATGGGCCAGACTTTCCAGGGCGCGAATCAGGGCCCAGCAGCCGACGCGGTTGTCCAGACACTGCGAGACCACGGTGTCTCCCACTTCCTGAAACGGTCCGTCCAGCACCACCATGTCGCCGATTCGCACCTTCTGGCGGACGGACTCGCCGTCCCGTCCCACATCCACACAGAACTCTGTGATCGTGGGGACCTTCTTTTTCTCCTCATCCGTCGCGATGTGCACCGGCCGCCCCGACGGATTCATCACGCCAGGAAGATCTCCGTCCTGTGTGCACACCCGCACGGATCGTGCGAACAGATTGCGCGGGTCGAACCCGCCCACCGGATTGACTCGAAGAAATCCCCTGTCGTCGATGTGACGTACCAGGAATCCGATCTGGTCCATGTGAGCGGCCAGCATGACGCGTACCGGACGTTTCGCCGGGGACCCCGATTTCGGACGTGCCCGGCGGAATCCGATGAGTGATCCCATGGCGTCCGTTTTCAGACTGTCCAGAAGCCCGTGTTCGGTCACGTATTCGGAAATCACCCCGCGGATCCGATCTTCACGGCCGGGAACGGAGGGGGTCTGAGTCAGTCTGCGGAGCAGTTGCATGATCCGGTCACATCCTTCGCGAGGAAAATCGAAAAGAAACCCGCCCGGCGGGATCGCCCCGCAATCTGCGTGGAAACCGCGCGCCGGTCCCGACGGACGGGCATTCTTATTCCGCACAGATTCGCCTGTCCATCGTTCGCCGTGGCGTGATCACAGGAGAGTCGCTGAAACAGAAGATCCTGACAGACGTTTCAGAAAAGCGGTGCGGTCGGACAATTCTGTACAGATCTGTGGCACAGGAATTCCGGCCGGCATCCAGGGAAACTTCCTGGACAGATGGCCTCGGATGCCGTCCGGGCCAGTCCGTCTTCGGGGAAGCAAACGGCTTTCATCGTCCGGAAAACCCGACTAGGATCAGGATCTCTGTTCCGATCGATCGCGCGGAAACAGCGTGCGGAACTTCGTCTCAGGATCCTCAGACTCCTCCGGGAATGTGACCCATGCCGTCTCGTCGAATGTTTCTTCAGAAAGCGGCCGCCGGTGCGGCCGCTGTGTCCGGGTGTCTTTCGGTGTCATCCGGTCTCCGGGCCGCCGATGCCTCCGGCACTTTGCGAGGCCGCCTGTACAAAACACTCAAAATCGGCATGGTGAAGGTATCCGGGTCACTGACGGATCGTTTTCGAGCCGCCAGGGAAGCGGGTTTCGACGGGATCGAACTGGTCACTCCCGGCATCAATGCGGCGGAAGTGCGGAAAGCGGTCCGGGCCACCGGTCTGGTGGTGGACGGGTCTGTGGTGGCGGACCACTGGAATGTGCGGCACACGGATCCGTCGCCCGCGGTTCGGGCCAAAGCCCTGGACTCCCTGAAACGGTCTCTGGAAGAAGTCCGGGCGGTGGGCGGCAACACGGTTCTGCTGGTGGCCGGGCGCGGCCGTGACGGAAGTCCGGAGGATATCTGGAAACGCTGCATCGACAACGTGGCAGCCGCTATTCCGGTGGCGGCCGAGCACGGTGTGTACATTGCTGTCGAGAACGTCTGGAATCAGTTCATGTACGATCACGACGGAGGCTCCGATCAGACGGCCGACGAATATGTTCGTTTCATTGATGAACTGAACAGTCCCTGGGTGGGAATGCAGTTCGACATCGGCAATCACTGGAAGTATGGTGCCACCGGCGACTGGATTCGTCAGCTCGGCCGCCGCATCGTCAAGCTCGATGTGAAAGGCTTTTCACGGGCCGAAAACCGCTTCACCCACATCGGTCACGGGGATCTGGACTGGGCCGACGTGCGAAAGGCGCTGCTGGAAATCGGATTCGCCGGCTGGGCGGCGGCGGAGGTCGAGGGAGGAGACGGCCGGCGGCTGCAGGAGGTGTCTGCCAACATGGATCGGGTTTTCGGACTGACCGGCGTATGACGCTGCAGCAGGCCCTTCAGGAATACGGGCTGTCGCTGACACCGCGTCAGCAGACCCAGCTCACACGGTACTGCGAAAGCCTGTGGGACTGGAATGAGCGTGTCAGTCTCACCCGTCATACCACGTGGGATGCGTTCGTCCGCCGGGATCTGCACGATTCGATGCATCTGGCCAGGTGGCTGCAGAAATCAGAACACGTGCTGGATGCCGGTTCCGGAGGTGGTGTTCCGGGGATCGTGCTGGCCGTTCTTCGAGACGACCTGCATGTGTCTCTGGCCGAAAGCACGCAGAAGAAAGCAGCCGCCCTGCGCGACATGGTCGCCCGCGCCGGGCTGAACGTGCGAGTGTTTGCAGAACGTGCCGAACAGGTCACAGCCGGGCAGAACTTTCACACCGTCACAGCGCGGGCGGTGGCTCCACTGGCAAAACTGCTTTCCTGGTTTCACCCGACCTGTTCCGGATGGCGGCGGCTTCTTCTGATCAAAGGGCCGCAGTGGAAACAGGAACGCCAGGCAGCGGAAGCAGCCGGTGTGCTGCAGGGGCTGCATGTCGACGTTCTGGACACGTACACCACCCGAGGCCACGACGGGGAAAGCGTGATTCTTCAGGTGCGGGCTTCGTCGGGGCACCGGGGCGGTCCGTCTGTCCGCCGCAGCAGGACGAAGGTGTGACGATCCGCTTTGCCATCGTGCCGGCCGCCGGCCGAAGCCGACGCATGGGACAGTCGAAACTGCTGCTGCCCTGGCAGCAATGGACCGTGATGGATCAGGTTCTGGCCACCTGGACCGGCAGCCAGGTGGATCACACGGTTGTCGTTGTGCGAACGGATGACCGGCCGCTTCAGGAAGCTGTGCGGCGCTGGCCGGTCCATCTGGTCCGTCCGCTGACGGCTCCCCGGGACATGAAGGAATCCGTCTGCGCGGGGCTGAATTTCATCGAACAATTCTGGCAGCCTCCGGCCGATGCGGTCTGCCTGATCGCTCCGGCCGATGTTCCGCAGCTCTCGGCCGCAGTGATCGATCGTCTCCTTGAATGCGCGGAATGCCGCGACGACGACCGAACAGCCGTCGTGCCGGTCTTCGGAAATCGACGCGGCCATCCGATTCTTCTGCCGTGGCCGCGCACAGCCGATATCTTCAGGCTGCCCGACGATGTGGGCATCCGACGTCTGGTGGAAGAAGGTCCGGTTGACACCGTTCCGTTTGCAGAATCGGAACATTTTTCAGACATTGATACACCTGATGAATACCGGGCGGCCCGTCGACCGTCCGAGGGGCATTCGGGAAACGACTGATGCTGCGGACGCACGGCCTGGCCTTTCTGATTCGATCGCTCCGGCAGGAAAGCCGCCTGACGAGCCATCATCTGCTGCGAGCCGGACTGGCGGGCTTTGTTCTGATGAACATGTCCGCCTATTTCGCTCAGGTGTCGCAGCGCACGGGAGCCGGTGCAGCCTTTGCATCATCCATTCTGTTCGTCTGTTACTTTTTCCTGACGCTGCTGGGAGGCATCTACTTCGCATCCTGCATCACGGAAGAAAAGGAGGAACAGACCCTGCCGCTGCTGCGGATGACGGGAGCCGGTCCCTGGACGATCCTCATCGGCAAGTCCGTTCCCCGTCTGATGGTGGCCGTTCTGCTTCTGCTGGTGGCCATGCCGTTTCTGGTGCTTTCCGTGACGCTCGGCGGTGTCCTTATACGAGGTCTGCTGCTGAGTACCCTGGGACTGCTGACGTACGCTGTCATGCTCAGCCAGATGGGAACGCTGACAAGTGTCGTGTTTCAGCGGACGTCCGGCGCCTTCAGGGCACTCATCATCCTTTGGCTGGCGGTGGAATGGCCCACCTGGACCTGGGTGCTGGACGGCATCGTGGCCGCGTTTCGTCCGGGCCGTCCGGGCGCTGTTGATGAACTGCAGGCTCTGAGAGACTGGCTGTCGGAACGCAGTCTCATGTTCAATCTGAGTTCCTATGTGACGTCGTGGTCGGAAGGACCGTTGTGGACTTCGCAGATGACGTTTCATCTGGTGCTGGCGGCCGTGTTTCTGGTGCTCAGCCGACTTCTTTTCGAACGCTTCACCGTCGCCGCCCAGGCTGGAGCGGAAGCCGGTGCTTTGCGACGCAGGCGTCTGCGATTTCGAAAAACGGTGTCGCGTTCACGAGGCCGTGTTTCGGAAAAAGCTCTGGCGTGGAAGACGTTCCGCTACGTTGCCGGGGGACGACGCGTCCCGTTTGTTCTCGCCGTCGCTCTTCCGCTGCTGGTGGCCGCCACAGCGGCCGGCGGCATCTATCTGTCCGGTCCGGTCAGTGTGAGGTCGCAGGAGGTCATGGAGATGATTGCCGGAGTTATGATCACGGCCGGAATACCCGTTGCCTTCATCACGGCCTGTCGAATGCTTGGTCAGGTGTTCAGTGTGGAAGTGCGTGACCGGACTCTGCCGGGACTGCTCATGCTGCCGTTGTCACGATGGGCCCTCATTCTTCAGATGCTGACCGGCCTCATTCCCGCCCTGCTCGCTTCGACCGTCTGCACGGTGGCCGGTTTCGTGCTCGGGATGGTCGTCAACGTCGATGATTCTCTGAAAATGATCGGCGATGCTGTCACCGAACCGTTCGTCCTGCATCTTGTCACCTGGCCGGCGGCCACACTGTCTCTGGGGCTGGTGCTGTCGCTGCGTATGCGGCATGCCCCGATGCTGACGGCCTGCATCATCGGTTTTGGAATCGCACCGATGGTTGTGATGAGCTGTCTGGTACTGGCTGCGGGCCCATTCATCCGTTCGTCCGAAGACGGATTTGTCATGCTGCTGATTCTGGGGGAGTGTTTCTTTTGTTTTCTCATGTGGTCGATGCTGCCCAGGGAACTGGACCGTATCGCCGGCCGGGACTGACAGGCCGTCCTGGTGGTTCCGGTGAAAAGAATCCGGCGGACGGGCTCCGCAGGACGACCAGGTGAAAGCCGACTGTTTCCCTGCCCCGGCCCGCTCTGCTACACTCTGTATGCTGCCACCGTTCCCGGGAAGATGTTCCGCGGACGAACAATCTGGATGAAGTCTGGCCTGGTGAGGACTGCGTGATGCCATCCATCAAAGTCAACGGGGTCGCTCGTGATGTGAGCGGTCTTTCTGGAGACACGCCGCTGCTGTGGGTTCTCAGAGATCATCTGGGACTGACGGGCACCAAATACGGCTGCGGGATATCCGAATGCGGAGCCTGCACGGTGCATCTGGACGGGGAAGCCGTTCAGTCCTGTGTCACGACGCTCAGCGAAGTGGGGGATGCAGAAGTCACGACGATCGAGGGCCTGTCAGAACAGGGAGATCACCCGGTGCAGAACGCCTGGCGTGAACATCACGTACCGCAGTGCGGTTACTGCCAGGCCGGGCAGATCATGATGGCTTCCGCCCTGCTGGCCAGAAACAGCGATCCCACGGACGAAGACATCGACACGGAAATGTGGAATATCTGTCGCTGCGGCACGTATTCCCGCATCCGCGATGCCATCCGAACCGCGGCGAAGGAGATGCAGTCCCGATGAATCCTCCCACGATTTCCGACAACGGCCTTCTGTCCGATCATCTGTCGCGCCGCCGTTTTCTGGCTCAATTGTCGGCTGCGGGCAGTTTTGTTCTTGCCGCCCGCGTGACGTCCGCCGGAACCACTCAGGTGGCCGCTCCGGCTCCGCAGGACACCGACTGGTTCGAACCGGACCTGTTTCTCGCCATCGCCCCGGACGGCACGGTCACCATTGTGGCTCACCGATCGGAAATGGGCACCGGGATTCGCACGGGGCTGCCGCGTGTGGTGGCCGACGAACTGGAAGCCGACTGGGATCGAGTCGTCATTCAGCAGGCTCCGGGAGACAAACGCCTGGGAGATCAGAATACGGACGGATCGAACAGCATTCGTTTCTTCTTTCGGAAAATGCGCGTGGCCGGCGCCACAGCGCGGACCATGCTGGAACAGGCGGCTGCCCGGAAATGGAACATCCCGGCATCCCGCTGTCGGGCGGACAATCACCGGGTTCACGACACCGGCAGCCGGCGGTCTCTGCCGTACGGCGACCTGGTGGCCATCGCCCGGACTCTGGACGTACCGGATCCGAACTCCGTCACGCTCAAAGAACGCAGCCGCTGGAAGTACATCGGCCGGGACGCGCCGGTGACGGATCTGGACGACATCCTCACGGGAAAAGCGATCTACGGGATCGATGCCCGGATGGACAATCAGCTGTTCGCCGTCATCGCCCGACCGCCGGTCGTGGGCGGAAAGGTGCGTTCTTTCGATGCCACAGCGGCCAGGAACATGCCGGGGGTGGTGGACGTGATCGAAATCCCCGGCTTCGTGGGAGCCCCGATGTTCAATCCGCTGGGAGGCGTCGCGGTTCTGGCTGACAGCACGTGGAATGCCTGGCAGGCCCGCGATGCCCTGGAAATCGACTGGGATCCCGGCAGCAACGCATCGTACAACTCCAGTGAGTACGCTCGTTCACTGCGGCAGTCCGCGTCACAGCCGGGAACTCCGGCCCGCGAACACGGCAACGCTCTGGAAGTTCTCGGACGGTCCCGATCAGTTCATCGGGCCGACTATTACGTTCCGCATCTGTCGCATGCTCCCATGGAAACGCCCTGTGCAGTGGCCGACGTGAAAACGAACCCGAACGGCCGGGTCGTGTCGTGTCATGTCGTCACCTGTACGCAGAACCCGCAGGCCGTCCAGCAGGCCGTGGGACCGGCTCTGGGACTGGATCCGTCGGACGTTCTCGTCCACGTCACGCTGCTGGGATCCGCGTTCGGGCGCAAGAGCAAGCCGGATTACTGTGTCGAAGCTGCTTTGCTGTCGCGGGCGACCGGACGGCCGGTGCACGTGACATGGACACGGGAAGACGACCTGCACCACGACTACTATCACACGGTTTCAGCGATTCATATCGAAGCGGCCGTGGATCGCCGCGGACGGCCCGAGGCCTGGCTGCAGCGGGCGGCGTATCCGACGATCAGTTCCACCTTCGTCGGTCCCCTGGCGACTCAGCCGGCCGCCTGGGAAATGGAAATGGGACTGACGGACCTGCCGTTCGACGTGCC
>WFTL01000055.1 GCA_015485495.1 Planctomycetaceae bacterium
CAGGATCGATCGGCAGCCAGGAATGGCGATCGTCGCGGACGGGCAGCCGATTGTGGGGCGACGGGATTCTGTGCGTCCAGGGAAGCAGGGTCCTTTCGGAACGGCGCCGTTCGGGACGAGTCGCCCGGGCATCACGCGACAGATCACGTCGTATGCGGGGAGCCCGGCTGCGTGACCACGTACCGGAATTCGGATCCCGCACGGCCCATCCGCCATCTGTTTCGGCGAACACCTGCTGCCCCACGATCGCCACCTGCCGCACATCCGACCCGGGCAGACCCTGGTCCGTTCCGTGGAACTCCCGCACTTCCTGAAAAAATGTCCCTTCAGTCGTTGGTGCCTGTAACAGACCTTCGTCTGCCGCAGCCGGCGGCAGCAGCAGGCACAAAACAGACCAGACCGGTGCATGACGAGCGGACATCGATGGAAAACCTTCCAGAACAACAGACTTCAGACAAAGTTAGACAAAGACAGAAAAGGCCGCGCCACCTTCGGGCACAGCGACATCGAATTCAGAAAATGCTGGACCGTTCAGCTGGAATCACCTGCACGAAACGCGAAACGCGTGCCTCGGCTGGATGGCACAGGCTGCCAGCGGAACCGGCTTCAGCAGGCAAAACCGCCTACCGGATGCCGTTACGCATCTGAACGAATCCCATCGCACATCGGAAAGGAGCGTCGACAAGTTCACGGAAAACGGGCAGCGTCGCGTTTCCCTTCGGCATGTCAACTGGTCCGGCCGGGCTGGCCCAAAAAAATCCCTGCCGCATCTGCGACAGGGACGTGTTCCCCTGAGACAACCATCACGGCAATATGGAGCGTTGGAAACGGAACGTGAACTGGTCCGGCCAATGTCATCGATCGTCGTCTGCAGGAATGTACCCCGTCAGCGGGGCATCTTTGCAGAAAATCACCCCACGCACCCTCGCAACACGCCCCTGCGAAGCCTGTTCCCCGGGGATTCTGCGGAGGAACCGGGTTTTTGCTGAAGAGGATGTCCTTCGGGACTTCTGTTCACTGGGTGCTCAGTTCGATGGTTCCCATGTCCACACCCTTTTCGTCTTCGGTCACCGTGATGTTGAATTCGGGTACGGAAGCATTGTTCAGGGCGTTGGCGTACTTTCCTTTCAGCTCATCAGGAACGGGTTTCAGATTGCTCCGCACCAGATGTTCAAACGTCACGATGTATTCGCCGACAGGAGCGCCGTCTCCCTGGTAATAGGTGGTCACTGCGAACTTGCCGTTTTCGTCGGTGACACCACGTGATGCTGTCGGATTTTCCTTGTCGATGCCGGCTTTGGGATACAGTTTGACGTGTACATTTTTTGCCGGCGCACCGTCGATCAGCACCGTTCCGGTTACCGGAAAGACCTTCTTGGGATTGGCCGGGGCCACTTCCGGTTCCGAGCAGCCGGTGGTCGTCAGCGCAAGGGCTGCCAGAACGACGGCAGCAGAAACAGGATGACTGGAGAAACGCGACTTCATGTGAAAATCCCTGATGGTTGAGTGGGGTGCCATGCGGATAGTCCTCCAAAACATGAGCCACCCGCGAAAACTTCCACGGATGGCTCAGGGTTCTCTTCTTGACAGCAGTCAGTCAGCAACCGGCTTACGGCACGTCTGCTTCACCGCCAGAACGTGTCACAGCATTCCCGTAGAGGATGTGTGAGATGTTTTCTGCGGTGGTCTGAACGGAACCATCAGCCAGCAGAGACAGGGCCGCACCCGGGTGGAAGGAGTACGGGCCGGCGATGTCGTAGTCGTCCTTCACGGCGTTGCTACAGTTGACGATGCAGGTTCCTGTGAAGTTTGCCGTATCGATTGCGTCATTCGGTCCGCCGAAGGGAATACCAACGATCCCGGGAGAACCGATGCTGTAGATGGCCCATGAACCTTCATGCCAGGTGGCGGCATTGTTCGTGGTGGACGGGCCATTTCCGCGGTAGACATTGCCCCGATAAGCATGTTCAGTGACCATGATGGAATTGGACGTTCCATCGGTGACGTCGCGAATGCGGTTGTTGCCGTCTGCGATGATCACACCCAGACCGCCTGCCCCGCCTGCACCTACGAAGGTACCGCCGTACAGGACGCCCTGGCAGGAATTGCCGCTGCAGCCGATTGCCGTGGCAACGTCGCCACCAGCTTCGCGTGTGGACACATAGTCACTGACACCTGCCTGAATAAACAGGTCGGCTCCGGCCGGGAACGGTGACGACGGGATGAGATCCATGTTGGCAAATCCGATGCGGGCGGTGCCGCTGCTGCGCGGTGCAGACGGGCACAGGTACATGGGAATCACGTGGTTGGACGCCGTGAAGTCCGTGCCGCCGACCACCTGGATGCCCTGTCCGCCGGCGGTGATCAGAGACCACACGTTTTCCTGATCGACGAACGGCAGGATCGAGGTGGCCCAGCTGGTCATCATGTGCGTTCCCGTGATGGACGTCATGAGGTCCGTCACTGCGTCGACGTTGAACGCCTGCGGGAACATGTTGTACGCGTCGTGGTAGTTGTGCAGCCCCAGGCCAATCTGCTTGAGATTGTTGCGGCACTGCGTCCGCCGTGCTGCTTCCCGTGCCTGCTGAACGGCAGGCAGCAGCAGTGAGATCAAGATGGCGATGATCGCAATGACCACCAGCAGCTCGATCAATGTGAACCCTTTTCTCTTTCGTTGCATGATCACATGTCCTTCTAAATGGTAACAAAAGAACCACACCCGCCCGACCGTCGTGTTCCGCCAGTGCGTCCGGACTGTCGAGCAATAGCCATACGGTAGTGGAAGGGGAAGGCACGTTCAAGTCTCGGGTCTCAGACTTTTTCCAGGAAATCGGAGATCTTTCCTGAGTTCTTCCAACGGGATGGCATCCGGATCCGTTGCCGGCCCGAGGGGTTCGGAGAGGGATTCTGACCATTTCGACCCGCGGACGGCAGCAGCGAAGATGGTGCCGTCCGCGTCGAGACGGTGGGGAGTCCGGTCAGGGGCGTGGACGTGAAGCGGGCCCGGACACACTCCGGCGGGGCTGCGGCGACGGGCTGGTACGGGAACGGCTCCTGAGCGGTCCGATGCACGGGAAGCATTCGGGCAGATGCGTTTTTCCGGGACCGGGACCCGGGAGCGGGCACAGGCCGAGTCGTCCCTGCAGCCCTCAGTCGCTGCAGGTTGGTTAAGAAGGCTAAAGTCGTCGCATTCGGATGGTCGACACTGTTGTCAGGCGTTTGTCGTTCTGTTGTGGCAGCGGGTGACCCGATAGACCTGCTGCGGGGGAGGCCAGGAACACGACGGGCTCAGACGCCAGGGGGACAATCTGAACCGTCGCACAATCGCAGGAGGCGATTGCGGACTGCACGCGCAGATTCGGCAGGACGGACTCCGGTTGCACTCCGACCAGTGTCATGTGTTGACACGGGCTGTGCCGCACACAGCCAGGAACACCTTAGTCACAACCCCAGACCCGCAGTCTGCCGTGGATCACGACAGGGGCTCAGTGAGCCGGCCACGTTCAGACCAGGGGGGCACGCTGTCGCCGCTTCGAACCGAGGCGGGGAGAGGGTGCAGTGAGAGAAGTTTGGAGAGCCCGCCCATGAAGACGATCTTTACTACTGGTCAGGTAGCCAAGATCTGCAAAGTCGCACCTCGTACTGTCTCGAAGTGGTTCGATTCCGGACGCCTTCGGGGCTATCGAATTCCCGGATCTCAGGACCGCCGGATTCCTCGTGAACACCTCATTCGGTTTCTCAAGGAACACGGCATGCCCCTGGGGGAACTCGAAGACGAGGCCTATGGCAAGATTCTTCTCGTTGGTTCGGACGGGCTGACCCGTTCGAGTCTCGATGAGATGATGGCCAATGACGACTTTCGGATCGAAACGGCCGCCAGTGGATTCGAAGCCGGCATCCAGGCAGAGTCCATTCATCCCGACTGCGTCGTGGTGGACTTTGTGATGGGCCGCGAAGAAGCACTGATGATCGCTCAGAATCTCCGCAGGAACAGCGAGTACAACGATACCGTGCTCATTGGCCTGCTGAGTGACGAGGACAATGCGTCAGGCTTCGACCGAACGATTTTCAACGAAACGTTCCGCAAGCCCTTCGATGCCGCTCTGCTGGCCGAACGGATCCGGACTCTTGTGAATCGTCGCAAACAGCTTGCCTGAGCCACATCACTGCGGTCTTCGGAACGCGGGGCTCAGGAAAAAACCATTCGGACGACCGGCAGGTGTGTTCCTCACACATCTGCCGGTCGCCGTTTTTGGGGGGCTGACTCCGTCGGATCCCGGTCTGGTGCACGTTCTGGTCTCCGTCAGTCCGCTCTGGACTCCCGCGGCTGCTCCGATACGATTCTCGCAGACTCCGATCCTCCCGTTCCGATCCGCGGTCGGCGAGCCGGTGGTGCCGAAACCCGTCCGGCACAGGGCGGTTCGCGGCTGTCCGGGAGTACCGGGCTGTCTGAGAGCACTGCGGCTGTACGCAGCAGATCACCGCACGCGGTCGTGCCTGTCTGCTGATTCCGGATGGGAAAATTCGTTTTTTGCGGAACTGTCTGCTCGTGTCTGCCTCGACTCAGGAATCGGTGCCGGCCCAGGAATCCATGCCGACCCAGGAATCCATGCCGACCCAGGAAGCGGTGGCCGTTTTTCAGCGTCGGCTGACGATCTCCTGGCTGCTCATGCTGGCCCTGACGGTCTATCTGCTGATCCCGCGGATTCAGCGCTGGCTGGGGACGGACGTTCGTGGCGAACCGCGTCCGGTGACGGCCCGCGGAGCCCTGGCCGAATACGAACAGACATCCATCAGCGTGTTCCGGTCGGCCAGCCCGTCGGTGGTGTTCATCAACACACGGGCTCTGGTGGGAGACCTGCTGACCCGGCGGGTGTGGGAGCAGGACAGCGGCACGGGAAGCGGGTTCATCTGGGATGAACAGGGGCACATCGTGACGAATTATCACGTTGTGCGGGGCGTTCTGGATGAACGCGGCCAGCTCCGGCCGGGCAGTTCGGTGTACGTGGAATTCGGGGATCAGGCCTGGGAGGCGGAGGTTGTCGGGTCATCGAAGAATCACGATCTGGCCGTGCTGCGCATCGACGCCCCGGAACACCTGCTGCGCCCGGTTCTCATCGGTACCAGCAGCGATCTGGAAGTGGGGCAGTCCGTGTTCGCTCTGGGCCACCCCTATCGCCTCGGGCAGACCTACACGACCGGCGTGGTTTCCGCTCGGGGGGTGGAAATCACCAGCCCGTCGGGTGTTCCCATCGAAGACGTCATCCAGATCGACGCGGCCATCAATCCCGGCAATTCGGGAGGCCCCCTGCTGGACAGTGCAGGACGGCTGATCGGCGTGAATACTTCGATACTGAGTCCCACAGGCACATCGGCGGGCATCGGTTTCGCGATTCCTGTGGACACGGTGAACCGGGTTGTTCCGGAAATCATTGCGGACGGAGCGTACAGCCCGCCGCGGATCGGCATCGGGACGTCTCCGTTTCTGAATGAGCTGCTGGCGCGGCAGACGGGGCTGCGGGCGATCGTCATTCAGACCGTGGAACCGGACAGCCCGGCGGAAGCGGCCGGGCTGCAGGGCATCACGATGGACGACGGCCAGATCGTTCCGGGCGACGTGATTCTCAAAGTGGCCGGCCGGCGCGTGACGAATCTCAACGAACTGCTGTCGGTGCTGGATCGGCACGAATCCGGCGACCAGGTGACTCTGACCATTCTGCGCGACGGACAGGAACAGGACGTGAACGTCGTGCTGGAATGACGCGGTCCGGCGGATACCGCAGCCGCTGCGTCCCGGACGTTTCACCGGACGGGGCGTTTGAATCGGCGCTTCGGGGGTTCTAGAATCCCGCCGCTGACGGTCTGTTCTGTTCATTTCGCGCCGGAAACCACATGTCGGACATCGACAGGACTCTGGCTTCCGGAGCGACGCCTCCTGAAGCCCGTGACATCGACCAGCCGCGCATCGAAGCGGCGGTGCGGGAGATTCTGACGGCGATCGGTGAAGATGCCGACCGGGATGGTCTGCGCGATACCCCCGCCCGTGTTGCCCGGATGTATGCGGAAATGTTCGGCGGGCTGCACATGGAACCGGGACGGCATCTGCAGCGGGTATTCGAAGAGCAGTACGATGAGCTGGTTCTGGTGAGAGACATTGCATTTCACAGCATGTGTGAGCACCATCTGCTGCCGTTCATCGGGACCGCTCATGTGGGCTACATTCCGCGGGGCCGCGTGACGGGGCTGAGCAAGCTGGCCCGGGTGGTGGAAGAGGTCGCCCGGCGACCGCAGGTGCAGGAACGCATGACACACACGATCGCCGACCTGATCGAAACGGAACTCAGCGCCAAAGGCGTGATCGTGGTTCTGGAAGCCGAACACACCTGCATGACGATTCGGGGTGTGCGCAAGCCCGGTGCGCTCACAGTCACCAGCGCCGTGCGCGGGCTGCTGAAAAAAAACCAGTCCAGCCGGGCGGAGGCCATGGCGCTCATTACAGGCCGCTGACGGTGACCATCGCATGATCGCACTTTTCGTCATCAAGCTGGCGGCCGGCATCACGCTGATGTGGCTGCTGATGCCGCGTGCGGAAGTCACCGACGGTTTTTTTCGCATTCAGATGCGGCTGGTACTGGGGCTGGCGGTGCTGGCCGTGCTGCTGCTGACACAGGGGCCCACCTGGACGGATGCGTCGTCTGCGGCAGCGGCTGTGTCCGCACCGCGGCCGGCTGTTCTGAGCTGGTCGGCCGACACGGTGCGCGTCTGGCAGCAGCGGCTGCTGACAGCCGTGGCCGTCACGGCGTATTTCGGTTCCGTGTTCTGGGCACTGGGGCGGCGCCGGCCGGGGAATGTGTGCATCCGGCTGATGGCTGCCGGGTGCGGAATCAGTCTGCTGCTGCATTCCCTGACCGTACCGGCCGCCGGATCGCCGCTGCAGGTGCTTTCCGACGTGTCTTCGGCGGCTGTGGGCGGCGGCGTGCTGACAGCCATGCTGCTGGGACACTGGTACCTGACGACGCCGACGATGAGCACGCGGCCGCTGCTGTGGTTTGGCCGGGCAATTGTGGTCGCCGCACTTCTGAGACTGGCGGCATCGGCTGTCGCGGTTTTTACGGCCGGTCTGGCCGTTCCCGGGATCACTCAGGGAATCTGGCTGGGGGTCCGCTGGACAGGAACAATCGTGGTGCCTCTGCTGACGGCCTTTCTGGTCGGGCGGATCATGAAATATCGGAACACGCAGTCGGCCACGGGAGTTCTGTTTGCCGGTCTGATTCTGGTGCTGATGGGGGAAATGTCGGGCGCCCTTCTGGAACGCGAACTGCTGATACCGTACTGATCCGGAAATCGACCGGTGCAAATCCGGGAATCGGGATAAATTCGGTGCGGCAGGCTGCATCGGCGTGTGGAGTTTCCGATGGTGGCGGGCGGCCCGGCGCGGGGACTTCGGCCGATACCGAATCACCGCGGGTATCCAGGTGTCTCTGAATTCGGCTGAACGGTTCCATGCAGATCATTTTTCAGTGTCCGCGCTGCGAGGCGCGCTGTGAAGTCCGGCCCGATCCGGAAACGGCGGCGATCGCCTGTTCGCACTGCGACTGGTCGCGCGATGCCGGTGCGGACGACTTCGCGGACGGATGGCTTCGTCGCTGCCGCGTGTGCGGCTGTGACGACCTGTGGCGTCAAAAGGATTTTCCTCCGGCTCTGGGCCTGCTGTTCGTGGGGATGGGCATCGTGTTCAGCTCGCTTGCCTGGGCGTGGCACCGGCCCGTTCTGGCCATTGGCATTCTCATGGCATTTGCGCTGGTCGATCTGCTGCTTTACACATTCATGGGTGATATGCTGGTGTGTTACCGCTGTCGGGCCCGGCATCGCCAGACGCCTCTGCAGGAAGAGCATCCGCCGTTCAGCCTGGAGATCAGTGAGCGATACATCCAGATGCAGAAGCGGCAGGACCGGAGTTCGGGGCGGCCGCAGTAGAGTCCGGCCCGGCATGCTCAGCAGGAGCGACGTCTGTTGATGGAATTTCGCCGCAGAATCGCCGAAGACCTGTCGGATCTTCTGAGCGGAGAGATCTTCACGGACGAAGTGACCACAGCGCTGTACGCCACCGATGGCAGTATTCATCAGATGGAACCGGTCGCTGTCGTGCATCCGCGGTCTGCTCAGGACGTGGAGATTCTGGCTGCCTGGGCATCCGACAACGGCGTGCCCGTGATTCCCCGAGGGGCCGGAACGGGACTGGCCGGCGGAGCGATCGGACATGGTGTCGTGGTGGATTTTTCCCGGCACATGAATGCCGTTCTGGAAATCGATCGGGACACCGTCTTTGTGCAGCCGGGGGCTGCGTTCACGAAAGTGTGTCAGGCGCTGCGGCCGCACGGACGCTGCCTGATGCCGCCGTCGGGCCGGTCTTCTGTCACCACAATCGGCAGCATGCTGGCCGTCGATGCGGCCGGATCTCAGGCGTTTCGCACCGGGTCCATGCGGGATCATGTGTGCGAAGTGGAATGCGTCCTGATCGGCGGGCAGCGTCTTCTGTTCACGCGACAGGAACCGCTGCAGCTTCGATTCGTGATTCAGGAACCGGTTTCCGGGGGCGGACCGGCCGGCCAGGCCGCCGGAATCCCGCCGCGGGATGCCATTCTGCCTCCCGTACGCAACGAAGCGCTGAAACTCAGCCAGCTTCCGCCGCTGCGGCGGCGGGATGACATTCTGGAACGGCTGGCGGCGGTCCTGGATGCCGGGGCCGACGACGTGCGCCGGCATCAGCCGGTCATGATGCGCAACGCCTGCGGGTACATGCTGCGGGGAATTCGCGGACGACGATCCCTGGATGTCGCCCGTCTGATGGCCGGATCGGAAGGCACTCTGGGCCTGTTTACCGGGATGCGGCTGTACACCCTGCCGCTGCCGGAGCATCGGGCGCTGACGGCCATCATGTTTGCGGGGACGGATGATGCCCTGGAAGCGGTGCAGCAGCTTCTGGATCTGGATCCGAGTGCGTGCGACCTGCTGGATCGGCGGCTTCTGAGTGTGGCGCGTCAGACCGATGCCCGCTGGCAGTCCGTCATCCATCAGGAAGCGGAAGCGGGACTGTTTCTGGAATTCACCGGCCTGAGTCCGCAGGATGTCGGTCGGCGGCTGCAGGAAGCCCGTTTGCGTCTGAAGGCGTCCGGAATCCGCCACGTGGTGACCTGCACGGCGACTGAACCGGACGATGTGGATGCGCTGTGGCAGCTTCCGCAGCAGGTGCCGTCGCTGCTGGCGAAACTGAAAAGCCATTCCTGTCCGATTCCGATCGTGGAAGACATCGCGGTGCCTCCGGCAGCGCTGTCTGAATTTCTGCAGCGGGCCCGCAGAACGTTTCAGCGGCACGAAGTGACGGCCACCCTGTATGCTCATGCTGCATCCGGGCAGCTTCATCTGAGGCCGCTGATGCCCCTGCCGGTCCCGGAAACCGCGACGCGTCTGGAAGCTCTGGCGCGGGATCTGTACCAGCACGTGCGGGCCGTGGGAGGAACGATGACCGGGCAGGGCGGGGACGGACTGTCGCGGACGGCGTTCATCCGGTCGCAGTACGGCCCGCTGTATCGCGTGTTCCAGAAGGTCAAGGACATCTTCGATCCGGCCCGGCTGCTCAACCCGGACAAGATCATCAGCAATGACGGGCGTCTGACCGTGCGTTATCTGCGGCCGATCACGGCGGCGCCTCCGGACCCGGCGGCTTCTGACGCCGGCAGCCTGCTGCCGATTCTCGACCTGAAATGGTCACCGGACGATGCGCTGGGACAGGCGGTCGCCTGCGACGGCTGCGGGGAGTGCCGCACCGTGGATGCGGGGCTGCGCATGTGCCCGCTGTTTCGCATCGATCCGGATGAACGCCGCAGTCCCCGGTCGGCTGCCGCCGTGCTGCGGACGGCGCTGACTTCCGGACGGGTTGAGGAACTGTTGACCCACGATGCCGTGCGGCATCTGGCCGATTCCTGTTTCAACTGCCACCAGTGCCGTCTGGAATGCCCGTCGAACGTGGACATTCCCCGGCTGATGATGGAAATCCGGGCGCAGCACATCGACGCCAACGGACTGACCCGCGCCGACCGCCTCACCTCCCGGCTGCACGTCTGGGCAGCTCTGGCCGCCCGTTTCCCGCGTCTGTCCAATCGACTGCTGGGGCGGCGTCTGGTGCGGCGGTTTCTGGAACGCACGGCCGGCATTGCGGAAAAACGGCGGCTGCCCCGATTCGCCCGCCGGCCGTTTCTGGATTCTCCCGTGGCGCGTCGCGAATGTGCCGGCGGCCGCTATTCCGATCGCGAACCGGCTGTGGTGTACTTCGTGGACTACTTTGCGAACTATCACGATACGCAGCTGGCCCATGCCTTTGTCCGGATCATGCAGCATCATGGGTACCGCGTCTTCGTTCCTCCGGGACAGACGGTTTCCGGCATGTCCATGATCAGCGTGGGAGACGTGGAAGCGGCCCGTCAGGTCGCGGAGACCAATCTGCGGGAACTGGGGGAACCGGCCCGGGAGCGGCTGCCGATCGTCTGCACCGAACCCACCGCCGCCCTGTGTCTGTCCCGGGAATACCCGCTGCTGCTGGACCACCCGGATGCGGACTGCGTGGCCCGCCAGACCACGGACGCCGGTTCCTTTCTGCTGGATCTGCATCGTCAGGGGAAACTGAACACGGAATTCCAGAATGTGCCGCTGCGGCTGGTGTATCACACACCCTGCCACCTGAAATCGCTGGAAGCCGGGCAGGGCCTGCTGACACTGCTGAGGCTGATACCGGGAATCGAGATTCACACGGTGGATCGTGGCTGCACGGGAATGGCCGGAACCTGGGGCATTGCGGCCGAACACTTCGATGCCTCCCTGAAGATCGGATCGGAACTCATCAGCGAACTGCGTTCCGTGCAGGTGAATGCCGGCGCGACCGACTGCAGCAGCTGCCGGATGCAGATGGAACAGTGTGTGGATTTTCCCACCGCGCATCCGCTGAAAATTCTCGCCCTCGCCTGGGGGCTCATGCCCGAAATCGCTTCCCAGCTTCGAACCGGTCCTTCCGGATACCTTTTGTCATGAACATCACGGTCCAGTTTTTTGCGGCCGCCCGCGATGCGGCGGGCTGTTCGGAAATCACCATCGATCTTCCCGAAAAGGCGGTCGTGTCCGATCTGAAGCGGCGGCTGGAAAGTCGGCTGCCTGCTCTGCAGACGCTGAGCAGCAGACTGTTGGTGGCCGTCAATCAGGAGTATGCTGATGACGGAGCCGTGCTGCACCCGGGCGACGACGTCGCCTGTTTTCCGCCGGTGAGCGGCGGCTGAACGGCGGAAACTCGCGGTGGCCTTTTTTCCTGGGCAACGATCCGGCTGATAGTCATGCTGTCTGTGACCACGGAACCGATTGATGTGATGGCGGTCACGCAGGCCGTCCGGTCTCGTCGTGCCGGAGCGGTTGTTCTGTTTCTGGGGACGGTGCGGGAGATCACAGGTTCACTCCGAACCACCGCGCTGACGTACGAAGCGTACGAAGCGATGGCCGTCGCGTCTTTGAAGGAAATCACCCGGGAGGCTTCCGACCGGTGGCCGCTGGAAGCGGCAGCCGTGGTGCATCGCACGGGCCGTCTGGAACCGGGCGACATCGCCGTGGCCGTCGCCGTCAGTTCGGCTCACCGCCGCGAAGCCTTCGAGGCCGGACAGTGGATCATGGACACCATCAAACAGCACACGCCGATCTGGAAGAAAGAAATGCGCGGAGACGGATCGGCCGAATGGGTTCATCCGGATCCGGGTGAGACTGCCGGTGCGGAAACATCGCCGGATACGGCAGCCGGGCAGGGAGCCGAGTCATGACGGCAGAGATGTCAGAATCGCAGGATGATCGGCTGATCGATTCATTCGGTCGTGTGCATACGAATCTGCGCATCAGCGTGACGGACCGCTGCAACCTGCGCTGCTTTTACTGCATGCCCGAACAGGATCCGGAGTTCGTGCCGCGGGCGGAACTGCTCACGTTCGAGGAAATCGAGCGGGTGGTGCGGATCGCCACGACGCTCGGCGTCGACCGCGTGCGGATCACCGGTGGGGAACCGCTGGTGCGGCGTCAGGTGGACCGGCTGGTGGCGGCCATCGTCCGCATTCCGGGGATCCGCGATGTGGGTCTGACCACCAACGGCATTTTTCTGAAGCAGCAGGCACCGCTGCTGCGGAAAGCCGGACTGACCCGCCTGAACATCAGTCTCGATGCTCTGGATGCCCCCACGTTTCAGAAAATCACCCGGCGGGATCGGTTTCAGGACGTGGTGGACGGCATCCGGGCTGCGCAGGATGCCGGATTCGATCCGATCCGCATCAATGCGGTGTCCGTCCGGGGGCTGACCGAAGATCAGATCGTGCCGTTCGGCCGCCTGGCCCGGGAGGGCGGGGTGGAAGTGCGTTTCATCGAATTCATGCCGCTGGATGCGGACAACGCGTGGGAACGCAGCCGTGTGCTGTTCGCGCAGGAGATCCTTGCCCGGCTGGAATCGGAGTTCGGTCCACTGGATCCGATCGCCGACGGAGACCGGCGGGCGCCGGCGAGCCGTTTTCGATTTCGGGACGGCCGCGGCCGGATCGGGATCATCGCGTCCGTGAGCCGGCCGTTCTGTGCCGACTGCAATCGCTTCCGGCTGACGGCCGACGGTCGGCTGCGCAACTGCCTGTTCAGTCTGGAAGAAACCGATGTGCGGGAACTGATCCGCGGCGGAGCGGCGGATGAGCAGATCGCGGCGGCCATGAAGCGCTGCATCGCCGCCAAGAAGGAAGGGCACGAAATCAATTCGGCCCGGTTCATTCAGCCCGAACGACCGATGCATTCCATCGGCGGGTGATGTCGGTCACCCGGGATTCGGCGGATTCTGCAGAACAATCCCAGTGGGAAGAACATCTCAGCCGATGAAAACCGTCGGCCGCCGGTGTGGTTTGTCACCGGAGGACTGTCCGCAGCATGCATCGTCCTGAAGCGACAGAGATGTTCTGATGACCGTTCGCACCTCCACAGCACTGACGCGTCCCCGTCGTCTGAGTTCCGGCCTGCGTCCGGAACGCCCGTCCGCCGATCCGGGTGCGCCGGAAGATCTTCCGCAGTGCCTCAACGCCCGCCTCATTCAGGTGACACCGGTCGACATCCGCTGCATCGTGCCGCATCACCCTCAGGTCGGTGATCCGCAGAAACTGACATTTCTGGCGGACGGTCAGCGGATCACCGTGGAAGGCATTGTCCACTGGAAGATGCTGCAGCGGTCGGAATTCGAAATCGGTCTCTATCTGCCCGACGGGCTTCCTGGAGCACTGTGCGGTCTGATGGCCCGCAGCCGGCGGCGTGAGAACCGGTACCGCTGTCGGGTGTCCGGGCGTTACGTTGCGGCTCGCAGCGGAGGCGGCGGGTCCGGTGTGGTCGTGAATTACAGTCACGACGGGTTCGGTCTGCTGGCATCGAGCCACTGCGACGTGGACGATCACATCACGTTCCAGTGGACGTGTGAACGTTCCATTCAGCAGATCACCGGACAGGTTCTGTGGCGAATCGATCAGGAAGGCGGAACTCTGCTGGGCTGTCAGACGGAACCCGGCGCCGGATATCGCATTGCCGGTGTGGGAGTCCGCCAGCGGCTGCGGCACAGTCGGGAACCCGGATTCTGATTCCAATTTGGTGCCGGCTGCCGCTGTCTGTCTTCTGCAGCCTGTTCGGCAGAACCGGTCCTGTCGGCCGGAAGCGGTTCGACGGCAGCATGGTCCGATCGCCGCGCGGCTGTCCTGGCCAGGTTACTGCTGAGTCTGCTGTTGAGCCTGCACGGCATGAGACCGGGCCATGGCGTCTTCAGCTTCCATGATGCGGCCGCATCGCTGACTGATCACTGACAGCTGCACCCAGGAAAACGGGTCCTGGGGAGCCAGCTCCGTGACTTTGCGGGCGTGCCGCAGCGCGTCTTCGAAGCGTCCCAGTTTCTGCAGATGCACTCCCAGTGCCAGGTGAGACTGAAGATGGTCCGGGTGATCGCTGACGATCTTCAGCAGCGCATCGACGGCTCCTTCCAGATCGCCGTCGTTCCTGATCTGGCAGGCCTGGTCGTACAGGGCATCGGGATCGGCTGCGGATTCAGACATGAGTGTCATCTTTCGGGAGGGAAACGGGGCAGACGGTCTCTGCGAGACAGATCCAGTGAGACAGGCTGCAAAAGCCGCACGGATCAGGCATCCCGATCATAGGCGCCTGCCGTGGATACTCAAGAAACCCTCGTGCAATCTTCCGACCGTGCGATAGGCTTCCCGTGTCCGGGGACGGGAAGTTCCACGTGGAACGGAAACACGAACAGAGATTCGGAATCGCGGCCTGCCTATGCCACAGCGGCTGACAAGACGGGAACTGGTTCTGGTGGCGGGAGCCGTGGTCGCGGCGTGTCTGCTGCGCTGCGTGCGGCTGGATCAGGTGGCCATCGAACACTTCGACGAGGGCGTTTACAGTTCCGGCGTGTGGTATGGTCAGCTCAGTTCACAGCCGTACCCGGGCCGCCATCTGTATGCTCCGCCGGCTCTGCCCCGGGCGATCGAGATCGCGGCGGCTCTGACCGGTCCCGATCTGGGGCCGTTTCTTCCCGGACTGGCTGCCGGCGTGCTGTCGGTGATCTTCATCTGGGGGCTGACGCGGACACTGTTCGGGCAGGCGGCCGGGCTGGTTGTGGTGTGTCTGGCAGCGCTGAACGATTTTCACATTCTGTACTCGCGGATGGCGCTCACGGATGTTCCCGTGATGATGTGGATGCTGCTGTCCGTGTGGCTGGCGGTCATCGGGATCGATCGGCAGCGATTCCGATTCATGGCGGCCGCCGGTCTGGCCTGCGCGGCGGCCTGGTGGACGAAGTATTCCGGCTGGCTGCCTCTGGCCATCATCGGCAGCGGTTCGGTGCTGTGGTGGCTGCTGAGCGGCCGCAGGGTGATCCGCGGCGGACGTCTGGTGACGCTGAACGCGGTCATGATGGTGGTGGCGGCGGCGGCGTGGAGCCCCTGGTACGCGGCCCTCTGGCAGCGCGGAGGATATTCCGAAGTGGCGGCCAACCATGCGGCTTACCTGCATGGCTGGGAAGCCTGGCACCGCAACCTGGCGACTCAGCTGACATGGTACATGTCGGTCGAAAGCTGGCTGGGCGGGCTGGCCGTCTGGGGCGGGATCGTCATGGCCGCCGGTCAGCGGTGGAACGCGGCACGGCGTTCCACGTGGAACCGGGCGACGGAGGGACGGGGGCCGGTGAGCGGCCGGCTGTCGGGGCGTTTCCTGACAGCCGCCTTTCTTCTGGCGCTGGCGTCGCTGACGATCGGGTCCTTCGCGACGCTGGCGTCCGTCGGCCTCGGCGGCATGGCCGCCATCTTTCTGTGGCCGTCGCTTTCCGTGCTGCGGACGCAGTCGGCCGCGGCAGTCTCAACCGGTCGAAAAGGTTCGAAGCGGATGATTCCGTACGGTGATTCCGATTACCAGGCATCAGCCTCCGTGGACCCGCTTCTGGGAGCCTGTGTGGTGGCCGCCTGGTTCTGCGGGATGCTGCTCACGGTGCCTCGATACACGCCCTTTCCGCGGCTGCTGCTGCCGCTGGTGGTTTCCGTCTGGATCATGGCAGCCGCGGGCATCGGCTGGTGGATCGAAGCCGTTCTGAACGTGGCACGGCGTGCGGTTGTGAATCGGACGAGCGGGAATCCGGGGGCGCTGCAGCGGGTGACCGGACCGGCCGTCGCCGTCTGCCTGCTTCTGGGTTTCTGGATGCTTCAGAGCGGCCGCGTGCAGGCTCCCGTCATTCATCAGCCGCGTACCGGGCTGCGCACGGCATCGCAGCAGGTGGCCCGAATGTGTCTGGAAGATGCCGGACTGCGGGCGGCTCGAGACCAGACACCGGGGCAAGCCGGCCTGGTGGTGTACGGGTTTGGAGAGCCGGCGGTTCTGTATCACCTGAGTGCGGCGGGGCTGGTGGCGGCTCCCGTCCAGGATCTGGATTTCCAGAAGGCGGCTCAGAACGGGCGGCCGCTGCCCACGTATTTCGTGTTCGGCCCGAACGCTCTGCGCACGCCGGGGTTCATGTACGACTGGGTGGAAAAGTCCGACCGCTTTGAGCACCTGGGAAATGTGTCGTGGATGCCCGGAGACATCGTTCTGTTCAATCTGTTTTCCCCGAGATGGCTGGCGGAACACCCTGGAGACGAACGGGAACAGATTCTGGAAGTCTATCGACTGCGCTGAGGTCCTCCGGATCCATCCGGCTGCGGGGCCTGCCAGTCGATGCGTTCGGCGTCGGCCCAGAGCTGTTCCAGATCGTACAGAGCCCGACCGTCTTCGGTGAACACATGCACGACCACGTCGCCGTAATCTGTCAGCAGCCAGTTCGCTTCCGTGCGGTAGCCTTCAGCGCCGAGCCGCTGGTTGCCGCGTTCCTGTTTGAGCACCCGATGGACTTCGTCGGCGATGGCGTGCATCTGTCGGCGGCTGGAGGCCGTGACGATCACGAAGAAGTCCACGATGGACGTCAGCTTCGTGAGGTTCAGGACGACGATGTCCTGTCCGCGGAGTTCATCGGCGCAGCGGGCGGCGGCCACAGCGTTTTCCAGAGCGGCATTCCATGCGGCCGGGTTCCGGGGGACGGCTGCAGGTTGGGAATCCGCATGGTCATCGACGGCTTCCGGCGGCACGTCGGAGACGTCTGAGGCGGAATCGGGGAGCGTTGTTTCCGAAGAGTTCTCTGTCATGAAGGCAGATCCACTGGGTCAGATGGAGAACGATGATGCCGGCAGGATCCGGCGTCTGTTTCACCGGTGCTGCCGCCGTCGTCGTCGGCCGCTGCCCGGAAGCGGCGGGACCGGACGGTCAGGAACGGTCCTGTTTCTTCGCTGATTTCCGGCTGCCGGATTCCGCCGGGCGGCGATTTTGCTGCAGAACGCGACGCGTGACTTCCACCAGACGTTTCTCGCAGGTCCGCAGTTCCTCCACCATTTCCGTAACGGTCTGCCAGCGGTCGTCCGGATTGCGTTCCAGACCCTTCATGATGGTCTGAGCGATCTGGCTGTCAATCTTCGGCACCAGCTCTGTGATCTGGACGGGAGGCGAATTGATGTGCTGCACAACCGCGTCGATGGTCATCGCCGCTTCCCAGGGATGCCGCTTTGTGTACATTTCGAAACAGGTCACAGCGTACGCGAACACGTCGATTCGCTGATCAGTGGGCCGCCGCATGATGAGTTCCGGAGCCAGGTAATTGGCCGTTCCCGTCCGGTTGCCGGGTTTCCGGAAATCGGGCCTGTCGGGTACGACGAGTCCGAAGTCGATGAGCTGCACGTTGTTTTCTTCGTTCACCAGGATATTGCGGGGGCACAGATCCCGGTGGATCCATCCCTGGCTGTGCATGTACGCCAGCGCTTCCCCGATCTGAATCATGTACCGGGTGCGGTACTTTTTCATCCGCTCGCCCTGCAGATCGACCAGCAGCGACAGTCCGGAACCGTCGACGTAGTCCATCACCAGAAACGGTTCGTCGTCGGTGGTGATGCCGATTTCCCGCGTGCGGACGATGTACGGATGCCGCAGAGACAGAGCGATTTCGCCTTCGGACGGTTTGTTGAGTCCTTCGAAGCGGGCTTCGAAACGGCGCGTCTTTTCCCGGTCCAGAACCTTCAGGGCCACCCGCGATCCCGTTTTCAGATCGACGGCCTTCCACACTTTGGACATGCTGCCCTGACCGACACGGCCCTGCAGGTCGAACCGCTGCCGGATGTCCACGCGTTCCTGGGGTGGCTGCTTCGTGCCTGTCTTTGTCCGCCGCTTTCGATCGAACAGACTCATGGTCCCCCGCCTGGTTTCCGGCGATCATCACCGGGTGCAGTAGTCGATGATCCGGGCGACTTCGGAACGCAGCTGCCTCCGATGCACAATGCGGTCGATGAATCCGTGTTTCAGCAGAAATTCGCTCGTCTGGAATCCTTCCGGAAGATCCATCTTGCAGGTGGCCTGGACGACGCGGGGACCGGCGAAACCGACCAGAGCCCGGGGTTCGGCCAGAATCACATCCCCCAGCGAGGCGAAACTGGCGGCCACGCCGCCCATGGTGGGGTTCGTCAAAACGGAAATGAACAGCCCGCGGGCCTGCCGGAACCGCGCCAGAGCGGCAGCGACCTTGCCCATCTGCATCAGGGACAGAATGCCTTCGTGCATCCGCGCCCCGCCTCCGGATCCGCTCACCACCACCAGCGGCAGCTTCAGTTCCGTCGCACGTTCCACGGCCCGTGTGAGTTTTTCACCGACCACCGATCCCATGCTGCCCATGATGAAGGACGAATCGGTCATCCCGAACACCAGAGGGCGACCGCGCATGTAACCGCGGCCCACCGTGCAGGCATCTTTCAGTCCCGTTTTCTTTTGTTCCGCCTTCAGCCGGTCGCGGTAACTGACGCGGTCGGCGAACTGCAGCGGATCGCCCGGGGCCATGTCCGCATACCATTCTTCGAAACTGTCCGGGTCCAGAAGCTGGCGGAGCCGCACGGCCGTGGGGACCTGAAAGTGGTGATCGCATTCCGGGCACACATTGAGGTTTTCTTCCACCTGGTTCCGGAACACCGTGGCGGAACAGCCGTCGCAGCGCAGCCACAGGCCTTCGGGAACTCCCCGCTTCGGCCGTTTCAGAAACTGCAGCCAGGACTGTTCGCCGGATCTGCGTGTGGTACTCATCAGCGCCTCCCCGGTCCGCCCGCTTCGGCGACATCCGGGACACATTCGAAGTTCACAAAGGCGTCCGGATCAAACTCCGTCGCCTCAAAACATTCCACCAGCTTAGGATCTTCGCCACGTAAACACGATGCCAAAGTCGGACCCCGATGCTCCAGCGTGCAGCGGATCACGGTCGCGATCGGTTCCGCAGCCACCACGGCGAATACATCGTAGCGGCGAATCGCCCGATTCAGGACCCGGGAAACCCGCCGGCAGGCGTCGGAAAGACTTTCTCCCTGTGGAGCGTAAATCGTCTGGGGCCGTTCCCGGCAGGCACGGAACATCTTCGGATAACGTTTTCGCACTTCCGATTCCGGAAGCCCCTGCCACAGGCCCTGGTCGACATTGCGCAGTTCATCCAGTTCCCGAACCTTCACGTCGTCCAGTTCGTCGGCGATGGACTGAGCGGTTGCCAGAGCCGGGTCGCCCGGGGTGCAGAGAATCGTCTCGATGGGCAGATCCAGATTCCGAACCTCATTCACAGCCTGGCGAATCTGCTGCTGCCCGGTTTCGTTGACAGGCAGTTCCAGCACTCCGGCCAGCCGGGATTCGGCTTCGTAGTCGGTCTGTCCGGCTCGGATCAGAACGATGCGACTCATCCGGATTTCTCCATGGAGACCTGGGCGGATGCGGCCTGTGCGGACAGACTCCGTCGGGCCGCCGCGTAATCCGGCTGATCGAATACGGCACTGCCCGCAACAAAAACGTCGCTGCCCACCGCCGCACAGTCGGCAATGGTGCGCTCTGAAATGCCTCCATCCATCGAGATGATCAGGCCATCCGGTGCCAGCTCCCGAATCTCCCGTACCCGCGGAAGCACTTCCGGAAGAAAAGCCTGTCCTCCAAACCCCGGATGCACGCTCATCATCAGCAGCAGGTCGCAGGCATCCAGCCAGGGGCGGACCGCATCCAGAGACGTGTCCGGATTGACGGCCAGACCGGCCACCGCATCACGCTGTCGGATCCGTTCCAGCAGCTCGCCGGGATCCGATACCGTTTCCACGTGAAACGTCACGCATTCGCAGCCGGCATCCAGAAACTCGTCCAGATATCTGGCCGGATCGGAAATCATCAGGTGAGCATCGAAAGGCGTTTCTGTCAGCGGACGCAGCGACCGAATCACCATCGGCCCGTAAGACAGGTTGGGCACGAAATGCCCGTCCATCACGTCCAGATGAAGCAGCGGAAACCCGGCTGCATCCAGAGCCCGCACCTCGCGGTGCAGGTCGCCGAAATCACACTTGAGCATGGAGGGAGCAATCACCGGAGCGTGGGTCCGGAGATGCTGCAGCATCGCCTGGCGGTTCAACATGCAGGAGACTCAGTTGTCAGGCAGAAACACACACGGTCGACGAATGCATCCGAAAGATCAGATCGCTTCCCCCCACGACCGTCTCATTTCAAACCGCGAATTCTCACCATCCCGTCCGGACAAGTCCAGCCGAAGACCGCGAAACCGATCATTTCATGTGAGTGAGACATCTGGTGCGGGATGACGCTGCAACCTGTTTGTGGAAAACAGGTTGCGACGTTCGTCTGCTGGCGGAGTCAACCGGAATCGCAGCGCAAATGACGTCTGCTGAACGGGTTACGGCGAACCGGCGAGTTTCTCGGGCCGTTCCAGGTGCAACAGGTGCCCGTGATCGCCGGTGACGATCATCAGGCTTTCGTCCCAGTTGCTGTGGCGTTCGACCCAGTCGGTGATGCGTCGGACGGCCGCGTCGCCGCTGTTGACAGCGCCGATGGAGTTGTCCAGGTTGTTGTCGTGATTGGCCCAGTCGACGTCTCCGGCTTCCACGAGCAGCCAGAAGGGGCCTTCTGTTCCGCTCAGTACGGTCAGTGCGGCGGACGTCATGTCTTCCAGCGTGGGATTTTCCAGAAGATCGGCGGCGGAATAGCGTTCTGCCTTTTTTCGATTTCCGGGGACCGGACGGTAATCGCCGTCGGCCGTCTGAAACGGCAGATGGCCTCCATAGTCTCCCACACCAAAAAAACCGAGCAGACGGTGTCCATCCGATGCAGCCCGGGCGGCCGCCTTCTGCAGCAGGTCGCGGCCTGACTGTCCGGCCTTCCTCACGGCCGTCACGTAGCGCCCGCCGTTCTCGACCGCCACCCGTTTCAGGTCGCTGTCCGCCAGGTAGACATGACCAGGTTCGAAGTTCTGTCCCTGAGATTCCCTGCGGTCGCTGATGACACCGAAACCGCCCCCAATCACCACGTCCATCCCGGGAAGCGGCTGGTCCGGATGGGCCACGGACGGCAGCCCCAGCAGGTCGCGGGCGATGTCCTGGTTGTCGCTGCGGCTGACATTGTGAGCATACGCGGCTGCAGGCGTGGCATGGCTGATGGGGACGGATGTGACCACGCCGACTGCCCATCCGGATTCCTGCAGTTGATGGGCAACGGTTGTCAGCCGGTCGCCGGTCGGTCCGACGTTGATCGCTCCACTGTACGTCTTGACGCCCGTCATCAGAGCGGTTGCGGAAGATGCGGAATCGGCGATGGCGTGCCGAACGTGGGGCGGCTGCGGTCGGCCGATGAGGTAACCGGGGTCGGACGGTGTGTCCCAGGGCGTGAATCCCCCGGCCTCCGGATCGTAGCCGCCTCCACGGGATCCGCCCGGATTGTCAACGGTCTGTGTATCCACGTCCGTGGATGTTCCGCGGTTGTGGGGGCTGGTGACCATGAAATGGAACTGCGATGTGCCGTGGGCATCATCATTCTGGAAGTGCGTTCCCGTTCCGCGCCCGCTGTGCCAGGACACTCTGTGTTCGTTGTACACGGCCGCCGCCCGGACCGTCTGCCAGTCCAGACCGTCGAACAGAACGACGAAGATGTATTTTTTTCCGGCGGCGGCCGCGGCCCGCTGCAGTTCAGCCAGACAGGTCTGATCGAGCCAGGAGGCGTCGGGATGGACCGTCCGTTCCGGAACGCGGCCGTACAGCCGGCGCACACCGGCCTCTGTCCGATAAGGGCTGTTTTCGCCGCAGTAACTGTTCAGATTGGCCGGTCCGGCCATCTGCCCGGTGCCATAGGTGTAGACCGGTATGAGTCGATTGGAGTGAGATCGCCACTGCGTGTATCGGGATGGGTCGGTTCCCCACCATCCCCAGTCCGCGCTGTCGGCGGCAATGGCGGCTTTCTGCAGCCCGGCCAGGAAATCGTCGGCCTGCGCTGTGGAAACGGAACACGCTGCCGCCAGCAGCAGGGCCATTCGGAAGACAGAAACGGGATGTCCGATGGTCATAGATCAGGGAATCAACAGGCAGGGAAAGGAGGGAGGGATCCGAAGAACAGGCAGAACGGGTGAGAGGCGGCCTGTCTGTTGGAATCGCTTATACCAAAGCAGGTTACGTGCCATCCAGGCACTTGTGCCGGGCTGGCCGGAGAAAGGAGCATTCAGGCCGGCGGAGCGACATGCGGGGTTCCGGGGCCATATTGACCCGTTTACGGACCTGTCGGTACGATGGCCCGGACACCGAACCCTGTACGGAACGTGCCCCCGTACGGCAGTGATTCAAGGATGAATCCATGCCCGCACACGGAACGTCGAAGGACGTCATTCCGCTGGATGCCGTCGCGCAGCTTCAAAAGGCCCGGCAGATCATCCGCGACGAAGCGGAGGCTTTGCAGAAGACGGCCGATCGTCTGAACGGCACGTTCTGTGATGCGGTTCGCCTGATTGAGAAGTGCTGCGGCTGTCTCATTGTGACAGGAGTCGGGAAAGCCGGACTGATCGGACAGAAGATCGTTGCCACGCTGGGCAGCACGGGGACGCGTTCCTGGTTCCTGCATCCGACGGAGGCGGTGCATGGGGACCTGGGATGTGTGCACGATGACGATGTGGTCCTGGCGATTTCCAACAGCGGCCGGTCGGAAGAAGTGCTGCGTCTGCTGCCTGTTCTGGCCGACCGGAAGATTCCGGTGATTGCTGTGACCCGTGATTCGCAGAACGTGCTGGCCCGGGCAGCGACCGTGACGATCTGCATTGGCCGTCATGAAGAGGCCGGTGACCTTGGCCTGGCTCCCACGACCAGCACAGCCGCCATGCTGGCCGTGGGAGACGCGCTGGCCCTGATACTCAGCCAGGCCCGGGGGTTCACAGCAGAAGATTTCGCCCGCTGTCATCCGGCCGGAAGTCTGGGACGGCAGCTTCAGTCGGTCTGCGACGTGATGCGGACCGGCGATGCTCTGCGGGTGGCCCGAGCCGATCATTCCGTCCGGTCCGTGCTCGTGGAACAGCAGCGGCCGGGCCGCCGGACCGGGGCCATTCTGCTGGTCGATGCGACCGGGCGGCTTCAGGGGATCTTTACCGACAGCGATCTGGTGCGGCTGTTCGAACAGCACCGGGAATCGCAGCTGGATCGTCCGGTTTCGGAGGTCATGACCCGTCAGCCCTGCACGATTTCGCATCGCGCCCTGCTGCCGCAGGCTCTGGAGATTCTGTCGGCCCGTAAACTGAGCGAGCTGCCGGTGGTGGATGACGGCGGCCGGCCGGTCGGGATCATCGATGTGACCGATGTGATCGATCAGCCGCTTTCCGAAGAACAGCTTCTGCCGGTATCGGATCGACGGACCGCATGACGACCGACATGACGATTTTCTTCCGCGTCCTGCTGCAGGGAGCCGACGCATGAGCGCCGTTTCGCCGTCGGGACGTCTTCGCCACGTTCTGCTGACGGCCGCGATTCTGGCCGGAATCGGCTGGGGGTATGGGCTGATCACATCGTCCTGGCTGGAAGTGGATCGCCACCGATGGACACCCGGTGTGCGTCAGCGGTCGGAAAGGGCGCCCCGGCAGCGGCCGGAAGAATCCGTCGCCGGGCTGTTCCCTGACGATTCCTGGGTGCAGGAGCCGCAGTTCACCTTCCGGGACGGAAGTCGCAGTCTGTACTTCAATCGGTTCGAGGACGATGCCCGGGGAGACGGGCTTCCGGCGCTGGACGGAACCCGTCAGTCGATGCGAATCAGTCCGGTGGCACTCGTCTGGAAGAACGGGAAGCCGCACGAAGCGCCCATCGTGGTGACGGCCGATCACGCGCAGGTCAGTCTGTCGGAACGCATTCGGCTGAATGGAAGCCGCGGGCAGACATCTGTCCGAATCGTCAGCGGCATGCTGGGGCAGCACGTCACCATTACGGGGCCGAAGAACCTGAAAATCTCAGGGCGAGAATTCTTCGTCAGCGAAACGGATATGCGGCTGTGGTCGCGGGAACCGGTGGAGTTCCGGTGGGAAGGTCATACCGGAACGGCCGATCGCGGGGTGGATATTCAGCTTCTGTCCGATTCTCCGGACGAACGAGGCCTGACCAGCGTCACCGGAATCGGTCTGATCACGCTGAACGGGCCGGTGCTGTGTCATCTGCGGTTTCCGGCAGAACGGCACGGTCAGGACGTGCATCTGGACGTGCGTGCTGCCAGTCATTTCGAGTTCGAACTTCAGGACAACCGAGGGACATTCTACGGTCTGACCAATCGTCCGTATGAAAAGAAGCATCAGGTTCTCGTGACGCGTCTGACGGACACCGAACCGGATCGTCTGCTGTGTCCGGAACTGACGGTGGAGTTTCATCCGGAGATCGATCCGGATACCGGTATGGCCCGCGACCGCCGTCTGCGTCTGGGACGCATCATCGCCGTGGGACAGAAAAAACGGCTTGTCGCCTTTCATGCGGCCGCCCACAACCTGATCGCTCAGATGGGACGGCTGACTTACGAAGTGAGTGCCCGCCAGCTCGACCTGTATGGTCTGGCGTCTTCAGCCACCAGCGGCATGCGGCTGAACGAATCAGATCTGGTCTCTGTTCGCCAGCGCGATCCGGAATCCGGAACCGACCGCATTCTTCTGGTGCCGCACCTGCGGCTGGTTCACAGCGACAATTCCACGGTTGAGCGGGTCGAATGCCGGGGGCCGGGACGGATCCGCAGCCGCAGTACTCAAACCGCCACGGTTCGCTGGAATCAGCGATTCGATATTCAGCGAGACCGGAATGGTCAGATGCACCGTCTGAGTATTCGCGGCGGCGGCACGCTGTCGCTGTGGGATGATGCGGAAATGAGGCTGCAGGCGCGGTCTGTCGATCTGACGCTGCGGACACCGTCGGAAGCCGATGAACAGAACGCGGCCGCCGATGGTGAGACGAACGGTTCCGGTCTGCTGTCGCTGAATCTGGAGCAGGCGCGTCCGGAAACGCTGATGGCGGAAGGCGATGTCCTCATTCGGTCGTCCTGGGCGGACGGAGAACTGTCGGAACGGCTGATTGTCCGGTTTCGGGAAGCCGCATCTGCCGATGCTGTCGGAGAAGACGGCGCGGCGGCCGCGGCAGGTGATGAGAATGCCGATCGGACGGCGGCGTCGTCCGGACATTCCACGTTCTTCGGCGAAGACATGGCGGCCGATGTGACGTACGACCCGGACCGTTCGCTGATGACCTGGACATCGGTGCGGCTGACAGGACGGGAAGCGCGTGTGGAACATCAGGGGGATGCCCCGGATGAACACTATACGGCGCGCGGCAGCCGCTTTGTCGGAACGAACGAACCAGGGCAGCCGTCTCTGATTCGCATCTGGGGCAGTCCGGCCACGATTTCCTCGGCCGCGGGACATGCCAGCGGTCTGCGCATCGACCTGAATCGGACCAGCGGAACAGCGGAAATCGAGGACAATGGCGAACTGGAAATCGTCTTCGATCAGGACATGAACGGTCGTCCCATTCCTCCGGTCCCCATGAAAATCCTGTGGAGCGACGGGATGAAACTGCAGGGGAAAACGGCCCGCTTCACGGGAAACGCCCGCATGCTGCTCAATGGCGTCCGCTACTCTGTGGAAGACGAACAGACACACAACACGACCATCCGGTCTCCGGAACTTCTCGTCCGCTTCACGGACAAACTGCGTCTGGACGGATCGGTACCGGCGGCACCGGCGGCGGAAACCGTCGATCGTCCGCAGATCGATGTGGTCCATTTCGTGGGACGCACCGCCATTCATCAGGAATCCTTTCTGGATGAAGAACTGCAGAGCGTGACGGACGGTGTGGTTGTCGATCTGAAGATCCATCCCGAAACGGGACACATGACGGCTCTGGGCAGCGGCTGGATCGAATCCACGTTTCCGGTCAGCGAATCCGACCGGGGGCTGCGTCCGGAATCGACGGTTTCGGTGCAGGCCAATGTGCCTGTGCGGCTGGACCGCGAGTTTTCCGGTTACAACTATGTGCGGGCCACATTCGTCGGCCATATGGAAGGCAATTTCAGTGAACGCCATGTGTCTTTGCACAATTCCGTTCTGCTGTCGATGGTGCCTGTGAAGGGCCTGCGGGAAAAAACGGACATCCGCCAGATACCGGCTCAGGACATGCCGGACAACAGCGGACTGCTCCGAGCGAACCACGTGTATGTGGAAGCCGTCCGCACGGAGGACGGGCAGAGCTTTCATATGAAGGCCGAACAGAACGCGGTCGTGGAAACGCGGGACTTTTCGGGCGATGCCGACGTGATCACCTACGACAGCGCCAAACAGCAGTACTATCTGTCCGCCAGTGAAGGCCGGCGGATCAAGGCCTGGGCCCGCATCAGCCGGAACGGCACGTTCCAGCAGGTCAGCGGGACGCACGCCCGCTACAATGCCCGGACCGGAGATTTCGGCGGGGAATTCGACGGATCACGCCTGTAACAGCAGTCTCCCGGTCCGGCCGGATCCGTGTGAGCCGCCGACCGCCGGCCGGGGACACGGGGCGGACGGCCCTGGGGATCAGGTGTTTGCGCGATCCTGTCGACTTCTGACAAAGTCCTGGAAATCCGACGAATCGAAGCATCCCGGACACCCGGATGCGCGTTGGAAGAAGAACGGACCGTCTGACGGCGACCTGGAAGTCACTGACACGATGACACCGGAAGAAAGGGAGCGGTGGAATGACCGACAAACCGAGAAATCGCATCGTGGCGAAGTGGCCCGACGACGTCGACGAACAGCTCGCTCTGCTGGTGGCAATCAACCGGGCGGTGGGCGGTCGGGAGCCGACGGAGGAGGATCTGCGGCGGAATCGAAAACGTCTGGAAGAAGCACAGAAGGAACTTCTGGAGGAGGAACAGGAGTCCTCCGACGCCGAGGAGTGAGTCCGGGCAGCGGACGTGCCATGGTTCCCGGTCATGGACAACGTCTGATCAGATCGTTCAGTCCGGAGCGTTTTCCGGATCCGGTGTGGGAGCATGTGCGGCGTCTCTGCCGGGTCAGACGATCTGATGCGGTATGGCGGGCACGGTGTGGGATGCGTTATCCTTTGAGTGCGGGGTGTGTGGAGAAGGCACGTGGAGGCATCTGTCGCGATTCTGAAGCGGGGTGGCCTGCGGCTGCCGAACTGC
>WFTL01000056.1 GCA_015485495.1 Planctomycetaceae bacterium
AGCTTTGGCGGGAGCAGGCGGGGATTCGGAAATCGCCCTGTCAGAAGTCCGCATACCGCATGCTGTGCCAGGACCGCTGCACGCCGTTGCGGGTCTGGAGGACCTGATCGATTCGGTCGTTGTTCTGCCGCCTGAAAACGGATCGGCATCGAGGGTTGTCCGCAGTCCGCTGAACACGCAGGCACCGGACTTCGCGGAGAAGATGGCTGTCGTGGAGGAGTTTCTGACGACGGAGGAATCACCGGTGCTGGTGGGGCGGATCAATGTCAATCTGGCACCGGAGACCGTGCTGAGGGCTCTGACCGGGGACGCGTCGGCAGCGGCCCGGATCGTGGAGCAGCGGCGTCTTCTGAGTGATGCGGAGCGAGTGTCGACGGCCTGGCTGGTAGTCCGGAACGTGGTGGATGTGGGAACGTATCGTCGGATTTTTCCGCACATTACGACCCGGGGAGCCGTTTATTCCGGGGAGATCATTGTCTGTCGCCGGATCGGAGGCCCATTTCTTCGGCGGCGCGTGACAATCGATGCATCCGTGAATCCGGCGCGACGGATCCACTGGGTCGACCTGACCGGGCAGGGGATGCCGCTGGATGTCCGGGTTCTGACGCGGCGCGGTGCGTCTTTCGGATCCGGACAGGATCGAACGCTGTCGGATGCCTCTTTGGCCTCATCCGTTTTTCCGGATGAATCGTGATGTCCGTTCTGAACAGGGAAAAACGAAGGCACTGCCCGGGCTGCCGGCAGGTGGTGTGGCGGCCTGTCGGGCCGGCAGGCGGTGAACGGGGGAGGCTGCAGCGCGATGAGTAAGGTTCTTGCCATCAGCCAGGATGCCGACACGCTGGCCTGCGTGCTGGCCGAAACCGGCCGGCACGGACGTGTGAAGATCCTGCATGTCGGGACGTATGATCTGCCGGAAGCCGGGGAATCGGAAGACGCCTCGTCCACTCCGCTGGCTGAGGTTCTGAGGGACGTGGTCGGCCGGCTGAAAGTCGGCCGTGGCGGTCGGCTCATCGTGTGTGTCGGCCGCGGTACGATCGAATCCGCCCGTTTCCAGGTTCCTCCCTGTGACGACGAGGAACTGCCGGTCATTGTTCGGCATCTGGTGCCGCGGCAGATCTCCGGGCTCAGCGAAGATGCGGCCGTCGATTTCATCAGCGAACCGCCTCAGCAGGACGGGTCACGGTTTGTCAGTGCCCTGGCGATGTCTCCGGCCGATTCGGCGCGGATTGCCGAACTGCTCCAGGTGTCCGGGTGTGCGTCCGGACAGGCTCTGGTGGTGACGCATCCGCTCCGCTGGTTCGTACCCCGGCCGGAATCGGACGACGATTCCTCGGCAGCCGTGGTGCTCAGCCGCAGTCGCCGGACCGCACAGATCCTGATCGTTCAGCGGGGACGCCCGGTTCTGTCACGATCTGTGCGGCTGGCTCCGAAGGCCCAGGAACAGCAGACAGTGCGGTTTCTGGAAGCGGAGATTCAGCGAACGATTTTGTCTGCTGAAGACTGTCTGGAACCGGGAAGCAGCGTGAATCGCGTTGTGCTGGCGGGACCGCCTTCACAGACGGAACCGGTGGCGGCTGTCCTCCGTCGAAACCTGGATCTGTCGATTCACCAGGTGCCGGTGCCCGATGAGTCGGTTGCGGAAGTGAAATCCGGAACGGATCCGGGAGCCTGTATTCCTTTGATTGCAGCCGTTCAGGAACAGGCGGCGGGGATTCGGCCGGCCGTCGATTTTCTGAATCCGCGTCAGCCGGTACGGAAAAGGACCGGACGGATCAGGCTGGCGGCCGCAGCTGCAGCCGTGCTGCTGCTGGCCGGCGGGGCGGCCTGGCACATTCATACGCTGTTTGCCGATGTTCAGCAGAGGATTGCCGAAATCGAAGGGCCTTTGAATGACATCACCGACCTGCTGAAAAAGACGTCGGCTCTGCGCCGACAGGCGGCCGGAATCGGTCGCTGGGACGCCGACCGCATGAGCTGGCTGGATGAACTGCGCGACCTGACGATCCGCATGCCGTCCAGCCCGGATCTGATGGTCAGTCAGTTCGCGGCCACGCCGTCAGGGCGCGGATATACGGTCGTGTTTCAGGGAGTCACGAAGTCTCCGGAAGCCCATCGGGCCATGGAACTGGGAATTCAGGATCGGTACCGCACCACGAGCACGCCGACATTCAGTCAGAGCGGCAGTGGAGATGATGTGGTGTGGAACTTCCAGACGACCGTGAAGATTCAGCGTCGGCCGCGAAGCAGTTATGCGGCCCATCTGCAGCAGTTTCCGGTACGAACGCTGGTTTCACCGTCCGGCGCGGTTTCTGAACCGCCTGGGAAACAGACAGCCCGGCCGCCCGATGGTTCTGCCGAGCGTCCTTCGGATGACGAGTCGGTGCCGGCGGATCGTCCGCAGGAGGGTCGGTCATGAAGGAACGTCGCCAACAGATCCTGGCCGGTGTGCTGGTGGCCATGCTGTTGTATTTCGGGGGCGAGTCGGTCTGGGAGACGCAGGTGCGGAGCCGCCTGAATGAACAGGAATCGCGACTGGCTGAGATGGCAGAGAAGCTGGAAAAACGCACAAAGCTGTTTCGGAAGACCAAGAAGCTGAAACCGAAGATCCAGGAATGGGAACGGCAGGCTCTCCCGGAAGACAGTGAAACGGCCAGGTCTCTGTACCGCCACTGGCTGCTGACGCTCATCCGTGATGCCCGTCTGCAGAATTCGCGTGTGGATGCCCGTTCTCCGCGATCCCGCCGGGGATATCGCGTGCTGTCCGTCAGCGCGTCCGCACGCGGTTCGCTGCAGCAGATCGTGGACGCTCTGTTCGCCTTCGAAAACGCCGATCTGCTGCACAAGATCGTCAGCATTCGGCTTGTTCCCCGCGGCAGCGGCGGCCAGTTCGAACTGTCGATGGAAATCGAAGCGATCATGATGCCGGGAGTGAAACGGGATCATCTGGCGCCGGGACGGATTCAGCGCACCGTCTCAGCCGACCGTCGCGCCTACGATGTCATTGCCCGCGACAATATCTTCGGAATCGCCGTCGATCACCGCGATCCGATGCAGATGACCCGGCTGACCGGAGTCACGTCACGGAACGGAGTTCTTCTGGCATGGATCACAGAAGAAATTTCCGATCAGGTGCACCGACTGCCGGAAGGAGCCGAATTCGACACGGCGGCGCTCCGCGGTCGCATTGTGCACATCGATCAGGATCGCGTGACGATTGAAACCGGAGGCCGCCGCATCCAGATGGCGATCGGTGAAAGCTTCGCTCAGGCCCGAATCGTCCCGGAAGCCGCTGGCGGTGGGTAGGACTAACCAGCAATTCCGGAGAAACAGTCCCGGGTTTGCGTCGGGATTTTTCCTCGAAACCGTCATTCTAAGGACGGCTGGCGGTTGCACGACGACGCGGCGACCGCCTCGTTCGTGCGAATCCGAACGTATCGGCCTCTGCACTGTTCAGATCAGATCACTTCAGATCCGAGGTGTTCAGAGGGTTGCGGCGGACCGCACGGCAGCCAGGCCGGGCAGCCGGTCTGCCGGATCGATGCTGCCCGACCAAAGTGACACGAACTGGTGAGCTGAGTCAGTCGCACCGGGACCGGGAGGGCGAGGACTTGGGCGGGCAGGTTGAGACCGTCGATGTCGGGGCAGCAGTGCTGCGGGCCATCGCCGACACGGATACGGCCGTGTGGTGCTTTGTCCCGGTCGATGCTTTGGCGCCCACCTGGCAGTCCGCCGCTTTCCGCCGCCTGTCGGTGCTCGATCCCACCGCTCCGGTGCTGCCGCAGTCTCTGCAGTCGGCGTCTGAGGGCCTGTCGGCTGTGTACCTGGCCGGACGGAGATGGCGGGCAGATGTTTCCGTTGTTCTGGATGAACACGGGCATCCGGTCGGACGGCTCATTCGTCTGCATGAACCACCGGGCACCGCAGCCGACGACGTGCTGTCGGTCGCACAGGATGCATGGCGGCGTCTGAAAAAACTGTCTCCGCGCGAAGCGGAAATCCTGGAACTTGTTTACGAAGGCCTGACCAACAAGGCGATTGCCGCCCGCAGTTCCATCAGTCACAAAACGGTGGAAAAGCACCGGGGACGCATTTCCCGCAAGATGAACACGGCCAGTCTGGCCGAACTGATTCGGCTGGTGACCATTGCGAAACTGCATCCGGAAGCGGATCCTGAGTTCGTTCCGGACACCCCGTGCCGGCCCGCATCCGACTGAATATCGTGCCGCAGCATATCGTGGCGCAGCGGCAGTTCGGCCGCATTCAGGACACGCGCGTTTTTCCTGTCCGGGACTGGTCGGGGCGATGATGTCCCGGAAGAAGCAGTCCGATCACGGTCAGAACGATTCCCGTCTGCGCCATCGGTGTGAGATGTTCCTGAAAAATCAGCACCGCTCCCAGAGCGCACATGGCATTCTGGGATGCGTTGATGATGTTGAGCTGATTGACGTCGATGAAGCGCAGAGCGTACGTCATGGCGAAAAAGGCCGCCGCATTGGCCGTGCTGGCCGCCAGCAGTGCCGGCCAGGCATCCTGCGTGGCCTGAAGAACAGACGACCAGCCGGCCAGAGGAACGGCGATTCCGCCCAGCAGCACGACTCCCATCGTGCTGTAGACGATGAGCAGAGATTCGGCCGGAACGGCCTGCCGCACGAAACGCCGGATGATGACGCCCAGCAGCCCGTACGAACATCCGGAAATCACAGCCAGGAAGAATCCGGCCAGCAGAGTTCCAGGTTCCGCCAGAACATGCGGCTGCGGCCGGCTGTCTTTCGTGCCGGCTGACAGCAGCAGGATGGCGATGGTCATCACCAGCATGGACAGCGCCGTGTCCCGGGTGACGCGGTCGTTCAGCAGAATGCGTCCGCAGACAGCACCCACGATAATGATGCAGGCGAACACGACAGGAACCGTCAGTCCCAGTCCCAGAAGCCTCAGAGCCGACTGAAAACACAGGTTGCCTCCGAACTGCATGAGCAGACCGGACCCGATCAGAGGAACCAGCAGGCGGACAGAAGGAAAGGCGGAGACCCCTCGCAGGGATCTCCCGAACACGATGGTCCAGGCGATCAGGCCGGTGACCAGGGATTTCAGCGACGTGACCCACAGGTCCCAGGCATCGTTCCGGATGTCTTCTGTCAGCGACAGGCGGCGTAAAGCCAGGTTGGCCAGGGAGTACCCCACCGCAGCCGTCATGCCCAGCAACAGTCCTCGGCGGTGACGGCCGGCAGCCGGTTCAGAAGCCGCCGAATCAGCCATCGATCCGGTACTTTCGCAGTCGGCTGTAAAACGTGCTGCGAGGCAGATTCAGCAGTCTGGCTGCCTGCGCCTTGTTGCCGCCGGCCTGCCGCAGGGCGTCTTCGAGCTGCTGCCGTTCCTGAGACACGGCGGCGGCATCCAGAGTCGTCCGGGTGATGGTTCCTGCGTCGGCCGGCACGATGACAGAAGGCGTCCGGCTGTGCGGATCGATCGGGCCGCGGTCGGCGGCGATGTCCGCGTGCCGCCGGATGCTGTCCGGCAGATCCGACAGCATCACCGTATCGCCGTCTGCCAGCACGACGGCCCGTTCGATGGCGTTCTGCAGTTCCCGTATGTTGCCCGGCCAGGAGTACTGTTCCAGAGCCGTGAGGGCCTGAGGGGCGATCTGGCGGATCTTCTTGCCGGTCTTCGTGACGGCATTTTTCAGGAAGCAGAAAATGAGTTCGATCAGGTCTTCGCGGCGTTCCCGCAGCGGCGGCAGCGTGATGCTGATCACATTCAGTCGATAATACAGGTCTTCTCGAAACGTTCCTTCGGCGATCATCTGTTCCAGATTCCGATGGGTGGCCGTGATGACCCGCACATCGACTTCGATCGACCGGTTGCTGCCGACCGGTTCGAATGTCTGTTCCTGAAGCACGCGCAGAAGACGCACCTGGACGTCCAGGGAAATGTCGCCGATTTCGTCCAGAAACAGCGTGCCGCCGTCGGCGGCCTGAAACCGTCCGATTTTGTCTGAACTGGCTCCGGTGAACGCGCCGCGCGTGTGCCCGAACAGCTCGCTTTCCAGCAGCGTCGGCACCAGGGCCGCACAGTTGACGCTGATGAACGGTCCGTCGGCCCGCCGGCTGTTTCGCTGAATGACCCGGGCCAGCAGTTCCTTGCCGGTTCCGCTTTCTCCGCGAATGAGCACGGTGGCGTCGCTGTCGGATGCCTTGCGGGCCGTGTCCAGAACCTGACGAATCGCCGGACCGCTGCCCCGGATGCCGCCGCGATCGAAACGGCCGGATTCCCCGGTGTCCATGGCGTCCGTGGTGTGCTGTTCAATGGCCATCAGTTCGGCGCGCAGCAGAGCCAGCTGCCGCTGCTGTTCGGCGATGCGGTCGACCTTGACCTGCAGTTCGGACGTCAGCCGGGCCAGATTCTGATTCGCCCGGGAACTGTGCAGTGCCAGCAGAGTCATCTGCCCGATGGCCTGCAGAAAAGCGATGTCTTCGGCCGAATACGGCGTGTTCGATTGTCTCCGTCCCAGCAGAATGACGCCCGCCAGACCTCGGTCGTCCCGCAGGGACAGGATCAGTTCCGCCCCGGTTTCACTCATAAGAAGCTGAGGGCCGGTCAGGGCGTCGCGGCTGGCAGCCGGCACCCGCAGAACAACCGGTTCTGCCGAATCCAGCAGGGCGATCTGTTCGGCCGTCAGGGCCGGGCGCGCTTCGGACGTGTTCCGGACTCCAATCAGACGCAGGGCTCCGCTGCCTTCCCGGACATACATGGCGGCCCACGATGCGTCCACGACGTCCTGGCATGTTCGCAGGGTCATCCCCGCCATGGCGGTGGGGTCCGTGAGATGCCCGGCGGCCTGATTGAGCTGTTCCAGGGCCCGGTCGAGCTGATATTTTTCGCTGAAAAAACGCAGGTCTATGGCCGCCTGGACGCGGTCTTTCATCCACAGAATGAGGCCCACGGCCAGCACGAGAGTCAGAAACAGGGCCAGCCGCAGGCCCGGTGTGGGCGTGCCCGGCAGGGAGTACTGCCGGGCCGTGACGATGCCGGCAGCCAGCAGAGTGGCCGCTGAAGCGGTGACCAGGATCGTGGTGAGCTGATAGAGGCCGCCGCGATACAACTGCTCGTCGGCCAGAATGAGACGGTGACGCAGCATGCTGTGGACCCAGGCCGCCATGAACATCGCACTGGCCAGAAACATGGGAGCCTGGGCGCCCCCCAGAACGAACGCGTCCCGGCTGAAAAACGCCAGATAGATGGTGCGGCCGACCGGCAGCGTGGCCAGCAGAGTGGCAATGAGAATCACGGACGCCTGCCGCTTTTCGATCACCGTGCGTGTGGTCAGCAGGCGAATCACAATTGAGACCACCGTAACGGCGAAGTAGACCGCGCCCACCACGATCGTCACGTAGATGAGCTGGCGCAGGTGATACAGCAGTTGCCATGTCAGAGCGGCCGCCGGAAGCGGTCCCGGGTGTCCGACCAGCATTTCCCGCACCACGGCGGTCAGTTGCTGCATGGCCGTCAGTCCCGCGGCATCCGGACGGCCGTTCAGTGCGTACGCGCACCAGTAAATGAATGCAAGGGTGATTCCCAGGGCGGTCAGCGGGCCGTAGAGAGCTGCCAGCGTCTGCCGACGATGCGTGGACAGAATGCGGACTTCACGGGGAAACTTGAGGAAGAAGTGGAGCGTCACTGCCGGTACCAGCGTGATGCATATTGCAAAGGGAATATTCAGCGCCGGATGACCGGCGATGATCCACCAGTGGAATCCGCCCGAAAACGCCACCATCGTCGCACTGGACATGAAACAGAACGTCCGGGCCACAGAATCCTCCGGACGCTGCCAGTAGCCGGCCAGAGCCACCAGAAGAATGGCAGACTGAGCCAGAACCCACACGACGGTGGCGAGCACTTCGGTGGTGGCCGGGGCACGCACGGCCACGAACGTATCCATGGAAACCGGCCGCCCGTCCGGTCCGTCCCGTTCAAACTGCACTCGCACGTAACGCACGGGCGCGTGATTGCGGTCCGGATCCGGAATTTCCACCAGCGCCGGAATCTGATCGCGAGCCGCTTCCGACGGATCCGCTCCCGGATGGAGACGGGCTCCTGTGGCCAGAGGCGCTGTATTCAGCCCGCTGCAGGCCAAAAGAAAATCGAGAAATGTGCGGATTCGATGATTGTTGATCTGCAGCAGGACATCGCCCGGCTGCAGACCGACCGGAATGCTGTTGCCGCTGAATCGGACCACCGGAAGACCGGAATCCGTCCGTTCGCTCACTGAAACTCGTGGCAGCAGACAGCGAATCCCAAGTTCCGGGAACGTGGCCACGTACCACAGCACGGCCAGCGCATAGATCACAGACAACGCCCCGGCTACCGGGACGGCATAGCGCCGAAACGTCGTCACTTGAGTGGTCTGGTTGGGAAACATACTGCGGCGCCGAGTGTCGAAACGGTGTCACGCTACCGATTCGGCGCCGAAAATTCAACGATCGGGATCCGCCAGTTGGTGAGATTCAAACTTTTGGGGGCGATGATTGTCAGGGAAAACGCTGTGGAAACGCGATTCGGCGCGCGCCGACAGAGAAACAGTACGGAAAAATGGCACGTCATTTGTAGTGGGAGACAGTCACCCAGCAAGCCCTTTTGCGGTTGTGCGGCGTTAATCGGGACCAGAATCCAGGCAGTCACCCAGCTCCCTGAATCCGACCCCACCCCGGTTATTCCCCACGCTCACACCGCAAAGGGCTTTTTTTGTGTGCGCCGATGGTTCCGGCGTGCTGGCGGTGTTGGTGGTGGTGTTGCGTTGTGGCCGGGGCGTCGGGAATTCTGCGGGGACCAGATGGCAGATCCCGGCGGACAGGGATGGCTGGGCAGCGATCGGCAGAAAAGGGCGATCGAAGGTGGCGGATTGGCGGTGCGGCCTGGCGAAGTGAGGGAGGGGTACGAAGACAAGAGGGACGGGCGGCTGAGGCAGGGGA
>WFTL01000057.1 GCA_015485495.1 Planctomycetaceae bacterium
GCCATCTGGATGGTTCTCAGAGCATCTTCAATCCGCTTCAGATCCTTCGCCGAACGCGCCAGCTGTTCCAGTTCCGCCTGGGCCAGTTCGAGCGATTCTTTCAGGGCCTGCATGGCTTCCGGCGTCATTGTCTCAGAGGATTCATCGCGCCCCGGGCGGACTGTTTCCAGAGCTTTCAGGGCGCTGCGCAGCGCATTGGTCAGCTCCTTCGATGCGGCCTGATCGGACGCGAACTTTTTCAGGTCCTGGAGCTGGCGTCGGAGGCGGCCGGCGAGTTTGCGGCGTTCTTCCGGATCAGAAGCTTCCATCAGGGCCTGCATGGTGCTGCGGACATTCTGCAGTTCTTTCTGCAGGCTGTCCGCTCGTCCTTCCTGAAGTTCCTTCAGCCACTGTTTCATCTTCTGACTGCGGCTGCTGCCCATCTGCTGACCGGAAAGCGGCCGGTTCATCATCTGCCGCAGGGACTCGCTGCTTCGTGCCTTCCACTGTTCGCTCAGAGCCGACCGGTGTCGGGTCAGGATGCGGGCATTGGCCTGCGCCTGTTTCGGCTGCATGCGGCGGTAATCCTGTTTCAGTTCGGCAACGCGGCTTTCCAGTTCCCGTTCGGCTTCTTCAAGAGCCCGCGTTTTCTTCTTGAGCTGTTCGCGCCGCTGCCGGGCGGACCGGCGCACGGCCTGAAGTTCTTCCTGCTGCCGTTCGGCCTGCTGGACGGCTTCCACGTGCCCGAAGGGGTCCAGCCGGGGCGTCAGCGCCGCGGTGACAGCCAGAACGGTTCCCGCCAGAAAAAGTTTTTTGACGGCCGGCCAGGGATGGAACGGGACAACGCGGACCGGATCGACTTCCGCAGACCGGCGTTCGGCCGCCTGTTCCACAAGCGGCTGGTAGGCACCGGCTGAAGTGGACAGTGTTGTCAGGGTGAGAAACAGGTCTTTGGTCCGCGCATGAGCATCGACAGCCCGGGCCGCGGCTGCCGTGCCGGCACGACGGTGCAGCAGCCAGGCGATCAGCAGTGCGGCGGGGATCAGTCCGACCAGCCACCAGAGATTTTCCTGTTCGGGTGCCAGCAGTCCCAGCAGACGAACGATCAGGACGACGGCCGTCCCGGCGCCCGCCAGAACCAGCCCGATGATGGATGCAGTCCGGGCGAATGACCGGAGGTCAAGACGAAACCGGACACGTTCAAGCAGACGATCAGCGGCGGAAGTGTCCTTCATGGGATTCGTGCCTTATGTCCGGTCCGGCTCACGGATGTCCAGGAAACAGAACCATCGGAGATCCGGACTGAATTCAGTTTACGAGCTGCCGGAATTCCCTTCAACAGGACCGATCCGGGCGGTTCCTTCGTCGCGAATGGGTGCATCCGTTGAATGGTGGTAGGGGTGGTGAGAAGAGGGTACCCATGAATGTCGAGGTTATCATACGCATTGATGGTCGGAAAGTGGCCTGTCTGAACGATCAGTTCGAAACATCCGAATCCTTGCCGCTGGAGCAGCAGACCGAACAGCTGAAAGATCGCGTGGGGCAGGTGGTCCTGGAGGTCGGATTTCAAAAGTGTGCGAACCAGTTGCGGCATCCCTGGTGTTGCGGACGCCCGATGCGGAATCACGGAAAGCGATTGGTGACGGTCACCAGCCAGAGTGGACCGGTGACCTGCGAAAGAACCCGCTATCGTTGCCGCGAGTGCGGAGCGTGGCGGATGCCGGCGGACGCGGTGGTCTGTTGCGGCAATCATCGGATCACGCGGCTGCTGGCCCGGAACATCTGCCAACTGGCGACACTGGAACATTTCACCCGCCTGGAACAGTTGATGGCCGATCAGCACGGCGTGCATCTCGGACCGATCCGATGGCAAAGCTGGTCCATGATGTGGGCGGCGCTGCCGAACAAAAGCGGCTGGCCGAGGTCGAATTCTGGCGGCAGCAACCCGCCGGACAGCGTCGCTGGCCGCAGCCGGAGATCACGCCCGCACGGGTGTACGTCAGCTGCGACGGCATCATGTACTGCACGAACCAGACCGAGCCGGACCCGCAGCACCCCGGCCAACAGCGGCTGATCTGGAAGCAGATGCGCGTCGGCTGCGTCAACTGGCAGGACGACGATGACCGCTGGCACAAGCGGGTTGTGTGGGGACAGGAAGACGATTTCCTTTCCTTCGCCGCCTCGCTGTATCGGCTGGCGTGCCGCTGCGGGTATCGCCAGGCGCAGGAAAAGACTTTTGCCGCGGACGGGGCCGACTGGTGCTGGACCATCCATCAGAGGTACTTCGCCGACGCTTCACCCGTTCTCGACTGGTACCACGCCAGCGAACACGTGTGGGCATGCGGCAAGACTCTGCACACCGAACAGGACGCCATCCAGGCCTGGGTCGACACGGCTCTGGAGCGGCTGCGGCATCAGGGGGGCGAAGGCCTGTTGGCCTGGTTGTTGCAAGAGCGGGCCTCGCGACGCGGCAGGAAACGGCAGGCTCTGGAAGCGCTCATCCCCTACGTGCAGCCGCGTCTGGATCAAACCGACTATCCCGCGTATCGGGCCAACGGCTGGCAGATCGGCACCGGAATGATCGAATCGACGGCGAAACAACTCGTGGGCATGCGGCTGAAAGGCCTCGGCATGCACTGGACTCCCCACGGAGCCACCGCCATCACCGCGCTCCGTGCCCAAGACCTCAACAAAAATTGGCACACCTTCTGGAAAACCCTCAACCTCGCAACATGACCACCAATGAGCGGATGCACCCCTCGCGAATCGACTGGTGTTTGTAGCCATGAATCCCCAGTGCCCGATAGAATACGCTCGTGGACATGCCGGTCTCCCTGATCGAATGGCGTTGGTACAACCACCGATCAAACCGGCATCTCCACATTTTTCAACCCGGCGCTCATGAATCCGCGAAGAGCCTGTTTTTCGGTTCTTCGAGGAACCAGAAGGGCAGAGTCTGGTGGTGGCCGGGACAGCAGCCGTGCGGCGGAGGACTTCCCGTCCGCCGCGTCCTGTTGATCGGGCGGCGTCTGATGACGGGGCATCCGTCAGAACGCGTCTGGCACATTGCCGTCGTTGCGCTGAGCGGCATTGCGCCAGGTCTGCAGGTCGATGCTGTCGCTGACGGTCTGCACAGAACCGTCCATCAGCAGCACCTGCACGATTCCGGGATGATAGCTTCGCGATGTCACGGCTGCGTAGGTCGGGGTGGTGCAGGGTTTGTCTTCCCGGCACGACGTGTAATCCCCTTCGTTCGTTGTGCCGCCGGGAATGATGAGTTCGGAGTTCGGCGGCAGAGCGGCCGTGGCACCGCTCTGATGCACCCGCCCGTCAACCCATTCCGTATGGCCGCTGTCGGCCTTGTTGGTGCCGCCCATGTCGACCAGTGCCTGAACATCGGCCGGACCGGTCGGCAGGGTCGCCGTTCCGAAATCTCCGTCCCGGTTGTAGGGCGTGTATGCCTTCACCTCCATGAACGCCATCGTGTTGGTCATCCCGTCGGTGAAATCACGGGGGCGGAACGAAACGTTGGGCGCAAACGCTCCATTCCCCGGCCGCTGGCTCGCGTTGTCCCACACGTTCCATGTCCCGCCGTTGTAGCCGTAGCTGAGCGGATAATGAATGGCCGTTCCTCCGGATGTGCGTGCCTTGTCATTGATCTCGTCCGGGCACAGAAATGTGGTGACCCGCTGACCGGCGATGCCTTCGTTGACCGGATCTTCGTACGACTGGGAGAAATCGCCGATGGCGTACAGGTTTGCCTGTTCCAGAAAAGGCAGCAGCCGGGCCTGCACCGACCAGTCGCCTCCCGTCGTATCGACTGTGGCAATATCGGAAACGAAGGACGGCGGAAACCGTGTGTTGACGTCCAGATAGTTGTGCAGAGCCAGACCGATCTGTTTGAGATTGTTGCGGCAGTGCGTTCGCCGAGCGGCTTCACGAGCCTGCTGGACGGCCGGCAGCAGCAGGGACACCAGAATCGCGATGATCGCAATGACGACCAGCAGTTCAATGAGCGTGAACCCGCGACGATTGGGACGTGGCATGACAAGTGATCCTCGATGGTCTGTAGGGAAAGCTCGTGCCCGGACACCCCTGAAAACCGGACGGCTGGTATAGATTGAGACTGAGTCTCAGTGTCAATGATCTTAGGGGGAGCGTTCGCTCGCACAATATCGGGGTCCGGATTTCCTGGAAAAATCCGGACAATTGGAAAGCGGACCGAGCAGGACACGGCAGCCCGTCAGCAGGCAACAGATGACAAACGGTCCTGGAGGTCCGGAAAAGGCAGTGGCGAAAAACGCGGTACGGTCACCGGGTCAGAGGGCCGGCCCGCCGTTCATCGAATTCCGTGTTCGGTCCACTCGGGACAACTGGCCGGACTGAACAACTGCGGTTCTCGGAACCTGCCGGTTTCCCTATGATGCGCAGCCTGCTGATCTTCCTGCGATGGATTCTTCGGGATTCGGGCGGAACCGTTATCCTGCATCAACCGGACGCTGTGTTTCCACTCGATCACACTTCTCGACGCCTTCTGGCTCGCCGCACGGCAGCCGTGTCAATCTGGGCCGGCCTGCTGGTGCTGGCCCTGTTTCTGTGGCATCTGCGGTCCGAAGGGGCGCAGACTGGTGTGCCGAGCGAGTCGATTGCCGTGATTCTGGCGGCTTTCACTGGTCTGGTCAGCCTGTTTGCGTGGATGCTGTTTCGACCGGCCCGAGGCGTTTCCGCGGAGACTCCCACGTTGCTGCTGGCCGGCATGGCAGCTCTGTTTCCTCCCTGTGTCATTGCTCTGTGCATCGTGCCGCCGGAATCGTCTCTGGCGGGCTGGCCTGCCGGAATTCTGTTTCTGCTGCTGGTCGTGTCGTTGATGAGCCCGATTCCGGAGGAATTTTTCGGTGTTCCGCGGAGTCGTCACAGTTACCGGGAAGCGCTGACAATGATTGATCTGTCGGCCGATTCCCTGATTGATGCCTCGCCCGACTGGCTGGCTTCGCCCCAGGTCACACAAAACGTTCCCGATACGGATCGGCCGTCTCTGGCACCGCGCGCCTGGCAGGTTGAGGACCTGCTGACGGATGAGCGGCCGGAGCGCGGTTCGGGACGAGGGTGGCGGAGGCAGCGGCGGCAGCGACCTTCGGAAGCCACCGCTTCGGGGGACGAAAAAGGTCGACGCGATTCCGAACGGCCTCTGCCGTTCCGATTGTTCCGGGGAAGTCGGCTGCGGCCCGACCGGAAAGACAGGCCGGCCGAAGGTGTGGATCGTCCACCACGAATGCCGGCTGTGGTGGGCACCCGATCTGTCCGGGCAGACAGCGGTCCGGCGACGCAGCAGTCCGCGGCCAGCGGGATGCCGGCGGCCGCCCCGTCTGCAGCAGCCGGCGGGGCAGGCGTTCTGCCGTCTGTCGATCGGGTGCGAGGCGACATTCAGGTTGTTTCCGAACAGCAGCAGGCCCGGTTCGAACGCGTACAGGATGACATGGGAGGGGAGATGGTCGAAGGGATCGTGGTGATGCACTTCGAGCCGGGCCAGAAGCGTGCCAACGTCCACATTCCTTTTTCGCCGCCGCTCACCTCATCACCCGATGTGGAATCGCATCCGATCGATCACGACCAGCTTCGGGTGAAAGTTCCGGAACGGCGTCCCTGGGGAATCCGCATTGAAGGCCGCCGATCGGATGCGGACGCGGCCGAAGATGTCCAGGTGGCGTTTTCCGCCATCTGTGTTTCGCGTTGAAACACCGGCTGTCGGGACAGTCGGCGGACCGCGAGCAAACGGGCCTGTTTCAGGGGCCGGCAGGACGAGACCGTCTGTCCGGCAGACCGCTTATTCGGCTCCGGCCAGCGTGCGGGCGGCAGCCAGCAGTTCTTCCCGGGTACAGACATCGTCCTGATTGGTGTCGATGGCCGGGAAGTACACCCGCAGATCCGTCGGCAGTTCACTCAGCACAAGCTGCCCGTCCCGGTTGGCATCCATTTCCTTCAGCCATTCGTTCACCATGTCTTCGGCCTTCGGACGTTTCCGGCGTTCGCTTTCCGCCCGCCGCCGTTCCGGAACATCGGGAATCCGGTCGATCAGAGTCCGTTTTGATCCCTCGCCTTTTTTCAGAACGAATCCGTCATACAGGTCGCCAATGGCAGTGCGGGCTTCATAGGTCAGTGTGTCTCCGTCGATCGTGATGATCTGATAAAGCTGCGTGTCTTCGGCCGCACGTCTCATGAACGGCCGACGTCCCAGGTCGTACATTTTCGGTCCGCTGACGGAAACGACATAAACGGTTCCCGTATCAGGATCGGCATGGCTGACGCCGGTGGCCAGATTGACTTCTGCCGTCATGAGCTGAGACCGGGCGTACGTGTGGTCGTGTCCCTGCAGCACCAGGTCCACGTGGTGGCGGTCGATAACCGGCTGCCACAGTTTCCGCAGGTGGGGGTTGTCGCGTCCGGCGCTGGCCGAATACATGGGATGATGGAACAGAAGAATGGTCCAGGCATTCGGGTTGTCGCTGAGAACCTGGTCGAGCCATGCGGCCTGTTCGTCGTGACGTTCGTTGGAATTCAGCGACACGAACCGCGTTCCCTGATAATCGAACCAGTAGGCGGTTTCTTCGAGTCCTTCCGGTCCGTTCTGAGGAAACGTGAACTGCGGCCGCCAGTGGCGCGACAGGCGGCGTTCCCGCGTATCGCCCACGCGGCCGAATTCATGATTTCCGGGAGTCGCCACACAGGGGGTGGATCGGTGAATGAATCCGGATGCGTAGAACCATTCGCCCCATTCGGCATCGTTTTCCGAAGAATTGATCAGGTCGCCGGCGTGAATCAGAAAGGCGGCCTGCGGTGCATCGCGATAAGCACGCCGGACCACGCGGGACCAGTGCGACTTGACGTCGTTCTGAGCGTCTCCGAAATAGACGAAGCGGAACGGGGCTGCTTCGGCCGAGGCCGTCCGGAATTCTGACCATTCGCTCCAGTTGGCTCCATCGCCCACACGGTACAGATAGCGGGTGTCCGGTTTCAGGTCGCGAAACGTGACCGAATGGTGCTGGCAGATGCCCAGATTCGTCTCGAGTTTCTGCGATGCCGCCTGGACGGACGTGCGGGTGCTGACGAACTTCGGGCCGCCGTCGGCTTCGGCGATTTCCGCCACGGCCTGGACCACAGTCATGTCCGTTCGCCAGGTCACAGACATGGTCGTGGCGGGATCGGCTTCCCAGCTCAGGACGATCCGGTCGGGAACGGCCGTCGGTTCCCACAGACGTTCCGGGGGAACCAGAGGCGTCACACGGGCAGGCGGCGATGCATCGTCGGTGCGGCCAGGAGCCGACAGGGAAAGAATCAGCAGCAGCACTGTCAGACAAAAACGTTTCATGACGGGACGACTCACAGGCAGGAAGGAAACAGACGCACCGGAAGGCAGGGGACAGAATAACGAACAGAGCGTGTCGATGCCGACGGGAAAAACGATTTCCCACTGTCAGAATCAGCCGTTCGGGAATCCGGCATTTGCGCGGACAATGCAGACGATTGTGCAAAACAGTTCCCACGTGTCTCCGGAAAACCGCCGCGGCCGCCGCGTTGTTCAAAGCGACCGCACGGGAAAGGCCGGCCAGACGGCGCTGCCGATCTGCGGGGTATTGCCGATTTTTCGTTCTGTCACCGGAATCCGGTCCGGAGAGTCCGGATGGTCGTAGCGATCCGAACGTCCCCACAGTTCGGCCAGACTGTCCTGATACAGCAGAGTCCAGCCGGGCGCCTGTCGGATCGTCCGGGCGGCCTGCGGATGCCGGTGGCGTTCGAGCAGAACGAGATCGGGGGATTGGTAATCCAGAGCACGAAACGGATCGAATGGCCCCGATGCGGTGTCTCGGCAGCGCCCCTGCGGAGGGGATTCACCGAGAAACAGGTCGAAGTACATGTCGATGACCGGCCGGGGATAGCACGTGCGGAACCGTCCATCGATGGCGATCCGGGATTCCGGACTCATTTCGGCGAAGGCCGCCAGAGCGTACTGAGCCCAGTTGAACGTGACCAGAACCCGTCCTTCAAGCTGCCGATCGGCCATGAACTGCAGAGCGGACACGGGATAGAAACTGCGATCCACGCTGAGGACGGCCTGTCGGGGATACAGAAGCGCGGACAGCAGTCCGGTCAGAATGATGGCGGGAAACAGGGAATTCCGGCGCAGCCAGGTGCTTCCCGGTGATGTCAGCAGCCGAAGCTGCTCGGTGACCTGCCGGACAATCGATTCCACGTGCGGGGCCAGAACGAATGAAGCTGCGATGGCCAGAAAGGGCAGGTGCCGCTGATGAGAAATCGTCTGCCATGCGAGCAGTCCCAGGAGGACGAATCCCGGCCACCGGACGACAGCGGTGGTGCGCTTCACGCAGATCATCGCCGTCAGAACGATGATCCAGAAGGGAAGAGCCGTTTCCGACAGCAGCGGCAGTCCGGCCCATTCGGAAATTTCCGGTCGAGGATGTCCCAGACTTTCTGTCATCCACACATGCAGTTCGAATCCGTAGGGATTGATCAGGCAGGCGGCCGCCGACGCTGTCAGCAGCAGTGCATGATGCCGCACGGCTGCTGCAGCGCGGGAGTCCCGTCGGATCAGGAGATCGATCGCGTCCAGTCCCAGCCAGGCGGCCAGAATGGCCATGCCGGCCAGATACCCGCCATGGGCATTCGTCCATGCGATCATGAGGACAGGAATCCACCAGACCGTGCGGCTTTCGGTGACGCCGTGTGCCGGGCGCGGGGAAATCACGGCCGGAACTGTGCGGCTCAGCAGAGCCAGCAACACGGCAGTTCCGACATAGCTGAACATGTGTGGGCGAATGAGCCAGTGAAAGGAAATCCCGCAGGCCAGCAGCACCGTCAGCACCGCAGCGGACATCAGTCCGGCTCCCTGGCGCCAGGCGTGCCACAGAGGAATTCCCAGAACCAGCAGCGTCAGCACGGATCTCAGCAGCAACAGCCCGGTCTGCCCGCCGACCACATCGGCACCGGCCATGATCAGTTCTGCAAGGTTTTCGTGGTTGATCCAGCGGTGGTCGGTCACCGCATAGGACCAGGTTGTCGTGGCGTGCAGCCGACCGTCACGCAGCACATCTTTTCCGTATTGGACGTGGCCCCACAGATCCGGATCGGCTTTGCTGCGGCCCATGATCAACAGACCGATCAGAAGCAGAACTGTCAGCCAGACGACCGTGGCCGCTGTCCGTCCGTCCGGTTTGCGGGCGGCGGAAGGCTGTTCGGCAGCCGAAGAACGGAGCCGGGAGGGACAGAGGGCAGATTCCATGGGATTCTGTGTTTCCTGGGGAGTGGACACAGAAGAACGGGAGCCGGGCGGGAACGCGCTGCGGGCTGAGCAGACCGGTGGTTCCCTTCGCGACTGTAGCTCACCGGTGGCGTGAGTGCCGGATCATTTTGGATTTCGACGGCCGCAGCGATTGTGCGGGCTGCACCGTCTGGAACCGTTCCGTGGGGAAGGACATGGCGGTCGTCCGGGCCGCTGTCAGAACGACCTGGACGGCATCAGGAGGAACGGGCCTGCTGCATCACGAAAACCGGCAGTCGGTTGTGACGTGATAGCCATTGACGAACGCGGCCGCATCCAGAGCGCGTTTTCCTTCCGGCTGGATGCGGCGGATTTCCAGCAGGCCGGAGCCGGTGGCGACCGTGAGTCGTTTTCCGGATTCTTCGATGTGACCGACCGGACGAGTGGGAGCCTGGACCAGTGGTTCCACGTCCAGAAGAATGCATCGCAGGCGTCTGGTCGCGGAGATCAGAGTGGAAGCGGCCCGCGGCCAGGGCTGCATGGCCCGCACGTGGCAGTCGATTTCTGCTGCAGAACGAGTCCAGTCGACCTGCCCCTGGTCTTTTGTGATTTTCGGAGCGTGTGTCGCGCGGCTTTCATCCTGCGGTTCCAGCACGAGAGTTCCTTTCCGGAGCTTTTCCAGAACATCCACCGTCAGGGGGCCGCTCAGTTCGGCCAGACGCTGCATGAGTTCTCCCGAGGTTTCCCTGGGGCCGATCTTCGTTCGGACGGATCCTGCAATCGGACCGGAATCCAGGGCCGGTTCGATTCGAAACATGGTGACGCCTGTTTCCTGGTCTCCTTTCCAGATGGCGTACTGCACCGGCGCGGCGCCTCGGTGGCGCGGCAGCAGAGATCCATGCAGATTGAATGCGCCCAGTGGCGGGATCGCGAGGAATTCGGGCCGGAGGATCTGTCCGTACGCGGCCACCACGAAGACGTCCGCGGCCAGATCCGTCAGAGTCTTCAGTGCATCCGGAGCGTTCACGCGGGCCGGCTGATGAACGGGAACTCCGTACTGTTCGGCCAGTTTCTGTACCGGACATTCGTGGTGGTGATGTCCGCGGCCGCGCCGGGGAGGCTGTGTGCAGACGGCCGCCACGTCGTATTCGGATTCCAGCAGGGTGCGAAACGGCGGAACGGCGAACGAACCGGATCCGAACAGGACCAGTCGGAGTGTCATGGCAGGATCTGAATTCGAGAAACCACGGCGGGCTGCGCGAATGGCGGGCTCGTTCGCACTGCGGATATCGGATCGGTCACTGTATCGGCTCGATTCTCTGCGTCCAGCCGCACTCGGCCGGGCCACAGATGAAAACGCATGGAATTCCTGACGGCATTTCGGCTGCGGACGGGAACCGTTCCAGGCTGTGCCCGGATCTGCCGGAGTTCACCAGGCCGCATCGGACTGCCAGAATTGTTCCGCTTCGGCGAAGGCCAGCGTCATTCCGGCTCCGCCGGGAGCGACGGCGACGACGATTCCCGGTTCCGGACGATCGATGCTGCAGGCCGGATCGGGAAAGACCATGTATTCGCCATGCCAGCGATGGGTGATGCGAAACGAAGGCAGGTTCAGCATCCGTCGGGCTTCCCGCAGAATCAGTTCATCGATTTCCACCCGATCGAAAACGGACACCGTCTCTCCGTATTCGTGGGAATCTCCCAGAATCACCTCCCCGTGCTGATTCTGAGCGGCCAGAAGGTGGATTCCGAAGCGATTGAGTTCGGGCGTTTCGTGTTGGATGCGCTGTTTCAGTGCCGGCAGTCCCGGGCAGTCGGAAAACGCCGGGTAGTGCTGCAGGCTGAGTCCTCCTGCAATCAGCGGGCCGGCGTCCCAGCCGTTCGGCTGCGGTTCGGTTTTCAGCATCTGCAGTCGGCAGTGCGACAGTTGCAGTCGCCGGACGCTGTCCGGACACAGAGCTGCCAGTTCCGTGCCACCGGCAACGACGATTCGTTCGGCAGACCAGGTTCGTCCGTCGGCCGCTGTCACGGTGGATGCGGACACCTGCCGCACCGGCGTGGACCACATCACCTGGACGTCCAGTTGTTCGTGCAGCCAGCGGGGGATGGCGGCCAGGGCTTCCGGTGAGCTGACACCGATTTCGAGGCGACCGTACAGTCCGCCCCGCAGTCCGTCCGTTCGAGCAGCCGGAGCGATCTCACGGATCCGGTCGGGCGTCAGCAGCCGGGTTTCGCATTCCCGTCCGTGCCGATCGCAGAATTCCTGCATCACCGTCCATTCATCTTCTCGAAAGGCCAGGTGCAGAGATCCGCGGCGGCGGCACCACAGACCGGTGGCGGCGATGATTTCATCCCACAGTTCGCGGCTGCGTCGGGCCAGGTCATGGCGCTGTCCGGGAGACTGGCCGATCGGCCAGATCATGCCGAAGTTGCGCACGGATGCACCGCGGGCTGCGGCATGGCGTTCGAACAGAGCGACTCGCAGTCCGCGGCGAGCGGCCATCCACGCATGGGCCAGGCCGACAATTCCGGCTCCCACCACGGCCACATCGAAAGAGGATGTCATGGATCCTTCGATTTCCCCAGGGCCGTTTCGAGGTGAATGCGGAAGGCGCCCACATCCGGCACCGCACGGTCCGGCACTTTGGCTTCATCGTCCCAGCGGCGCAGGCAGACAGCCTGCTCGAAGAACGGATGCGATTCGAAGTCCTGAACTTCGTCTTCCGTCATGGGACCTCCCTGAAGCTGAAGGCTGAGTTCGGACGGGCCGCTGAGCGACGTTCGGTACGCCGGTTCCACGGCGCACAGATAACGTTTGGCAGCCACATGCAGCCGCACCGGCTCTGCAACCTGAGGACCGAACCGTTCTTCCAGCCAGCGTCCGCCGGACACTTCGTGCCGATCATCGATTCCGTGTTCCGGTGCATCATCGGGCAGGTCGTGCAGCAGATGGCCCACATCGTGCAGCAGGGCAGCCGTGATCAGTGCGCTGTCGGATCCTGCCTGTTCGGCCAGCACGGCCGTTTGCAAAGCGTGTTCGAGCTGCGACACTGCTTCTGATCCGTACTGGGAATCTCCTCGTTCGCGCAGCAGCGTCAGAATGTCCTCAGCCAGGACCGACGGCGTGTTCATCGAGAGAACCTTTCAGGCGGAAGTGCAGCATTCGGTTTCTTTGTCTGTATTTATGTTGTCGACAGCATGAACACAACGGGCTCTTCTTCCATTTCTGACCGACCTGGACGGGCCGGGTCCTTCGGGTTTTCGGTCTGGGCGATCGTGGCCGCGTTTTCCACCTATTTCTGCATGTACGCTTTTCGCAAACCGTTCACGGCCGCAACGTTCGACGATGCGGCCCTGACACAGGGGTCGGCTCTGCTGCAGAACATCGGTTTCAAGACACTGCTGGTGACGTCTCAGCTTGCCGGTTACACGCTTTCCAAATTTCTGGGCATCAAGTTCGTTTCCGAAATGCCTGCGTCACGGCGCGTGGCCGGAATCCTGCTGCTCATCGGGACAGCCGAAGCGGCTCTGTTCCTGTTCGCCATCACTCCGCCTCCCTGGAACTTCATCTGGATGTTCATGAACGGGCTGTCGCTGGGAATGGTTTTCGGACTGGTTCTCGCCTTTCTGGAAGGACGCCAGGTCACCGAAGCGCTGACGGCCGGACTGTGCGCCAGCTTCATCCTGGCATCGGGAGTCGTGAAATCCGTCGGCCGGCGGCTGATCGAAGACGGAGTTTCCGAGTTCTGGATGCCGTTCTGGACCGGAATGATTTTCGTGCCGCCCCTGCTGGTCGGCGTCTGGATGCTCAGTCGCATCCCGCAGCCGTCGGAAACAGACGTTGCCCATCGGGCCCGGCGGCCGCCCATGACCCGCAGCGAACGCCGCGCTTTTCTCAGACGCCACGCGACCGGACTGAGCGGTCTGCTGTTCATCTTCGTTCTGCTGACGGTGCTCCGCAGCATCCGCGACGATTTTGCTGTGGAGATCTGGAAGAATCTGGGAATCGACCGGAAGCCGGATGTGTTTGCCCGATCGGAATTCTGGGTGATGATCGCCGTGACGGCTGTGAGTGGAGCGGCCATCGTGATCCGCAACAATCGAGTGGCCTTTCTCACGTCGCTGATGCTCGTCGGTCTGGGGTTCGCTCTGATTCTGGCAACGGTGTCCGGTCATCGGGCCGGCTGGCTGAGTCCGTTTCCGTTCATGGTTCTGCTGGGACTGGGGATGTACGTGCCGTATGTGATCTTTCACACGACGATCTTCGAACGGCTCATCGCTGCCTCGCGGGAAACCGGAAACCTGGGTTATCTGATGTATCTGGCCGACTCGCTGGGATATCTGGGATACGTGGTGCTGATGATTGCGAAAAATTGCATGTCCGAGGACATGAATTACCTCAGACTGCTCAATGACGCCTCCGTCCTCATTTCCGTGGTCGCTCTGGCGGTGCTGGCCGTTGTCGCGGTGCACTATTCCCGACGTCTGTCGCGTGTCAATCCGGCACCGGGCATGATTCCGGCTGCGGCTGTTCCCGATGACTGAAGCGGCTGGAGGCAGCGACTGCTTCAGTCGGACAGCCGCACGGCGGACATCAGACCGCGAACCAGTTCCCGCGCCACGTTCCCGGCTGCCTGACTGCCGGAACCCCCGTGTTCCAGAACCACGACGAATGCGAAACGAGGCTGATCGGTGGGCACATAGCCGGCGAACCAGGCGTGATCGGGACGATTCGTTCCGGTTTCCGCCGTTCCTGTCTTTCCGGCAATGTCCGTTTCATCTGTCCGCACGGTGTCATAGGCGGTGCCCCAGGGCTGCCGCACGGTGTCCTCAAGCCCCCGCCGGATTGCCTGGAGGGTTTCCCGATGAAGACCCGGAACGCGTCTCCGGACGAGACTGCGCGGGGAAATCTGAGCTTCATCGGTGCGCCGGGCCGTGCCTTCCAGACTGGCCACGTGCGGGACAACCAGCCATCCATCGTTGGCGATGGCTGCCATCATGCGGACAATCTGCATGGGGGTGACGGTCAGACTCGCCTGTCCCACAGCCAGACCGGCTGCATCCGGGTTGAGAGCGGACGATTCGCCGGACTGCAGACGATCGGCGGAATCGGGAACGTGACCGCTTCGCTCGAACGGCAGATCGACGCCTGTCGGCACGCCGAATCCGAAACGCCGGGCCCAGTCTGTCAAAGGGCGCAGGCCGCTGCGCCGGGCGACGTCGAAAAAGTACACGTTGCACGACCTCGCCAGGGCTCCTGCCAGGGTGATGGGGCCGTGGCCTGTTCCGTACCGGCGATAAATGAGGCAGCGGTATTCGTCGGGACGTTCCAGATATCCCTGGCAGGAAAACCGTGTTTCCGGCTGCATGAGCCCGTGTTCCAGAGCTGCCGCGGCCGTCACCGGTTTGAACACGGATCCCGGCGGCAGGACGGCACTGACCATTCGTGACAGGAAAGGATGTCGCGGATCGGCATTGACGGCGTTCCATTCTTCCGGGCGCCCGTTCACGAACATTCTGAGATCGAATGCCGGAGCGCTGGCAGCGGTCAGAATGCGGCCGTCACGGACATCCATGACGATGATGCATCCGCCGGCCGGTTCGGGCCGGTGTCCGGTGGTGTCCGGCGGGATGTCGGCAGCGGGACTGCGAAGGGCCGAAGCCAGCAGGTGTTCGGCGTGCTGCTGCAGTGACGGAATGATGGTCAGAAGCACGTCCCGACCGGCCCGGGGAGCATGAATGACCGTGGATTCGATGATCTGCTGCCGGCGGTTCCGGACGATCCGGCGCAGACCGGGTGATCCGCGCAGACGAAAATCCCAGCTGAACTCGACGCCCGTGCGGCCGCGCCGCGGAATCCAGTCCTTCAGAGCGGCCTGCCAGGCGTCGTTCAGCTTCCGGCGTTCTTCGGGTTTCAAAGACGTTCTGGCTCCGACCACATGGCAGGCCAGTTGTCCCTGCGGATACGTTCGATGCGTTGTCAGCCGGACCCGAACGCCCGGAAATCGTTCCGGGTGGGATCGAATGGCTGCCGCCACGCTCAACGAAACCCGTTCGACAACCGGATGGTAGTCTTCTTCTTCGCGCACCACGATGCGATCGGGGACAGCCGGTTCGGGAACCGCTGTCACAAGCCGGCGGACGGCCGATGCCAGTCGCAGCAGGGGGTGGGCTGCTTCATCGGCTGCCGGGTCAGACGGCCGCATGTGGTCGGTCTGTCGCCTGCGGTGTCGGCGATTCACGTCTGCAGCGATGCGCTGCACCCGTCGCTGAATCTCGTGACGGCGTTCCTGCAGGTCCTGCTGCGATATGCTGGTCAGCCGGGCCAGTTCCTGCCACAACTGCGTGCGCCGTCGCAGCTGCCGCTGCCGCAGGTCGGCCACGATCTGTCTGTCAGATCGCTCTGACGGTGTGAGCTGACTGCGGACGGCCCTGGCCAGCCACTGTTCATCCGGTGGGTCTTCCAGCCAGCGGTAGTGGACTTCGATGGTGTACAGATCCTGGTCGGCTGCCAGGACGGTTCCGCCGGCCAGAATCCGTCCGTCCCGGGCAGGGATCAGTTCGTAGTCGACCGTTGTGACCTCGAGGGCCTGAAGATATTTCTCCCGCAGGGTTCCCTGGATCCACGCGGCTCGTGCCAGAACAGCGGAGGCTCCCAGCAGAAACACCACGTTCAGCAGGCGAAACCGCAGAGCGGAACCGGGGGCGATCACCGTGGACGGCGAATCATCGAAAACCGGATTCCGTGGCTGATTCCGCATCGCTCAGACAGCAGAGGGCCGAAGGTCTGTCGGCAGGAAAAGCACGCCTCAGGAAATGCGCCGCCAGCCAGGTTCCGACGTCAGCAGCATCACCGCGGTCAGCAGGATACAGACCGGCACCGACGTTCGGAAAAAGAGAGCCAGACGGGGCAGCAGCACCGGAAAAGAAGCGGTAACGTCCGGCCATGTTGTGATGGTCAGAACGCCGGCAGCCATCAGCAGCAGAAGGACCGGCAACGACCAGTCCGGAAGCTGTCGGCGACGTCCGGTATGGTATGCCAGACGATTTCGGGCATGTCGCCGCGTCATGAAAACGGCGATGACAGTGGAGAGAATCACTGGCAGCAGAGGCGGGCCGGTCGGTCGGATGATCCAGTCGACCACCAGAAGTCCGCCGCCGACGAGAATCCCGCGGGATGTCCCGTCCCAAAGCATTCCGACGATCACCACCGGCAGAATGATGCTCCGATACGGAAACAGATCCGGAAAGGCCTGTTCGAGCATGAGGCTGAACCAGGTCAGCCCCGTCAGACAGAAGGCGTATGTCATGGCCGGGAATCTTCCTGGATGGCAGAGCGGACGGACTGAAGTCTTCGGGAATTCAGGCGGGGCACAGCGACGGCCACACGGGTCACGTCGGTCGGAGACACCGCCGGTTCGACCACGACATCCCACTGGCCGGCACTGCGAAACTCCGCCTGGATGACACGGCCGTAGGAAAACCGCGGCCCGATGATTCCGGCCGCATCGACAGAAACCACTTCGTCTCCCACCGCAATCGATGCCGTGGCCGGCGTCCCGGTGATGCGGCAGGCGTTTCCCGTACCTTCCAGCAGTCCCGTGCACCCCGGGTGACTGGTTCCTGCGGTATGGTGGATCAGCTGGACTTCCGCCGAAAATTTCGGATCGGTTATCGGCAGCACATGACTGACCCACCGTCCGATTCGGTCGATGCGTCCGACGACGGCCGTTCCGTACAGGACCGGGTGTCCCGGCTGCACTCCGTCGACCGTTCCGCGGTCCAGAACGATTCCTGACGCATCGAGAACCAGTTCTTCATGCCGCAGACCATGGGCGGTTCCCGCGTCGATGAGCAGATCTTTCACGGAGTCGGGGATGCCGCGACGCCCCAGAATGCGGGCTTCCACCAGACGCAGGCGGAGAAAGTCGGTTTCCGTCGGCCGGCGGTGTCCTGAAGAACGCTGCAGCAGCCGCAGTTCGTTGCGCAGCCGGGCGTTTTCGATGAGCAGCCGGCGCCGCTGCTGTTCCAGAATGTTGCGTTCCCGTTTCGGTGAATCCGCAGGGGCTGACAGAGTGGTTTTCGGGGACGGCGGTGCAAGGGACATGACGGCCAGACGACCCGGGCTCAGCGCATCCAGCAGCACGATCCGCACGTCGGTCAGGAGCCGACGCGACTGGGCCCACCCTGCGGCTGCCGCCAGCAGCACGACCACAGTGCAGGCCAGCCATGGTCTTCCGATCGGACGTCGGTCCATGAAACAGGGCCCTGTTACGTTCCGCTGTCCAGTCGGTCTGCCCAGCGGTCCAGGTGATCCAGACAGATCATGGCTCCGCGTGTCACGACGGTGCGGGGGGAATCGGCGATGCGAACGGGAATTCCGAGCTGTTCATTCAGGAACCGGTCGATGCCCCGCAGCAGAGCGCCGCCTCCGGTCAGCACCAGTCCGGTTTCGGCCAGATCGGAAACAAGTTCCGGATCGCAGGTTTCGATGGTGCTGCGTATGCAGTCGGCAATGTGATCCAGCGGTCCGTACAGCGCTTCACGCACTTCTTCGCTCGTAACGACAGCCCGCCGCGGAGATCCACTGGCCGTATCCAGCCCGCTGATTTCGCAGCTCAGTTCGTTGTCCAGCGGGGCAGCGCTGCCGATTCGGATCTTGAGCTGTTCGGCAGACTGCAGCCCGGTGCGCAGGGAATACCCGCGGCGCAGAGCCTGGACAATGGCTTCATCCATGGCGTCACCGGCCGTGCGGATGGAACGGGCAGAAACAATATCGCCCAGACTCATGATGGCCACTTCCGTGGTGCCTCCGCCGATATCGCAGACCATGCTGGCCAGCGGTTCGGAGATCGGCAGGCCGGCTCCGATTCCGGCTGCCCGGGATTCTTCCACAAGCCACACCCGTCCGGCTCCGGCCCGTTCCGCGCAGTTGATGACCGCTCGCCGTTCCACCGCCGTCATGCACCCTGGCACGGCGATCACCACGCGGGGTTTCAGACCGGTCTGCCGCCCCGCTGCTTTTCGAATAAAACACTTCAGCATCGATTCGGTCAGTTCGAAGTCGCTGATCACACCGTGCCGGACCGGCTGCACGGCCTGAATGCTTTCGGGCGTTCGTCCCAGCATCTGCCGCGCCAGTCGGCCGGCGGCAGGATTCCGCCCGGGTGACGGACGGGCGTTTCTGGGAACGGCCACCACCGACGGTTCATCCACCCGAATGCCTTCTCCCGGCAGACCGATCTGGGTCGACGTGGTGCCCAGATCGATCGCCAGATCGCGGCACATGCGCTGTCGAAGCCAGCTCAACATGCGTTTCCGGTCAGTCCGTAGCCGTGCGGTGAATCGACGTCTGCCGAATGGCGTGACAACGCCGGGTTGTACCGGGAATCCGGCAGATTCCGCAAGATGAGTGCTCCGAGACGCCCTGCCGCCCGCCTGCCGCCTTTCCGCCCTGCCGTGGTCCTGCCTCCGCGTCCGCCACAGAACGCAGCACCGATTCCAGAAATGCATCGGGTACTGTGTCCGGCCGCGGGGAGCTTCGGAAAGCATTGCGGGCACGGCAGACCGGATGTCTTCGGAATTCCACCACTCGTGCGGCCGTCATTCGGGAAGCAGCAGTTCGTCGAGACCGCCGCCTTCTTCCCAGGGCCGTACACGGCGGTACCAGCGATTCCAGGTCCGCCACGCCTGTTGCCGCCAGGCTGCGACTTTCTGGAGCCGTGCGGATTCTTCCATGTCGCCGGTTCCCGCCAGCGGTTCCAGGGTCAGGCCGAATCCGTCCGGCCGGCGTGCAATGTATCGCAGCGCCAGCAGGGCTTCGATGTTGACATCCAAAGACGGATCCCGGAGTCCGTCCATCAGAAGCGGGATGAGGTCGAACTGGCTGGTACGGCCGATCGCCCAGCAGGCAATGCGTCGGATTTCCGGATCAGGATGCTTCATCAGTTTTCGCAGCGTGTCCGTCTGTCCAACCAGTTCATCCCGGCTGCTGAACTGAATGCTTTCCACGACATCATCAATGTCCAGATCCAGATCCGCGAAATTCTGTTCGCTCATGGACGCGAGCAGTTCGTTGAGCGGTCCGGTCGGTTTCTTCTTTCTGCCGCCAAAGATGTTTTCCAGACCGCGGCCGCCGACCTGAGAACCCCGACCGTACTGCCGGTCCAGAATCGACTTCGTGGACCGCACGAAATACAGAATGGCGAAACACGTACCGATCGGTCCGGACAGGACGTTGCCGGGCTGAGAAAACGATCCGTCTTCTGCCTGCAGAGTCAGCAGCCCGTCACCGTAGGTGCGGTACAGATCCTTCCCTTTCACGAGACTGACTCCGTGAATCGCGGCAGCGCGTTCCAGAGTGTAGTAGTAATAGTTTTTGGGGCCGATCGGCTCGGCGGCCGGTTCGAAACGCGCTTCGTTCCAGGCGAACGCGCGCCGGATGCGTCGGTCGAGTTCCGCTCGGGAAACTGTCGGCTGGAAGCCTCCGAGATCCGGAACATTCGGATCTCCGGTGTCGCCGTCTTCCTTCACGGTTTCCAGGACACCGAATTTCAGTTTCGGCTTCCCGGCTCCAAAGACCTGTCCGTCACTGGTGGTCATTCGACGTCCGTAGAACATGAGCCGCGCGATGGCCAGACTGCTGGCTCCGGCCATGGTCATCGTGTGCGATGTCTGTCCGTGCGTGCGGCCTTCATCGGTTCCCGGGCGATACGTCCAGCCACCGTCACTTTCCACGTTGGCGATCAGCCATCGGGCTGCCCGGTCCACGGTTTCGTAACGGATCTGACAGCCGCTTCGTTCAGCGGCCCACAGAGCCAGCATGGCATACTGAGCCATACTGACGTCGCCCGGACGGGAACCGTTTTCGGCCCACGAACCGTCTTCTCTCTGGCTGGCAGACACGTGATCGGCAATCGCCTGAATTTCATTGCGGTACTTTTCTGCATCCAGGTCAGCCAGCAGCATTGCGTCGACGCCGCACCAGTAGGCATGTTCGTAGCCGTGATAGCCTGTCCGCGATGCCCGGTCGATGGCATCACGAATGCCTGTGCCGGCCGCCGCCGTTTTGTCGATCACGCCTGCCTTGAGCAGGGCGTAGGCGACCAGACTCGTTGCCTTCGGCGGAATCTGGGTATCGGGCCGTCCCAGATACGCAACAGCCCGCCTGACAGCTTCGTCATATTCCGGGACACCTGTGGTTTTGAATTCCGCCTGAACAGACAGGCCGGAACCGACCACCACAGCGGTCAGCACCGAAACACGCATGCATTGCAGAAACATCCTGAACATTCCGTTCGGTTCACAGATCCGAAGATCAGGGACTGCCTTCTTTCAGTCTACCAGGAAGAATCCGGAGATTCACTCGAATCTCCATCCGGGCGAGAGAGCCGGCGAATCCGCCGTGTCCTGGTCCGGTCATACCTGTCCGGCTCCGGATCCCTTCGCATCTGCACGGACGATCTGCTGCCGACCGGAATCATATCGGGCACAAATCGGATGATGATCGATCCGGGCTGCCTGAACGATATCCGCGTCGTACGACAAATTCACCAGATTCCGTCCTCCCTGCGTTTCCCGCAGTGCCTCCGCCAGCGTCCGGCGGTTCGATTCCCGCTGCCACCAGGCGGCAGCAACCCGGGAAGAATCTGACAGGACGGCCGCCCGCTGACGGCGGATGCGGTCTACAAGACACCCGGCGAACAGCACATCTTCACCGGTGACACATCCGTCTGTTCCGGCACAGACGATATGCACCGGTCGGTCGGAATCGCACAATCTGTCGGTCAGCCGTCCCAGATTCACGAAGGCGCCGAGATGAATCCGGCCTGCCTGTCTGCAGTGCAGCAGAGCGCGGGTTCCATTCGTGGTTGTGAACGCGATTGTCCGTCCGGACACCCGTTCCCGGCTGTAGTCCTGCGGAGAATTGCTCAGGTCGAACCCCGGAATCCGTCTTCCTCCTCGTTCGCCGCCCAGCAGGATCTCCGGACAGGTTCTGCGGATCTCCAGCGCTTCTTCCACCGTCAGACAGGGACGGACCGCTGAGGCTCCGTGGGACAGGGCCGTGAGAATCGTGGTCGATGCCCGCAGAATGTCCACCACGACCACCGTGTCCCCGGCCAGGGCGTCCGGATCAGTCAGATCGGGCAGAAAATGGACGTCGACAGAGATGCGGTCGGTCGGAGACATGGATTCTTTTCTGGCAGCGGGAAACGGGCCGTTGCGGTGTTCTGAAATCTCAGCGGCCCAGGCGAACCAGCAGGCGTTCGAGCTGTCGCTGTTCGTCGACCCGGCTGCCTCCTTTCAGTTCGGCATCCGTGTCGGCCAGAAGCTGCAGAATGCGAGAAGCCCGACCGTATCCGATGCGCCGCAGATAGGCTTCTGCCGGCGTCACCGCAGAAGGAAACACTCCGGCGGCTGTCAGAGCGGACCGGACGTCGCGTGTCTGACGTGCCCGTTCTGTGGCTTCGGCAAACTTTCGAAAGACGAATGAAATGCCGCCCATGATTCTGGGAGCGGCTTCGCCGGAAGCCAGCAGCCTGTTCAGACTGACGATCGCTTCCCCCACCTGTCCGTCTCGCACCGCATCCAGCATGGCCCACGTCGTCTGTACCCGCCAGTCTCCCACCGCCTGACGGACGTCTTCGGATGTGATCACCGCCGTGTCGCCGGTCAGAGAGGCCAGTTTGGACAGTTCCTGCTGCAGGATCCCCAGGTCATCGCCGGCCAGACTGACCATCAGGGATGCGGTGTCTTTGTCGATCTGTTTTTCGTATCGGCTGACAGCCAGATTCTGCAGCCAGTTCACCAGAGCCGATCCGGACAGAGTTCCGCATTCCACGGCCAGGCCGATCTGACTGACCCGCCGGGCCAGTTTCGTATTCTTCGGCCAGGATTTCACATCGAGAATCAGCAGTGATGTCCGGGCCGGTTTGTCCAGATATCTTTCCAGTCCCGACCGGAAGGTCTTTACGAATCCGTCCGCATTTTCGACGAGAACGATCCGCCGATCTCCGAACATGGACACGGTCAGCAGCTCATCGGTCACATCCGACAGTTCGACTTCGTCGCCCTCCATGCGGGAAAAACAGAACTCCGCTTCGTCATCGCCCTCCCCTTCGTCGCTGCGGTTCCCCGTGTCTGCGCACCCCGGGATGCGGTGCAGCACATCGAGTTTCAGGGATCGTTCAGGACCGTACAGGACGAGTACCGGAACATCGGACGGATCGTTCGGCTGCATGAGCAGATCCGTGGCATGAACCTGTCCTGTCATGATGTTTTCAGCGCCTTCCACCGAAGCCAGTGATCCGCCAGAACGATACAGACCATCGCTTCCGCCATGGGAACAAACCGCGGAAGCAGACACGGGTCGTGCCGTCCCCGCGTGGAAATCGTGGTGGGCTCTCCGCCACGGGTGACGGTCTTCTGTTCACGAGCCAGACTGCTGGTCGGTTTGACGGCGGCCCGCAGGACGATCGGCTGTCCGGAACTGATGCCTCCCAGCATCCCGCCGTGTCGATTGGTTTCCGTGCAGATTTGTCCCTGGTCGGATGTTGTGAACAGATCGTTGTTTTCACTGCCGCGCCGGTCGGCGCAGCCGAAGCCGACCCCGTATTCGACTCCCAGTACAGCCGGCAGACTGAACAGGGCTTTTCCGAAGTCCGCCTTGAGTTTGTCGAAGACCGGGTCTCCCAGCCCGGCCGGAACTCCGGTGGCCACGATTTCCGCCACTCCGCCGATGGAATCGGTTTCGCGCCGCACCTGTTCGATGACCTGCTGCATTTCTGCAGCCGCTGCCGGGTCCGGGCAGCGCACCAGATTGGGCGAACCGTCGGGCAGTGATTCCACCTGGTCCGCCGTGATTCGTTCCGGAGCTTCAATGCGGGCGCGCACGGAACCGATCTGAATCACGTAGCCGACCACCGCCCCGCCGAATTCCGCAGCGATCAGCCTGCGGGCGATCGCTCCGGCCGCGACCCGGGCTGTGGTTTCCCGGGCACTGCTGCGTCCGCCGCCGCGGTAATCACGGAATCCGTATCGGGCATCGAACGTGAAATCGGCGTGCCCTGGCCGGTATTTGTCCTGGATCTCCGAATAATCGCGGCTGCGCTGGTCCGTGTTGCGAATGAGAATCGCGATACTGGTTCCTGTCGTCCGGCCTTCGAACACACCGGAAAGGATTTCGGGTTCGTCGGCCTCCCTGCGCTGCGTCACCAGATGACTCTGCCCCGGCCGCCGTCGCTGCAGATCCGGAATGAGATCCTGTTCGCTCAGCGGCAGTCCCGGAGGCACACCGTCCACGATGACCACATTGCCCGGACCGTGGCTTTCTCCCGCGGTGGTGATGCGAAACATCTGTCCAAAGGAATTTCCGGGCATGAACCAAATGACCTCAGTCAGACAGCCGCCGGACCGTCCGGTGATGCGGACCGTGTCCGGCAGAAACACGGGATCGGAGTGTGCAAAGGCACTATCTTATCGCCCCGCCGGACCGCTCGCGAGTCCGGGGCGGCACACGGATCCACGACTCCGGACGACCAGCGGAACCATGGTCCGGCCCGTGGCCGATCAGCCGAAAAACGGACCTTTTCCAGGAACTTCGAAGGCGTGGCGAATGTGCCTGACTGTCGGCGACCGGTCATCGTCGGTCCAGATGACGGCCACCACGTCGAACCGGCAGGAACGTTCCAGCTGTCGGCGTTCCTTCAGCCATGCCCGTGCCGCCCGGACAATCCGCCGCTGCTTGTCCGGTGTGACTGCTTCGAGCGCCTCTTCCACGGACGCCCCTCTCCGCGTCTTGACCTCCACGAAGACGATCTGCTGCCGATCCAGAGCCACGATGTCCAGTTCTCCGAAACGACTCCGCTGCTGACGTCCCAGAATGCGGTATCCCTGCCGTTTCAGGTAACGCACGGCCTGTCGTTCTCCGGCATCGCCGAGCAGTTTTCCCACGATCCATTTCATGTCAGGGAGTCTGAGAAGCCATTCGTTCGGCCAGTTCCTGAGCGGATTCGGCCAGACGCTGCTGCCGCACCGTCAGGTCCGCGAGCTGATCCCGCAGTGTGCGGCGATCGGAAGGATCCCGCTGTTCAGAATCAGACAGCAGCGCATCGATCCGATCGGTCCGTCGGTTGATCCGGAGCTGCAGGGAGCGGAGCACTTTGATTTCGGCAATCAGCTGCACCAGAGGCGGTTTTTCGGCAGCCGATCCGGAAGGCGCCTCGGCATTCGATTCGGACTGCATGTCCTGCATTTCCTGCTGAGTGGCCGCGATGAGTTCTCCGAGTGCATCGATGATGTCTTTTTCGATGTCCTGTGTCAGAGGACCGACCTGAGCGTCCCGCAGACGGTCGGCGACAGTTTCCATGTCGGTACAGATGTCTTCCACAGACAGCACGATGGCCACTGAGGTTCCATCTTCGTGGAGCAGTTCCAGAAGCTGTCGGCAGTCTTCGTGCAGTTCCGTCTGCCGGCGGGCCATCTCGCGACTGTGAGCGAACATCGTATCCAGCCAGCGGTCCGGAGGAGTTTCTGCCAGATCCATGGTGTCGTCGTAAATCTGCGTCTGGCCGGCCAGCAGCCGCTGAAAACGGGCTTCCAGCGACGCGAGGATCATTTCTTTTTCTTCTTCCCGGAGCTGACGCAGCAGTTTTCTGAGCTGTTCGATGGCTTCCTGTAGCGACTGAACCGCACCGTCCTGTTCCTGAAGGGCTTCATCCCGCTGCTGTTCCTGCAGACGCTTCAGGGCTTCCTGCATCTGCTGCCGGGCCTGAGCGATCTGTTCTGTTCCGGGCGTCGATGATCCGCTGCGATCCGAAGACGGTTCTTCTCCGGAAGTGTCCGATGACTTTGCTTCTGAAGGAGACGCGGGTGAGGAATTCGAGTCGGACGGGGAGGCGGAAGAATCCGATTCACTGTCCTGGCGGTCGCTGTCGGTTTCAGAAGTGTCGCCGCCATCGGCATCCGAAGAACTGCCTGCCGATGCGCTGCGGTCGTGGCGGTGAATCGACTTCAGAATCTGTTCGACATGGTCCAGAGCACGCTGCTGTCCGGGAGCAGCCGACGAAGGGGCCGGAGCATTGCGCGCCGCTGCCCGCGCCGATTTCTGTTCACTGAGAGCCTGGTCCACGTTGCGCAGCAGACGGTTCAGCCGTTCCCTTTCCTTTTCCAGTTCACTGCGGCGATCTTCGCTCTGCAGAAGTTTCAGCAGCAGGCCCAGTGCGTCGAGGACCTGTTCCTGCTCTTCGACGGCTCTTCCCAGATTCCCTTCCGCCAGATCATCGGCGATGCGGCTGAGCTGCCGGCTGATGGACTGTTCCCGTCCCCGGCTGATCGCCCGGCGAAGCAGCTCCGCGCGTTCTGGGTCTTCATGTCCCAGAAGATCGGCCATCTGGTGCAGCAGACGTTCGAACCGATCGTACCGTCCGCTCACAGCGAGCTGATCATTGCGGAGCGTCTCCAGCCCGGATGCCGGATTGTCCTGTTCGCTTCCGGCAGACAACGTAGCCGTCAGAACGATCAGCAGACCGGCCGGAAAGAAAAAAACACGATTCATTGGAACGGCCTTCTGCCAGGACTTCCGGGGAAACAACGGGACAAACCCGCATTGTGGCGGATCGATCGTTCCTGTCGCCGGTGCAGTCACGAACCGGATGGCATCGAAGCGGTTTCTGCACGATTCAGACAGCGGTCGATCTGACGCACCGCCTGACGCAGTCTTTGAGTGTTTTCCACAATCGCCAGCCTCAGGAAGTTTTCGCCGTCCTCTCCGAATCCGCGCCCCGGACTGACGGCAACCCCTCCCTCATTCAGCAGTTTCATGGCGAATTCGATGGATCCCATGTGCTGCCAGGATTCCGGAATTTTCGCCCAGACGAACATCCCCGCTTTGGGCGGCGTGATGTCCCATCCCAGGCGGGTCAGGCCTTCGCACAGAACATTCCGCCGCCGTTCATATTCCTTCGTGATGCTTTCCACGGCCGCGTCGCAGTGCCGCATGGCGACGATGGCCGCGATCTGAATCGGCTGAAAGATGCCGTAGTCGTAGTACCCTTTGATGGTTGCCAGAGCGCGAACCATTTCGCGGTTTCCACAGCAGTAACCAATGCGCCATCCGGCCATGCTGTAGCTTTTGCTCATGGAAGTGAATTCCACTCCCACATCGACCGCTCCGGGCGTGGCCAGAAAACTGGGAGCCACGTAACCATCGAAGCAGATATCGGCGTAGGCGAAATCGCTGATCACCAGGAAGTCGTATTTCTTCGCCAGACGGACCAGCTCCACGTAAAAGTCCTGTTCCACGACCGTCGCCGTGGGATTGTGAGGAAAATTGACCAGCACGACGCGCGGTTTCGGCATCAGGTGTTCACAGGTGTAGGCCACGTTACGGAGAAAACTGTCCGGATCTCGTGTGTCCAGGGCGATCACATTTCCCGAAGCCAGCATCACCGCATACACATGCACGGGAAACGACGGAGACGGCACGATCGCCGTGTCGCCCGGACCCATCAGAGCCAGGCACATGTGGCTGAATCCCTCCTTGGATCCGATGCAGGCGAGCACTTCGTCGTCCGGGTCCAGACGGACTCCGTATCGCTTCCAGTAGCGCTTGGCGACTTCCCGCCGAAGATTGCTGATCCCGTTGCTCACGGAATAACGGTGATTGCGGGAATCGGCCAGGGCTTCCTCGATCTTTCGGACAATGAGTGGATCGGGCGGGTCGGTGGGGTTGCCCATTCCCAGATCGATGACATCGACACCTTCCACCCGCAGCTGATACTTGCGCCGATTGATCGCCCCGAACATGTACGGCGGCAGCCGTCGGACGCGATCCGCCACGGGAATCTCAAACGGTGTGTCTTCGAACAGAACTTCTGATTCACTGCGCATAACGGCCTGTGGTCCATGCTCCGGAACGCGAAAAAACAGCACGAGTCTCGAACACCGGCTGCCCAGGTTCTGTCGGTCAGTTTACCGCGGGCCGCAGGCGGCTGCGACACCAGCCTTTTCTCGATGACGGAAAGAACAGACAGAATCTGATCCCTTTCGGTTCACCGGTCGACTCGAAAGCCCGCAGGAGCGCGACGGGACAGGAATCATTCGACGGAAAACCAGCCGGCATCCGTGGTGGTGTTTGCAGAATTCGCCCGTTTTTTCGGGCGGAGAATCCGGAATGAGCGAACAACGGGGACGATCGTCTTCTATACTGCTGCGATTGGGGCCCGTATTTCTGAAGTCTGCAGGCTGTATGACTGATTCCGTTCCGTCCCGTTCGCCCGATCTGCCATCGAAACCGGTGTCTCCGCGCAGCCGGGTGCTGCCCTGGCTGGCATTCGGCTACCTGCTGTGCCTGGTCAGCGCGGCCTGGGGGTTCGCAGCCGGAAAACTGGGCGTGTTTCCTCATGATCTGATCATGGAGATCCGTGCGTTCGCGAAAGGGAGTGCTCTGGAAAAGAACACGTCACTGGTCGACAAACTGGTCAACGATCTGCAGATCGAACCGCGGCGGCTGTTCCGGAACTATCCCGAATCGGCCCTGCACGATACGTCGGATCTTCAGATCCCGAAGCGAAATCCTCGTCGCAGCGCCGCGCGGATGTGGCTGAACCCGGATGTGGAACACGGTTTTCGCGCTCTTTTCGGAGCCATGGATTTCGAAGACGGGCTGTGGGGAGGGCTGCTCATTGATCCGGATGGGAAGGTCCGTCATCGCTGGGTTCTTTCAACGGACCACCTGCCCGGAAACCGGGCACCGGATGAACGGAAGCTGCTGTACGGTCTGGCCCTGCTGCCGGACGGATCCGTCATCTTCAACCAGCAGGAATTCTGCGGCGGAGTGGTGCGGGTGGATGCGGACAGCCGGCCGATCTGGGTTCTGGAAGGCTCGTACCATCACACTGTCGGACTGGACGAAGATGCCGCGACATTCTGGACGTTTTCGGGCAGCCAGGAGGGCGAAGATCAGATCATGGTGAACGCCTCTGCGGAGACCGGGGAAATCCTTCGAGAGATTCATCGGGCGGAGATCGAACGTGCCAACCCGGATCTGCAGATTTTCGATCTGCAGAATCCTCCGGATAATGTCACGCCGCACGATCCCCTGCACGGCAATGATATCGAACCGCTGCCGGCCGCACTGGCCGAACAGTTTCCTTCGTTCCGTCCCGGCGACCTGCTCGTCAGCTACCGCACGCTCAATCTCGTGTTCGTCCTGGATCCGCAGTCGCTGAAAATCAAATGGTGGCGGATTGGATGCTGGGACCGGCAGCATGACGCCGACTGGGAGCCCGATGGTTCCGTAACGGTCTTCAGCAATAATGCGGCCGGGATCCGGGCGTTTTCTGATATCGTTCGGATCCGACCGGATACAATGCAGTTCGAACGCGTTCTTCGGGGAGACAGCTATGAATTCTTTTCGAAAGTGAACGGACGTCACCAGCTGACTCCGTTCGGCACACGGATCATCACCAGCTCATCACAGGGGTGGGTTTTTGAAGTGGATGCCCACGGACAGCCTGTGTTTTCCTTCGTCAATGTGTACGCCCCGGAAGATTCTCAGGCTCTGCACATGGCAGAAGCGTATCATGTGCCTCTGGAATTCTTCACACCCGCATTCCGCAGCAGGTATCTGCAATGACGTTGCCTCTGGAACCTGTTGAACTGTCTGTCCGGCTGTTTCTTCCGGCCTATATCGGTCCTGGTCTGGCCGGCGGAGCCCTGGCCATTCTGGCCGGTCTGGTCACATCCGTCGCGCTGGCTGTGTTCGTCGTTGTCTGGTATCCGGTCAAACGTCTGCTGCGTCTCGGGCGAAAACCGGATGCGGCGGCTTCAGAGAATTCGGATCCGGCACCTTCCGAGGATGCGTCTTGAATGTTCTGATTCCGGCTGCTGTCAGCATCCTGGCGACAGAGGCCATCGTTCAGATGCCGCTGGGCGGGCAGATCCGGGCTGTCCGCAGCCTGCTTGGCCGCGTGCATCATGTGATCCGCTCTCCCGCCATTTCCGACTGCTGGAAGGAACGTGTCCTGCCGGTGTACGCGCTGCGACTGGCGCGGCACAGCCTCCTGATCGGATTCATGCTCGGCACCGTGAGTGTGGGCGTGTTCGGCCTGCTGCTGGTCTGGTCGGTGTTCGCAGCACCGGATGCTGCTGTTCTGAAGGAATTCATGTCCGTCCGGTCTCTGATCGTTTCTCTGGCCGCGTCCGGTGCGTATCTGTTTGTGAGGTTCCGCATTGTCCGCTGATTATGGATTCGCGTCGCGGCTGCTGCACCGGGTTGCTCTGGGATGTCGTCCGGTAGCCAGAGCCTCACTGGAAGCAGAAACACTGATCAGCGGTTCGTCGGTTCCCCCTGTGACAGCTCCCGTGTACATCGCCGGACTGGCCCGCGGAGGGACAACCATTCTGCTGCAGGTTCTGCACGCCACGGGGCAGTTCCGATCGCTGTGTTACGCGGACATGCCGTTTGTGCTGATGCCCGGACTGTGGAAAAAAGTGTCCCGCGGCTTTCAGCGGGAAACGCCTGAAAAAGAGCGGGCTCATGGAGACCGGATCCGGGTGGGGACAAACAGTCCGGAAGCGTTCGAAGAAGTCTTCTGGCGCGTCCACTGCGGCAGTGAATATATCCGGCCGGACGGTCTGGTCCCGCACGTTCCGGCCGCCGATATCCGGGAGACGTATCGGCGCTATGTGTCTCTGATACTTGCTTCCGATGGCCGTCCGGATGCCCGTTATCTGGCCAAGAACAACAACAATGTGCTCCGGCTGCCGATGCTGAAACAGGTGTTTCCCGATGCCGTTCTTCTGATTCCGTGGCGCGATCCGCTGCAGCAGGCGCTGTCTCTGCTCGCACAACATGAGCGATTCTGCGCCCGGCACGACCAGGACCGGTTCTCCCTGGAGTACATGAACTGGCTGGGGCACTTCGAATTCGGCCGCGGCCACCGACCGTTCCGGTTTTCTGAGCCGGTGGACACGGCGAACGATTCTCCGGATATGCCGGATTACTGGCTGAAACTGTGGATCGCCACGTACCGCCATCTTCTGACCACAGCGCCCGTGGATGCGGTCTTCATCTGCTATGAACGGCTGTGTCGCGACCCTGTGGCCCAGTTCCGCCGGATCGCGTCGGCCGCGAACATTGTCTGCGACGCAGAATCGTACGGCGGCCTTTTTCAGGAAGCGGCTGCCAGACCGGTCGACCGGTTTTCTGACGACGTGGTCGAGCGGGCTGCGGAAGTCCGGGACGAACTGTTCCGCCGCAGCATAGAAAACACAACAGACGGAAAGCCGGGCGGAAACCGGACCGGATGATGCGGCCGACTGCCGGAAAGGAACCGGCTTCTTTCGTCAGGACCAGAATTTCTCGCCGTGCCAGTTGATCGGCGGGTGAGTTTCCACTTCCACGTCGCCGTAGACTTTCGTCTGACAGGCCAGGCGAACATCCTTACCTTCGTTGCTCAGAATTTTGATGCCCAGCAGCGGATGCACCCACTTGAACAGGGATTCCAGAAATCCCTTTTTGCTGCAGTTTTCAGACCCTTTGCGGATGATCACATTGCAGCTTCCGCAGTGTCCGAGTCCTCGGCAGTTGAGCACCTTGTGCGGACCATCGTAAAGCTGCACGCCGTTTCGGCGTGCCACGGTGCGGATGTTTTCCCCTTCGGCGGCATCGACAGTCAGTTTTTCGTTGACGAAATGGATCTGAGGCATGCTGGGAGCTTTCGGTCAGTAAAGACGGTCCATGACGCGCCGGCGCGGCTGACGGCAGAATCAGGCATCGCGCTGCTGAACGGTGTACAGCTTCTGGATGTCTTCAAGGGTCACAGTGATTTCGCGGATGAATCCCGTATGAGTCCGTTCATAACGGATCTTCGACGCGAGCTGCGGATGTTCGTGAATCGTACGTGCCACCCACCGTCGGTCTTCATCGGACAGTTCGCCGACGGATTCGTCCCACAGGGTGCGGGTTTCCATCACCAGACTGTCCACTCGAGGATCGAATTTCGCCATGGGATCGTGTCCTCCCGGTCGGGAATGGTCCTGCCGGTTTCCGCTGGCCGGCCAGAGAGGGCTGTGAAGAATGCTGCCTCTGCCGCCGGCTGTGCTGTCGATTCTGCCGTCCGTGCCGAGTCTAGCGGGCCGCCGCCAGACTGACCAGTTTGCGGGCCCGTTCCTGGCGACGGGCAAGGGCCTCCTGAGCTTCCTGGCCGACGGCAGTTTCCTTCGTGGCAGCTTCCAGTTCCTCCTGAGCTTTCTGAAGGTCGATTTCACTGACGAGCACGGCATGGCTGGTCAGGACGCACACCTGAGGGCCACGCACCTGGACGAAACCGCCGTCCACGAACCAGGCCTCTTCGTTTCCGTCTGCTGTGGTGAATCGGAGACGGCCGATTCCCAGTCGTCCAATCAGCGGCGCACGCCCCGGGTAGAATCCGGCACTGCCGTCGAACAGGGGAAGCTGCACGGACGCCACGGGACGGTCGAACAGCGTCTTTTCGGGGGTCACAAGGACCAGGTTGAGTTCTGCCACAGGTCTGTTCCGATCTGAGTTCTTCCGATCTGGGCCCGCTGCGGGTGCCGCCGTTCCGGCACAGGGAGGCGGAGGGCTGCCGGGCGGACGGGACCTGGTGCGGCCCTACTGACCGGATTCCGACTGCATTTTCTGGTACTGTTCTTCCGCTTCCTCGATGGCTCCCACATACATGAAGGCCGCTTCCGGCAGGTGATCCCACTTTCCGTCGCAGATCTCTTCGAAGCTGCGGATCGTGTCTTCGATCGGAGTGATCTTTCCGGCCTTGCCGGTGAACACTTCGGCCACGAGGAACGGCTGGGAGAGAAATCGTTCGATGCGCCGGGCCCGATGGACCACCAGTTTGTCGTCTTCGCTGAGTTCATCGACGCCCAGAATGGCGATGATGTCCTGAAGTTCCCGATACCGCTGCAGAATCTGCTGAACCCGCCGGGCAATCGTGTAATGCCTCTCTCCCACATACTGCGGATCCAGAATCCGACTGGATGACGCCAGCGGGTCGATGGCCGGGTAGATGCCCTTTTCAGAAATTTTGCGTTCCAGATAAATGAACGCGTCCAGATGGGAAAACGCGGTGGCCGGTGCCGGGTCCGTGGGGTCGTCCGCAGGCACGTACACCGCCTGCACAGATGTGATGGCTCCGTGTTTGGTGGATGTGATGCGTTCCTGCAGTTCGCCCAGTTCCGTTCCCAGCGTCGGCTGATATCCCACTGCAGACGGCATGCGGCCCAGCAGAGCCGACACTTCGGAACCGGCCTGCGAAAAACGGAAAATGTTGTCGATGAACAGCAGGGTGTCCGATCCGGTGGCATCACGGAACCATTCTGCCATGGTCAGTGCTGACAGAGCCACACGCAGACGGGCGCCCGGCGGTTCGTTCATCTGACCGAACACCATGCACGTCTGTTCGATCACAGAACGCCCGGTGTCACCGATCTTCGTTTCCTGCATTTCCAGCCACAGGTCGTTTCCTTCCCGCGTCCGCTCCCCGACTCCGGCGAACACCGAATACCCGCCGTGGGCACTGGCGATCCGGGCGATCAGTTCCGTCAGAATGACGGTCTTCCCCAGTCCGGCTCCACCGAACAGTCCGGCCTTTCCGCCACGGACGAACGGAGTCAGCAGGTCGACCACCTTGATGCCGGTTTCGAACAGTTCCGTTTTGGCAGACAGGTCCTCCAGTGCCGGCGGATGACGGTGGATGGCCCATTTTTCGTCGTATTCCACATCGCCGCGACCGTCGATGGGATCTCCCGTCACATTGAACACACGTCCCAGAGTTCCCTTGCCGACCGGCACCGACAGGGAGGCTCCGGTGTCCACGACCTTCATCCCCCGGACCATGCCGTCGGTGCTGCCCAGAGCCACGCAGCGGACACGGCCGCCGCCCAGGTGCTGCTGGACTTCTCCGGTCACCCGGATGTCCACCCCTTTGACGGTCTCATTGATGGTCAGGGCGTTGTAGATTTCCGGCAGATGATCTTCCGGAAATTCCGCATCGAAAGTGGACCCGATAACCTGCGTGACCGAACCGGTTCTGACTTCATTCATGGCGCTGATCCGTAGTGGCTCTCCAGGAGAGAGGGATGATTCGCTGAAGGGTTCTGCTTTCTGATGAGCCGCACCTGGGGGCACGGCCCGGCCTGAATTCTGCTCGTCCTTTTACCGAAACTGTCTTTCGGATGTCGGGGGCTGTTCGTTTTTCCTGGCAAGCGGATACTGCGTCAGCGTGTTCCGACGCACCGCCATCCGGGAATGTCCGGCCGGCTATTCCAGAGCCGCGGCTCCTCCGATGATTTCCGCCAGTTCCGACGTGATGCCGGACTGACGTGCCCGGTTGTACTGCTGCCGAAGATCGGCCGCCATCTCGTCCGCATTTTCTGTGGCCCCTTTCATGGCCACCATGCGGGCGATCTGTTCGCTGACCGCCGCGTCCAGGAAACATTTGAACATCCGGGCCCGAAAAGCGGCCGGAACGATTTCCTCGAGAATTTCCTGGGGCGACGGCTGAAACTCATAATCCACACCGACTGTGCTGTCGCTGTCGTCGGAATCGGCCGCCAGACGCGACAGCGGCAGAATCGTTTCCACCACGGCCGTCTGACGGGAAATCGACTGGAAGGACGTGTAGGACACATCCAGCCGGTCGATGCGTCCGGCGATGAAGTCGGCCGCATAACGGCCGGCCAGCTCGTCCACTTCCGCCCACGCCGGGCTGTCTTCGAAATGCGTGTACGTGCGGTCCAGGTCGATGTTCTGAAAATTCAGGAACTTGATGCCCCGCTTGCCGGACACTTCGATCTGCACGGCCACATCGTTCTCCCGCAGTTCCTGGAGATGACGCAGCGTGTTCCGCAGAACGGCTCCGTTGTAACCGCCGCACAGTCCGCGGTTCGATGTGAGCACCAGCAGGACGGATCGTTTCGTTTCGCCGGGTTCCTGAAGCAGCGGATGAGAAAACGTCAGCTCGGCTTTTCCGAGATCTCCGACGATTTCTGAAATCTTCTTCGTGTATTCCGCCGCTTCCGTGGCCCGATCCATGGCCCGTTTGAAACGACTGGTGGCAATCAGTTCCATCGTTCGCGTGATCTTGCGGATATTGCGAACCGACTTCAGTCGTTTGACGAGTAAGCGAGCGTTGGCCATGGCTTCAGGTGATCAGTCCGTCTTGTTGTCAGACAGGTTGCAGATGCCGGGAATCTCCGATACAGCAGCACCGGGCCGTCAGGAACCGGCATTCTGAGTGCTTTTTCGGCGGGCGACGAAAGCGTCCAGTGCCGATTTCAGCGACTGCTCGACTTCTTCGGTGAGGTCGGCCGCATTGATCAGACCTTCACGCACTTCCGCGTGTTCGGTCCGAATGAATTCCAGAAGTTCTTTTTCGACGGCCTGAACATCCGCCACATCGACATCGTCGAAATATCCTTTCGTTCCTGCATAAATCACGATGACCTGGTCGGCCACATGCAGGGGCACGTACTGCGGCTGTTTCAGCAGTTCCACCATGCGGTAGCCGCGGTCGAGCTGCTGCTGAGTGGCCGCATCCAGTTCGGTTCCCAGCTGCGCGAACGCTTCCAGTTCACGGAAGGCCGCCAGGTCCAGTCGCAGCGAGCCGGCGATCTTTTTCATGGCTTTCGTCTGAGCATTGCCACCCACACGCGATACGGAAATGCCCACGTTGATTGCCGGCCGCACGCCCTTCCAGAACAGGTCCGGTTCCAGATAGATCTGACCGTCCGTGATGGAAATCACGTTTGTGGGGATGTATGCGGAGACTTCTCCTTCGAGTGTTTCGATGATCGGCAGAGCCGTCATCGATCCACCGCCCAGTTCATCGCTCAGCTTGACCGCCCGTTCCAGCAGGCGGCTGTGGCAGTAGAACACATCGCCGGGAAAGGCTTCGCGTCCTGGAGGCCGACGCATCAGCAGAGAAAGCTGTCGGTAGGCGATCGCCTGCTTGGACAGGTCGTCGTAGACAACCAGAGTGTCCTCGCCGTTGTACATGTAGTGTTCGGCCATCGCGGCTCCGGCATACGGAGCGATGTACTGCAGGGGAGCCGGATCGGCGGAGCTGGCGGCCACGACGATCGTGTATTCCAGAGCTCCGTGCTGCCGCAGTACTTCCACCACGCCGGCGATGGACGCGGCCCGCTGTCCGCAGGCCACGTAGACGCACTTCACCCCCGTCCCTTTCTGGTTGAGGATGGTGTCCACGGCAACGGCTGTTTTGCCCGTCTTGCGGTCGCCGATGATCAGTTCCCGCTGCCCGCGCCCGATGGGCGTCATGGAGTCGATGGCCTTGATGCCGGTCTGCAGCGGTACCTTGACCGGCTGCCGTCCGGCCACACCAACGGCTTCATGTTCCACGGGACGGGTTTCCGTGGTCATGATGGGGCCTTTGCCATCCAGCGGATTACCCAGCGGGTCCACAACGCGGCCCAGCATGGCATCGCCGACCGGGACCGACAGCAGAGTGCCCGTGGAACGGACTTCGTCCCCTTCGGTGATGGTGACGTAGTCTCCCAGAATGACCACGCCGACGCTGTTTTCTTCCAGGTTGAACACCAGCCCGCGTACGCCGTTGGAAAATTCCACCATTTCCCCGGCCATCGCCGTGGACAGACCGGTGCATCGGGCGATGCCGTCTCCCACTTCGATCACGCGACCGACTTCCGCAGTCTGGATCTGTCCGCGGTAGTCTTCAATCTCACTCTGGATGACTGAAGCGATCTCGTCCGCTTTGAATTTCATTGAGCATTCTCTCCGTCAAACGACCCGTCAGTGTTTTCAGACGGGTTCGCAGAGATGAATCGTAAACGGTGTCTCCGACCTGAATGACCAGGCCGCCGATGAGAGATTCGTCGACCGTTTCCTGCAGAATCGGTTCGAACCCCAGTTTGTCCTTCAGCTGGTCGTGAATGCGCTGCCGGGATCCTTCGGACAGCGGTCGGGCCGTTCGCACGCGCACCCGCTGCCGGCCGGCCATTTCCTCCCGGACACGGTTCACGACCTCCCGGATTTCATCGATCAGGTCGATGCGCCCATGTCGGATCAGCACCTTCAGAAAGTTCGTGAAAAAATCCGAACAGTGCGGCGCGACCACGCGATCAATCAGGTTCAGACGATCTGTGCGGCGAACGGCATCCGATGTCAGCAGAACGCGAAACTCCGGACTGGCTCCCAGAACATCATCCACGAACGACGCCAGTTCTTCGACGGCGCCGTCGATGTTCCGGGATTCCGCGGCCGCAAGAAAAGCCCGGGCGTACAGGCCGGCAACAGCCAGAGCGCCGGGATCTTCCAGCACGTGGTCCGGTCGCGTTTTGATGAACTCGGACATGACAATTCCTCAGCCGTTCCTCCGGCACCATGGCCGCTTCTGCGGAACGGAAGAATTCAGCTGCCGATTTCCGACAGAGCTTCTTCGATGAGTCGTTCCTGGTCTTCGCCGCTGACAGCCCGGCCCAGCACTCGTTCCGTGGCCAGAGCGATGCGGGAATGAACCGCATCGAACAGCTGCATGAGTGCGGCATCCCTGGCCTGTTCGATTTCGTCTTTGGCGCGGGCTTTCATGGCCTCCACTTCCGCCTGAGCCTTTGCGACGATTTCCTGGCCGGTGCGTTCCGCATCGCTTTTCGCTTCCGCCATCATGGCCGCCACCGTGCGTTCTGCATCGCGAAGCCGATCTTCGTACTCTGCCAGCAGCGCCTGAGATTTGCGCTGATTCTCTTCCGCTTCGGCGATGGCCGCACGGATACCGGACTCACGCTGGTCGAGTGCCGCAATGAGCGGTCCCCATGCCGTTTTCTTCAGAACGAACAGGAACACCACGAAAACAATCAGCGACCACAGGGCCAGATCCCGTTCGAAGGAAATCGGAACCCCCGCAGCACCGTCGTGGCCGCCACTGGTGTGATGCGAGGCGTGCTGTTCACTGCTGTCGGTGTGGGCCGTCTCCGCCCGGGCCCGCTGCAGACCGACCACAGCAGGACTCAGAGCGAGCATCAGCGTGAGCATGACACAGGAGAGCCCGGCGGATGAGTTTTTCCGAAACACCATGGGACAAATCGCCATTCGAAGATCAGGAAGACCGACGGACAGGATGCCGCGGACGCCGAACCGTCCGGACACTGCACGCGTCAGATCATGCAGACGATGAGTGCGAAGAACGTCGCCCCTTCGATCAGGGCAGCAGCGACGATCATGGCTCCGCGGATATCGCCGGCCACTTCCGGCTGACGGGCCATGCTTTCCACGGCAGCGGACCCGATCCGGCCGATTCCCAGACCGGCTCCCAGCAGGACAATTCCCACGCCCACGGTGGCCGGCAGCAGGGGAGCCGCAGCCCCCTCCTGAGCGACAGCAGGTGCACTCAGCGCCAGAAACGCTGCAATCCCCACACAGAAGTACTTCACGAACTGACTCACGAGATTCTCCTCTCAGAACGTTGTTTCCTGACGGAACATTTCCTGGTTCAGGAACGGAAAGACACGCAAACTGTCACTGCAGCGGCCGCACGCAAAGCTAATGCTCATGGACGGCGCCTGCGATGAAGATGGTCGCAAGAAACACAAACACGTAGGCCTGCAGAAAGGAAACGAACAGTTCCAGCAGGCCGATGGCCACCTGTCCGAAAACACTGCCGGCCGTGACTGCACCCCAAAGCAGCGCCCCTTCGCCGGCGGCAGCAGCAATGAATCCCAGAATCACGGCAACCACGGTGTGGCCGCCCATGATGTTGGCAAACAGACGAACAGCCAGCACCCCGTGTTTGATGAAAAAACCAAAAATCTCAATTCCGAAGATGCCTCCCGACAGAATGGCCCCCCCCACCCCAGGAACGCCGGTATCCGGTTTCATGTTCCCGAAGAAACCGGCCGGACCCATTTCGCGAAATCCGTAGAACGCCGTGGCGATGAATGCACACACGGCCAACACCCCCGTGACGTTGATGTTGCCGGTGGGTGATCCCAGCCAGGGGACGGCTCCCAGCAGATTGCAGATGAGAATGTAAAAAAAACAGCTCCACAGAAACGGCAGGTACCGATCGGCCGGATGCCCGCCGGTCGGCGCCGGCTGCTGCTGCCCTCCGTCGTGGTGTCCTGCGTCGTGATGACCATGGTCCGCGTGGCCGTCTCCGATGGTCGGGCGCACCACTTCATCCCGGATGAACAGGGCGATGGCTTCCCAGAAATTCCAGAACCGACCGCGGGCCGGTTCGCCACCGGCGATTCGCCGGGCCAGCCCCCGAAAAATCACGAACACGATGACGGCGGCCACCACCTGCAGGACCATGAATTTCGTGAGCTGCAGGCCGAACACGCTGGGCAGATACACGTCCAGCAGGCCGTGTCCGTGTGCATCGACAAGTCCTCCTGGAAGGTCGAATCCCGGAGCATCGCGCACGTGATGAAAGTGATCCGCCGCATGCTCGGCGTTCACCACGTGGTGAATGTGGTCTGTGCCTGGAGCGTGTTCTGTGTTCATAAAATCGGTGAACCACCTGAAAAAACAGCTAACGCCGTTCGTGCTGCTGCCCGGAGGATTCGACCGGACGGTCCCCGGGTGTTTTCAGCAGCAGTCCGACTTCGGCTGCCAGAGCCAGCAGATAAAACCCGATGAGCCACCCGTAAAACTGACGAAACCCGACCTGCGGAAACATCTTTCTGACCACCACAGCAACGATCGACACCAGAGCCAGACGTGTCATTGTCTGGGCCAGCATGACGGCCAGATCATTCGGAAACAGGGACAGCCGCGGCACGCCGACGGCCATCCACCCCGAAATCAGGCAGGTCCCCGCTGCGAATGACATCCAGCGAATTCCGTCGCCTCCCGCCCACACTCTGGCGGGCCAGAAGGCAGCGACCCAACCGAGCAGCATAATGACTGTCAGAAGAATCGCCTGCCGGAAGACACCATCCACCTGCCGGGACGTCACTCGTTGCGGGCCTTCATGCTGTCTGCCTGCCGATGTTCCTTCTGCTGCTCCTCCCGATCCAGTCGGTGAAGAAGGCGCCGCAGAGAAACTCCGGCTGCTGCAAACCCGAGGATCGATCCACTGACTGTCAGCACGGGCGACCAGTGCAGCCGCGCATCCAGCCAGTACCCCAGCCCCGCAAGAACCGCGATGCCGATGGCACCGGACAGGATCTCGTGAGATGTGCGATAGGCCTGTGCGATGGCGGCCATGCGCCGTCGACGACGAGAAGTCGCTTCATCATCCATTCGGCTGGACTTTCTGAATCGACCGTGCCGGACGCAGCAGCCCGCCCCCGAAACACAGTCCGAGCACGAGGCGGGCGGAGTCTACAGGCGGACCGGCTGCCGTCAAAGAACCGAAAAGCCATGCCGTGCGTTTCCCAGTGTTGGGGCGCTGAACTCCCGGCTGCGGCACCCCGCTGAGCCGGATGCCACCGCCGGGCTGTCCGGCTGTTCGTTCCGAGTTCCGGCGTCCGGGTTCCCGTAATGATTTGCTTTCCGTCCTGGGACATTTCATCATGGGGCCGTTCTGATTCTTCTGCCGGCTCATACGCCGATATCGGACCACGGGGCCAGGTTCGTCGGCTCATACAGATTTCTGAACATGTCGTACCGTGCTGCCTGTCCGTCGTTCTCCTGCTGCTGGCCGGCCGACAGGGGACCGGTTGCGACGGTCCTGACCGTGATTTTCAGAAAATCCATGGCTTTTCCCGATCCGCTCCGGACGCGATTCTGGACGTCAGTCGGTGAACCTGTCATTGTTTGTGCCCTGTTTTGCGAATGACCCAGTCCGTTTCGAACCCCTGTCCCATCGTCACAGCGACTCCGGTGATGATCACCGGAATGACGAAGTCGGTCGATTTTTCGTCACATTCCCGTCTTTCATGTGACCGAGTGAAAGGAGCCTCGGCTTTCCGGGGCTGACGGCACTCAGGAAATCGAGAGACACTGACGTCTCACAGTTCTGGTGGAATTTATGCCTCGGAATGCCCGGATTTTCAGCGCACTGCCCGACCTGCGCAGGGCGGTCGGCCTGTGGGTCCTGCTGGCTGCCGTCGGACTCCGCGCTGAAGATCCTCTGCAGGAAGAACGGATCGCCTACCGTGCAGCGCAGTTCCGACTGCACCGGAAGATCGTCAATCTGAATCACGATCTCAATGAAGGTGTGCAGCGACCAGGATCTCGAAGTGAACGGGTGTTTCGTCAAAAGCTGACTTCGGGAGTGGAACCTCGGGATCCGGAGTTTGAGGGATTTCGTGAGGTTCTTCAGTTTCGTGTTTTTCGGCTGACGGCCCCGGAAGCTCGAAATGATCCGGCCAGACTGAAACGGATCAAATCCGATCTGGAAAGAGACCTCAGGCAGGCCGGCAGCCAGATCGGATCAGACCGGTCCAAACGTCAGTTTCGGGAACTCGTATGCACGGAAATGCTGAAGGCACTCAGGAAGGTGCTTGAAAACAATTTCGTCGCCCGGTCCATTGCCATTGAACTGCTGCCTCTGATGTTCGTCACAGACGGCAGGGAGACGTCTCCTGATGAGCGGCAGATTCTTCCGGCCGCAGGAGAGACGCTGATCAGACTTCTCAGAGATCCTGAACAGCCGGACACGATCAAGGCGCGTGTCGCTCAGAGTATGAAGCAGTATATGATGCGGGCTTCAGCCGGTGCGCGGCTGGAAATGCAGTTCGCCGAAGCCGTCCTGGAGACGCTCAGGTCGCCTCTTCCTGACGACGATTTTCAGGTGATGCTCCTGGATGTTCTCACCGTCGTCCGGACACCACGACAGCCGGCGGGAGACAAACGGCCTCTGGCGTTTGAGGCTGCCGTGGTCGTTCTGCAGGATCAAAGACGGGCCCTGTTCGTTCGCTGTGCTGCTGCCGAAGTTTTCGGCCGGGCCGGGTATGACAGGCAGATCCGCTTCGATCCCCTCGCCTGGAAGATCGCTCAACTGACACTCGAAACCGGTACGGCCTTCAATGAAAATCCAGACGCACGTTTGTGGTGGTTTTCCGGCGACCGGCTGTTTCGCGCCTTCCATCATGCGGAAAAGGAACGCGCCCGGGGGCCGATGCCGGACGGCATGCTCAACCGGGCCCCTTCATCCGAAGTTGTCAATGGCGCCTACGCGAGAATCCTGCCCGTCGTAGGAGCCCTGATTTTCCGGCATCGGCAGATACCGGATCAGCCTCTGAAGGATCTGGCTGGCTGGGTGGGAGAAAATCGACCGGATGATCTGACGTACGATCCGGCCGCCCCCCCGGTCCAGCCCTGAGCTGCTGATACGTCGCCCCAGGTGGCCTCGGCGCGGAGCGTTCGGAGTGACCCGCGTGCTGTCAGCAGCCTGGCTGGCGGTCTGTGTCCCCCGAAGGAACCGGACGGGGCAGATCAGATGACGCCGCCGTGAACGCGATAGGGAGTCGCCAGGTCCGGAAGCTCCAGTCCCCAGATTCGCTCCCAGATCTCCGGAATGTGCCGCAGCCCTTCGGATGAGTAGATGAGCTGTCGGGCACGAATGTCAGGGTTCGGATTCCAGATCGGCATCGCGCAGCCGGTGTGAACCAGGCTGCAGACGAACAACAGGCCTGCCAGCAGACGTGGTCGCAGATTCATCATTCCGTCCTTCCCTGAACGTCGACCGCTGAGTGCAGTTCACTGCCGGAAATCCGGGGAGGATCCCGCGCGCCGGACTGCTCTCAGGTGAGCCATCCTGATCGGAAAGCATGATCTGCGGCGAAAAACCGGTCGGCACGGTTCCGGTTACTGTGAAACGCCCGGTCGCAGAGACTGGCCGTCCAGCTCGGCCGTTCCCGGCCGCGTTTCCGGACTGAATGCAGTGCCCACGTCAGCAGGTGCACCGGACGGGCCCGCCGGGGACTGCTGCGGTGCCGGTTCGGATGCCGGTGCAGGAGTATTCTCCGGTGCCTGACTCCGCCGATTCTCAGCAACTTCGAGTTCCCGCACCCGTTCTTCCATTTCCTTGCCAGGCTTGAACGTCACCACGAATTTGGCCGGTACTTCGACCTGGCCACCGGTTCGGGGATTGCGAGCCTTACGGGCTGCTCGTTTCTTCACTTCGAAGACACCGAAGTTCCGCAGTTCGATGCGTTCATTCTTCACCAGCGTGTCGACGATGGCATCGAACGTTTTCTGGACGATTTTCTTCGTCTGCAGCTGAGTCAGCCCCAGTTCTTTGGAGATCGCCTTCACAATCTCTTTCTTGGTCACGAAAACCGCCTCCCCGGAAAGCCGCACGGAGTCGTCGGCAGAGACTGCCGACCTGACTCAACTTTATGATTGCGAACGACTTACTGTCAAGACAGTTCACCGGCGGACGCACGGCCCGCTGCCGAACATGTTCGCGGCAGATCATGATTTCGGATCGGGATGTCAAAGAACCATGACGGCACGACACACGGCACCGTCATGGTCCTTATCGGATCCATCCCCGCCGAAACTGAAGAAAAATCCGCATAATCGCTGCAACTGGACGCATCCTGTCTATCTGACGCACCCTTCCTGTCCTGGTGTCTGCGGGCAGGCAGCCCCTGGCCGAAAGGTTCCTCCCGCGCGTGTGATCAGGTCTGAACATAACCTGCTGCCCAGGCAGAGGTTGTGCCGGAAACAAGGATGGGCAGCCATGCAGCGACATCCGGGCGGAGCAGTCCGGCACTGCCGGCCAGCAGGCTGCCCTGAGTCAGAGCGAACACGGCGGCCAGGACCATGCCACAGACGGCCATGTTCACGATGAGCCCGCGGGATTCGCGTCTCAGCACCAGGGGCAGAGCGATGGCGATCGACAGCAGGGACAGAATCGGGCGGGCCACGCGTGCATGGAGTGCCAGACTTTGCTGCCGGGCTGCCGGACTGCCGGTGGCCGGACTGCGGATCCGCTGGACGAGTTCCAGGGAAGACAGCAGCCTGGGGTTCCGGCCCTGTTCGTACAACTGGTCGAAACTGACGTCTGACACGATGAACACGTCCTTCCCGTTGGGACGTGGAATAATGCGGGTTCGTCCTTCCTGCGAAAGCTGCTGCGGATCGAAGACTCCCGTCAGGTTCTGCAGCAGCCAGCCGGCCGGATGCCGCTCTGTCCGGCTCAGATAGACGGCCGATTCTGCCCGCAGTGTGCAGCCGTTCGGTGCGTATTCTTCCGGCAGATAGAAGTTGGCGTCGTCCAGCCGCCGTTCTTCCACAGACACGGATTCACCGTCGATGTGCATCATGTGATTCGAATAGTCGTAAACCGGGATCACGTTCTGTCGGCGGGTGTGATCCTGTCCGCGCGGTGTCTGCAGGCTGATGGCCAGAGTCGGCATGACGGCTTCCTGGTTGAGTACAAGAACCGCATTGAGCAGCAGCGCCGCCAGCAGCAGGGGCTTCAGCAGGCGGAATGCAGGAATTCCGGCTGCCAGAACGGGATGACTTTCGTGATGCTTTTCCATCAGTCCCAGCACAGCCACCGCGGAAACCGTGATCAGCAGGGGGCCGGCCAGCTCGAAAAAGTCCGACAGGTGCCAGGTGTAGTAGCGGGCGATCCGCCGGGTCATGCTGAACAGCACCTGCTGATCCGACCAGGGATGCCCGGCCTTTCTGGCTGCGTCGGCCGCTGCCTGGGCCGCCATCTGAAATTCGTCGATGTTCGAAAACAGGTCGATCACGATGTACAGGCCGTACGTTGCGATGAAAAACACGGCGAACGTATGCAGCATCCGTCCCAGCAGATATCGATCGAACGTTGTCAGCATGGCTCCGGAATTACACGCGACGCGAAGACTTCGGGTCAAGACGGGTTCCCGCAAGCGGCCGTCGGGTGGGCTCGGGGCCTGGCCCTTCTCCGCATCTGCTCGGGGCAGCCGGATCACTCCGGTTCGGGCCAGTTCAGATGCCGATGCAGAAAGCGGAAGGTGCCTTCCCCGTGAATCGCATGCGGTCCCGAAAACCATTCGATTTCGGTCCGTTCCGGGATGTTCAGCCGGGCTGCGTACAGGTGTCGAACCTTAGCGTATTCGTGGGCGACCCAGTGGTCCTTCCCCACTGGATCGAAGTGCCCCCGCTCGACCATGAACGGCCGCGGACAGATCAGAGCGGCCATTTCGGCGTAACCAAACGTCCGTCCCAGATTCCACTCGAAGATTTCGTATTCTCCGGTCCACATGTAACTGAAGGCGTGCCGGGTCGAGGCATTCTTGACGATCCATTCATTGAAGTCACCGGAGCAGATCGACAGACAGTAGCCGGGCACCAGTGCCGGAATCCTCATGGCCGACTTGCCGCCGTAGCTCAGCCCGTAAAAGGCGATTCGTTCGCCATCCACGAACGGCTGGGACCGCAGCCAGCGGATCAGCTGTTCGTGCTGGGGCACCATGATGGAAAACAGCGTGCAGCCCAGCAGGTTCGCTTTCCGCTGCAGCGTCCGAAAGCGGTCCTCGTGGATGTACAGATTCTGCGGCGCGAACACCACGAAACCTCGTTCACACAGCCGTCCGGCGAAATTCCGGTAGGCCGCATGGCCCTCCGAAATCGTATCGGCAGGACGTCCTTCCAGCCCGTGCTGACAGACGATCACCGGACGGCGCTGTCCGGTCCGCAGGTCCTTCGGCAGCAGCAGCAGACCGAAGGCGGTCACATCTTCGCATACCGTCAGCTCGATTTCCCAGGCCGTCCAGTGATCGGTCGTCATGACGCGGCGCCCCCGGGCATCCGGGACATTCAGGGCCATGTCGAATCGGCCGATGACATCGTCCCGGAAGATGGTTCGGAAGGCGGCTGCGGAACGTTCGAATGCTTCGAGCGACGACGTGTCCAGATCGGCGAAGAATTCCTGCCGAACAAAAGGGGCTTCCCGCAGCCACAGCTGATTGTGGCGATCCAGTTCCTGAAGCTGGATCTGCCGTCTGTGTTCTGCGGCCGCCGCTGTCTGTTCCGGAGTTTCTGTTACCGGCAGAGGCCGGGGCTGTTCGGCGGGCGCTGAGGATTCCGGGGCGACTGCCTGAAGAAAGGCCGACAGCCACGCCGTCGATCCGAACTGTCCCTTCGGAGGATGCGTCACGCTGATGGAGGCTCCCAGATCGCGCGCTCTTTGCAGTTCCTGCCGGATGTCATCCGGCGAGGGGCTGGTGAGAACGGCCGGCGCCCCGCCGGCAGCGGAAAACCGGAATGTCGGAACGGACGCGGTTTCGACAATCAGCGGACGCGGCTGCAGCATGGCCGCCTGCTCGGCGGCTCCGAAATTCTTCAGCAGTCCGAACACGCTGCGGTCCAGCGGTTCCTGCCACTGCTGCTCACGAGGCCCGAAAAATCCCGAAACGGCCGTCACGTCGATGCGCGTGTCCAGAGCTCCGGCCAGCAGGGCCAGCAGTCCGCCTTCTCCATATCCAATGACACCGATCGACCGTGTCGGCTGTTGAGTGGCCAGCAGGTCGACCAGGGCCAGAATTCTGTGCAGTTCGTATCCCAGCAGGTGCTGGCCCAGAACGAAACCTCCCCGCCAGGCAAACTCCCGGTCGGTCATCCGGGCCCGGCCATGACGCGCTTCGACATGCCGGCTGGTGATTGCCGGGACGAAGACCGTACAGCCGGCTTCTGCCAGCCGCCGCGGGAACTGCATGGCCGGTGCCACTCCCTCCGCCAGTCCGCAAAGCTGTTCAGGAGTCTGGTCGGCATCGGGAACCGCGATGACGGCGGCGAACGACGTCCCGGTCGGGGTCAGCAGCAGCCCCGCCCCCGTGATGGATGTCAGTTGCGGCCGACCGGCATCGGGATCGGCAAGGACAGGCCAGCGAATCCGTTCGACTGTTACACGCGCGTTCCGGGCTGCCACGTGGTCGGATGGGGATCTGCCGGTCCGTTCCACGTCGGAAAACGGAACACGGGTTTCCCGCATTCCCAGAATCTGACGCAGTTCCCGGCGCCGGGCGGTCAGAAACGACGGACGCTGCCGCGCGTCCGACATTTCTGCCGACCAGCGCCGCATCCGGTCGTTCGCTTCCCGCTGAATCTGTCGAATCAGAAACCGGTCGATTCCGGCCAGCATGGAAGCAGCACGGTCCTCAGAGGCCGGAAGAGGTCGAATTCCCTGAGGAACAACAGCCGGTTCACCAGCAGTGCATGGGCGCCGCCCTCCCCCGATGCAGATGCTCAGGACGATGACCAGACAGGTACCGGGCCGCAGCCATGGATTTCCGAAGAATCGCTGCATTCGGAGTTTCTCCAGGATTTTTCGACACTCTGCCGAAACCGCAGGGTTTGTCCGACTGAACGATGCACCCAGCCGAGAGCAGGCTCGGTCCGGCGGAAAGGTTCTCAGGCCGGCCGGAGCGGTCCGCTACGATAACCGGAAAGGAACGACCTATGCGACAGTCTCAGAGACGATTTTGTCTTCTGGCAGGTGCGGCGCTGCTGCTGCCCGCAGGAATCCTGGTGGCCGATGATGAGGGGCTGTCGGAAACACCAGGGCCGGAACTGCGAACGGACGACAACGGTGGTCCCGGACCCGGTCCGGCCGGAGTGACGGATCGACGGCGCGGCCGCCCCGGTCCTGGCGGTCCGGGAGGGCCAGGAGGTCCCGGTTTTGGGCCGCCGATGCTGATCAGCGTTCTGGATGCGGATGGGGACGGTGTGATTTCTGCTGCAGAAATCGATGGTGCCGCAGCCGCGCTGAAGACTCTGGATAAGAATCAGGACGGCCAGCTCACCAAAGACGAACTGAGACCGCCGCGTCCGGATGGTGCGGCCGGGTTCGAGCGCCGTCCCGGCCGGTTCGGCGGCGACGGACCGCCCGGGCACCGGCGACGCGGCAGGAATCAGCGCAGGGGCAAAAAGCGCGACGGAGGACCGGCTGCCGAACAGTTTCTCGAACGCATCATGCAGTTCGACGACGATGGCGATGGAACCATTTCCATGGATGAAGCACCGGAACGGCTGCTGCAGGTGTTCGACCGATTCGATACGGACGGTGATGAACGTCTGTCGAAGGACGAACTGAGAGAAGCTGCTGAGAGGCGGGCGCGGCGCGGCCGGGGCGGGCCCCGGGACAATGGGCCCGGCCGTCAAAAGAACGATGGTGATCCGGAGGAGAAACCGGACAACACCTGATGCATCGTCCTGAGAGAGCGGTGCCCAGGGAAGCCACGGACTCACTGCGAGGCCGTGGCTTCTTTCTTTTGTGGCGACGGTCCTTTTCTGAAATCAGCACCTATCGCAGAAACGGGTCGAATCCGTCTCGCAGAGCCTGAATGGCCCGTGGCACTGTTTCGTCGACAGCCGAGTCTGTGGCTTCCGGTTCCGCCCTCGTACGAGAAGGCCCCGTCACGGATGCAACGTTCGCCGGTCGGGGCACACTGCCGCGGATGCGGTTCAGAGTGGCCGACACGCGGTCGTCCAGATTCCGCCGGACAGAATCGAAAGATCGCTCATCGAAAAATTCGTCTTCAGAAGGCTCGAAAGACGGTTCGGTGTGCCGTCCGCTGTGTTCCGATGCTGCCGCATCGTCCCATTCATCGGAGAACAGAAGGTCTTCCAGGCGTGCCGATTCGCGACGACGTTCGTCTGCGGATGTGCGGCCCGACGACCGCCGGTCCTCGAAGTGCGATTCCATGCGGGTGTACGGATCCTGTGCCTGCCGTTCCTGAGAGGTCGATGATGTCCACTGTGGGCTGTCTGCTGAATGGCCTGCGTGTCCGTCGGTCCCGGCGGCCCGGTGAGTATCGGATGCCCGGGGCTGCGTGCCGCCGGGCAGAAAGTCGGACCGATCGGCGATGTTCGTCCGATTCGGCCGGCCGGTATCGCTGCCGACAAAGGGGTCGCCCCATTCCAGACGACGAGACTCCTGAGGAAAGGGAATCGTCAGCGAATCGTCGTCAAACAGGGGTTCATCGTTCAGCAGCGGGTCTTCTTCCGCCGAGGACACAGATTCGTTCAGCAGATCCCGCAGTTCCCCGATGGCTCCCGTGTCGGCACCCAGCCGGCTGATGACGTCGCGGCGAACGGACTCGGCGATGAGATCGGAGGCACCGTGCGCGACCAGGGCACGAGCAAGTTCCGGACGGTCTGCCCACTGTTCGGCCGTCCAGTCGCGTATGTCCGCCCAGGCCAGCCCCAGCGATGCTTTCGGGGCCCGGGGAATGAGCTGCAGGCCGTCGTGGGAACGCACGACGTGATACTGCAAAGCCACAAACATGAGGGCGGCGCCGACCAGGCCGCCCAGGGCCGCAGGTTTGAAATTCTTCATGATGAACTCAGCGCGCAACAGGCTCCAGGAAGAACACACTTCAGGACATGTTCCAGCCTACCACCGTTCCGTCAGGGAGCCTGCCGGGAAGCCCGTGCGACAGCCGAAGTTCCGTTGAGTTTCGCTCACTGGCCTGCTGCGTTTTGCCCGCTCGGGATTTTCAGATCATCCGCTGATGTTCGGCTGCCTTTCCTGGACCGGCGGACGCGGCAATTCCGCAGAATTGTGAAAATCGTCTATGGCGATGCTTGTTGTATCCGGAGGAACTTCATATTGTCACGTTTGTGGGTTTCATGCCCAAAAGATCTTTGAAAAGCAGTTGAAAGTGGGATTCGCGCCCAGTATGACGGCATAACGGCTGTTGACGCGGCCTGTCCGGACCCGTTGAATCTGTTGCAGTGGACACGCGATGTTTCTGACCGGTGAAGCTCGGCGGACGATCGACGAACGCTATCGCGTGACGCTGCCCCGGGCGTTTGCCGAACAGGTGACCGAAGAATCCGGCGACCTCATTCTGGCCAAGGAGCGTGCGGGGTGTCTGAGTCTGTGGCCGGCCGCCGAATGGAAGAAGCGGCTGGACAGCGGCATCAGCCTGTTGCGTCAGAAAATCGATTCCGGCCGAATGGAGCAGCGGTGGGGCGATGTTCAGCGGCTGGGCCGTCTGCTGTCGACGCGTCATCAGGAAGTGGCGCTGGCCGGGCGTTCACGGCTCCTCATCCCCGACGGTTTTCGCTCTTTTCTGGGAGCGGAGCCGGGAAAGGAGGTGGTGATTGTGGGTGCTGTGATCTGCGTGGAAATCTGGAATCCGCAGAACTGGGTGTCTGTTCTTCACGAGGAGATGCCGGAATTCGGCGAACTGTTCAAAACGCTGACAGAATGACACGGTTCCCCGCACCGGGGACCATGAAATCGGCCGAAGCGGCGGCCGGCGCGAAAACATTCGGATGCAGAATGGATCGAATGAGAGAAAGGTGCTGCTTAGTCCTCAACACACTGACCCGCCTGGCGGCAAGGTTGCTTCATGAGAGCATCCATGGAAGGCTGTTTGGCAGGGAGGCCACCTTTCTCTCTTCGATCCGCTTTTTCTCCGTACGCCCGTTCGGGTTTCACTGCGACGATTCCACTTTCCTGCTTTCTGACCCGCATCATTTCAGGTTCCGGATGCCCTTCAGGGCTCCCTGAACGATCGTCGGCCCCAGAGTTTCCCCGTAGAAGCTGACACTGGCTTCGTAGCGTCCGGTTCGCCAGGCTTCGGGAGACAGGATGTAGCTGATCCATTCGTTGGCCAGACCTCCGATCACCGGATGGCCTGCTCCTGTGATGCGGCGGGCCTGCTGTTTCAGGTCGATTCCCAGATCCGCCGCCATTTCTCCCGGGATCCCGATGATCAGCAAGTCGCCCAGGCGCAGCGAATGAACGGTGGTCTGCGATGGCTGCATCCGTGGCAGGAGATCCTGAAGGATTTCTTCGGTGAGTCCGTATTCGGTTCCGCCGGTGGACAGGAAATCCGGATGCCAGCTCGTGGGAGGCAGATCAACCGGTTCGAGATGCCATGTGGCCGTGATGTCCGGCTGAGGCCGGACCTGGGTGTACAGATCGGCGGCTGCCAGCCCCAGCTCCAGGCCATAACGCCGCGCCTGTTCCCAGCGGCTGGATCCGGAATCCGGGCGGGCCCGCGGTGCCTGGTCTCCTTCCGCTCCATTGAAGTACATCACCGTGACTCCGTTTCCGATGACTGCTTCCATGGTCTGCTGCAGCATTCCCGGCCATCCGGCGGAAAACATCATCTGTTTCTCGGTCATGAAGGTCGGATGCGCGGTGAAGTTGACCAGCACGGCCAGTGGTCGGTCATCCAGGGTGTCGATGCGTGTGAGCGTCAGTTCGCTGTCCGTGATCGTGGAATCGCTCCGGCGGTTGCGATTCCAGCCTTCCATCTGTCGACTGACGGTGCCGACCTTCACCGGCTGCAGGTTCTCAGCGGCCCGGCGGATCACGGCTGCGAAGTTGCGAACCGTGAATTCGAACAGTTTCTGGTCATGGATCCCGATCTGAGGAATGCCGAACACATTGTTCGGATTCATCGCATTCATCTCGATGCTGGCATGCGAATGGCTGGGCAGGATGAGGATCTGCTCGGCCGTCCATCCCTGGTCGGCCAGTTCGTTCAGGATGGCCGGTTTCATGGGGGGAGCCAGTCCCAGAAGGTCACAGGTCACCATGGCAAACCGACGGTTTCGGTCGGCAATGACCAGCGCTTTGGCGAAGATCCGGTCGTGAACGCCGGCTGCCGGCGCGTTCATGCGGGCTCCGTACCCTCCCAGCGGAGCGTTCATCGTGAGAGGAGGCGTCAGGTCCTGGCGAGCCACTCCCATCCGCAGACCTCCCCGAACAGGCTGCAGACTGCCGGCCGCCAGGAACGCGACAGTCAGGTACAGAAGAAACGCATATCGGCAGGCGAACGTCACGACAGACTGCATGATGTGTTTCCTGGCAAGGGTTGGTGTCGGCGAAAGAGAACCGGTCCGGAAATCATCCGGACATGACACGAAACAGAGACCGCGGTGTCTCCGCCAGTCGGACCGTTTCGTACAGGGGACCTGATGTCAACCATCTTTCTCTGAACGAGCCCAGCCAGCGGGGTTCCGGCTGACTGATTCGGCGGGAGATCCTTTGGCCGTGCAGGATGGTCTGCACTCCTGTTCTCGGCAATATCCTCATTGATGCGGCTGGTCTGGCGGGGCATTGCAGATATGTGGGTGGCAGAATCTGGTTCAGTTTCCGGGAAGGAACAGTTTCCTTTTCTCCTGTCGGGGGCGGTCGCGGCATCGGCATGTGAATGGAACCGTTGTGGCCTGCGGCCTTTGGTGCTGCATGCCAGGGAAAAGACTGTCGGCCCGGCGACGCTCCATGAGAACGTGATGCGGCATGAATTCGGTGCCGTGAACTCGACTGCACCGCCAGTCGGTCGGAGCGTTCGTGCGTGCCAGACCGTCTCGCATCCCGGACCACAGGAGGAGGTTCGGTTCCGGTTCTTCGCCTTCTTCGCCGCTCCGTTTTTCGTGTTCCAGAGGCCGACAGTTCGATTCCTTGCGGCTGACATTTCCCTGTGTGACCGTGATACAGCAGCGAATTCCGTTCGAGGGGGGCCGCCGCAGATCGGCTGCTGCAGGGAATGCCGAGCAATGGTTCCTGCAGAAGAACTCGGCGGTCTGTACGATTCTGTCGATGATGGCTACCTGGAAAGGAACATTCTGCAGCCTGGTTTGGGGAGCCTGCAGCCTGGTCTGGAGAAAAACGGCCGTTTCCCACAGCCGCCCGCTTCACCGGCCTGCTGGTGCAGCGGGGCAAACTGGGGTTGGCCTGCTCTCCCGGCAGCCGTTAGCATGCCCGCGTCTGACACGGGCGCGGTGCGCTCGCCCATTCGGCAGGAATGCTCCTGATGCTGCTTCGACGGCTGTCCCTGTTTCTGTTGTGCTGCGCCCTGAGCGGCTGCGTTCATCGGCGTGTGACGATCCTGTCCGACCCGCCCGGTGCTCTGGTGCGGGTGGACGGGCGTGTGATCGGTTACACACCGGCATCGTTCGATTTCACGTGGTACGGCGAGCGGGAGATCCAGGTTCTGAAGGACGGGTACGAAACACAGACGCAGCTTGTGAAACTGAGTGCTCCCTGGTATCAGTGGTTTCCGTTCGAATTCCTGTCGGACAACTTTGCGGGAAAGCACATCGAAGACCGGCGGCAGGTGATGATTCGCATGCCGCCTCGACGGCAGGCCTCGCCGGAGCGGGTGAAACAGAGGGCCGATGCCATGCGGCTGGATGCCACGCACGGATCCGGTGCGTTTCCCTGAGCACACGACAGGAGGGGCGCGACAGGGCCGGTTTCCATCGGGTTGCGTTGTCCTGGTCGCGGACTACACTTCTCCGACAGGTCCCCTGTCGGATTCCGGTCTGACTGACCGGCAGGGAGGGCCGGCCGGTCCGGACCGCTGCCCGTCGCACGGCGGCCGTTCATTGCCGGGTGCGAAGGGGGATGCACGAAACCATGAGTTTCCAGCCGGTGGTGCAGTATGCATCACGCACAGATGTCGGAATGCGGCGATCGGCCAATCAGGATTCCCTGGCGGTCCGCATGTGTTCTGCCTATGAGGAATGGGCGCGGATCGGTCATCTGTTCATCGTGGCCGACGGCATGGGCGGCCATTCGGTGGGCGATCTGGCCAGCCGAATCACGGTGGAAACTCTGCCGCTGGCTTTTTTCAAATCCGGTGCCGAACGACTGGCGGACCGGCTGACCGGTGCGATCGAAGCGGCCAACCGCGCCATCAATGACAAGGCCAGGGAAAATCCGGAATTTTCCGACATGGGCACCACCTGCAGTGTGCTGTCGCTGTCTGCGGAAGGGGCGTGGATCGGACATGTGGGGGACAGCCGGATTTATCGCATCCGGGGAGATGTGATCGAACAGCTCACGTTCGACCACAGCCTTCAGTGGGAGATGATGCGGCAGGGACGGGCCACGGCGGAGCGTTCGGAAATGCTTCATCCCCGCAATGTGATCACTCGCTGCCTGGGACCGGACAAGAATGTGGAAATCGACGTCGAAGGTCCGTTCGACGTGCGGCCGGGAGACCGTTTTCTTTTGTGTTCGGACGGGCTCACCGGGCATCTGACGGACAACGAAATCGGAGCGATCGTGGCCGGGCTGCCTCCGGATGACGCCTGCCGGTTTCTGATCGACCTGGCCAACTGCCGCGGCGGAACGGACAATTCCACGGTGGTCCTCGCCGTCATCCAGAATTATCCGCCCATTGAATCGGACACGGTGGAGTCTCTGGCGGCAAAAGCCCGCACCACGAATCAGCTCGCCGTGCAGGCGGCGGCGCCGGAGCGGGTGGCGCGGCGCCGCATGTGGTCGCGGCTGGCCATGACGGTCTTTCTTCTGCTGGCCGGGACCGGTCTGTCGATGATGATCCTGGGACAGCGGGAAAAACTGGGGCTGGCGCTGGTTGTCAGTGCCATTGTTCTGGGATTCATTCAGCTGGTGATGTCTGCCCGCCGAACACCCACGGTCGTCATCGATTCGGAATCTCCGCCGGCCGGCAGCGGGGATGCGCTTCTGGGCTGTCGGGAACCGGCTCTGTCATCCCCGTATCGGCGCGACAGTGCGGCTCTGCGTCCGGAATTCCTGGCCGTGCTGGCGGATGCTCAGAGCCAGCTTGCTGCGGTGGCTGAGGAGAACGGCTGGGATCTGAACATCGCCCAACTTCGACAGCCCGACCGCACCGCCACGGACGACGGAAAACGGACATCCGACGCGCTGGCCGAACATGCCCGGGCGATCCGGATTCTCATGAAGGAATTTGCTGTGCGTCTGCGGCCCCGTTCCTGATCCGGGTACGGTTCGGCCGGACAGGCAGAGCGGATTCGAATCGGGCTGTTCTGTCGGGGATTCCGACCGCCGGATGCCGGACGGACCGGCGGCTGCGACCACTTCCTGCTTTGTCTTTCCTGGAAGATCATCATGTCTCGTTCCATCGAGTCTCTGCGAAACATCGGAATCATCGCCCATATCGATGCCGGCAAAACCACGACGACAGAACGGATCCTGTACTACACGGGCGCTTCGCACCGCATGGGAAACGTCGATGACGGCACGACACAGACAGATTTCGATCCGGAAGAAGCAGAACGCGGTATCACGATCTATTCGGCGGCGGTGACCTGCGAATGGAAAGGACGCGTGATCAACATCATCGATACGCCGGGGCATGTGGACTTCACCGCGGAAGTCGAACGCAGCCTCCGCGTACTGGACGGTGCTGTTGTGATTTTCAGTGCTGTGGAAGGGGTGGAAGCGCAGAGTGAAACCGTATGGAGACAGGCGGATCGCTACGGGGTTCCCCGGATCTGCTACATCAACAAGATGGATCGGATCGGAGCGGACTTTTCGGCCGTTCTGAAAGCCATGAGTTCGCGGCTGGACGCCAGACCGCTGCCGGTCCAGATGCCTGTCGGAGAAGGGCCGGCCACGAATCCGGACGGGTTTCGCGGCATCATCGACCTGATTTCCATGAAGGCTCTGTACTGGGATGCCGAATCCCGGGGGGCTCAGTTCCGGGAAGAAGACATTCCGGAAACCTGTCGGGATGAAGCCAGTCTGCGTCGGTCCGATCTGCTGGAAGCTCTGGCGGAACTGGATGACGAACTCATGGAACACTGGATGGAGAATGAAGACGCTCCCGCCGAACTCATACGCCGGGCTCTGCGCCGGGGCGTCATCGAGGCCCGGATTCATCCTGTGTTCTGCGGATCATCGCTCGATTATATCGGTGTTCAGCCGCTGCTGGACGGCATCACGGACTATCTCCCCAGTCCCCTCGACCGGCCAGCCGTTACCGGAACGGACGCGCGTCCGAAGGCAGACGGTACTCCGGTCGAACGGGCGGCCGACCCATCGGAACCGGTCTGTGCACTGGTGTTCAAGATTCAGGCGGATGTCCACGGCGACCTCTATTTCGCCCGGGTGTACTCCGGATGCCTGACAGGCAATTCCCGGCTGCTGAACCCGCGGACGAAGAAAAAGGAGCTGGTCACTCAGTTGTGGCACATTCAGTCGGATTCCCGTGAAAAGGTGGAATCCGTTTCGGCCGGCGATATCTGCGGCATCATCGGGCCGAGGAATTCGGCGACCGGAGACACTTTATGCGATCCGCAGCATCCGGTGCTGCTGGAACAGATCCGCTTCCCGGACACTGTGATTTCCATGGCCGTGGAACCGGAGTCCAGTGCCGATCGCCGCCGGCTGGCGGAGGTTCTGGACAGGCTGCAGCGTCAGGATCCGACGTTCCGGGCGGTGATCGATCCGGAAACCGGGCAGACGATCATGAGCGGAATGGGGGAGCTGCATCTGGAAGTCGTGCGGCATCGCATGGAACGTGATTTCAATCTGAAAGTGCGTGTGCACAATCCCCGCGTCAGCTACCGGGAACGGCTGCGCGCTCCCGTTCAGACGTCCGCTGAGTTTTCCGCAGTGACACCGGCATCCAGCCTGTTCTTCGGTCTGACACTCAGCGCCGAAGACGATCCCTCTCAGGATGCCCCGGTTCACGTAGACCACCGGCTGCCCGACGATGCCATGCCGCCGGCTCTCCTGGAGATCCTTCTGGAAGCTCTGACGGAAGAAGCACTGGGAGGCGGCGTGTTCGGCAATCCGCTGATGGGGCTGAAACTGACCGTTCTGTCGGTGGATTACCGGGAGGACGAATCCACGGAGCCGGCCATTCGCTCAGCGGCCGCTCAGGTTTTCAGCCGTCTGCTCCAGGAAGGCGACTTCTGCCTGCTGGAACCCATCATGCTCGTGGAAGTCGTGACACCGGAAGAGTTCCTGGGAAATGTCCAGTCCGACCTGAATGCCCGGCGGGCGATCATTGTGGATTCGGAGCGGCGCGGGGATCTGTGCGTCATCAAGGCCGAAGCTCCTCTGATTCGCATGTTCGGGTATTCCACGGACATCCGCAGCCTTTCTCAGGGGCGGGCTTCCTATTCGATGGAACCGTGCCGTTATGCGGAAGCGCCTCCGGATGCCATGAGCTGACTCCGACCTGGAAGCGGCTGTTCCGGCATGAGGACTCCTGCCTGTGGGAATCCGCGATTCCCCCTGTTTCTGTTCTGCATTTCGTTGACAGATTTGCGGCACGTCCCTAACATGTGCGATTCCCCGATTTCGCGGGGTTTCTGATTTTACGTAACTTCTTGGCTCAGGGTGACTTGCGGTGGCTGGTGGAGAAAGCATCCGGATTCGGATGGAGGCCTACGACCATTCGGTACTGGATCAGTCTGCAGCAGAGATTGTCGACACGGCGAAGCGCACCGGGGCCATTGTGCACGGGCCGATTCCGCTGCCGACACGGATTGAACGGTACACGGTGCTGCGCAGCCCGCACATCGACAAGAAGTCGCGTGAGCAGTTCGAAATCAGGACTCACAAACGGCTGATCGATATCTGTCAGCCGACCGGGAAGACGATTGATGCTCTGAACAAGCTGTCGCTTCCTGCCGGGGTTGATATCAAGATCAAGGCGACAGCCGGGGCCTGACGGCTTTTCGGCTGTTATCAAGTCGTTGTTCGCCGGTCTTCACAGCTGCGCTCAGCGTGCAGCCTGTGGCCGGCGGCAGGTTTTTCTTTTGAAGTCGTGCAGGTGCGTGCTATGCCTGTCGGTCTGCTTGGCCAGAAAATCGGAATGACGCAGGTCTACGCCGAAGACGGGACGGTGGTCCCGGTGACGGTGGTGGAGGCGGGGCCGTGTGTGGTGACTCGGGTGCGCACGCAGGATCGGGACGGCTACGATGCGGTGCAGCTGGGTTTCGGTGATCGTCCCCGGCGGCGTGTGAGTCGGGCGGATCGGGGTCAGATTGCGGATATCGGCAGTCGCCGGCAGCGGGCCCGTCAGGCGGCCGGTGTTCAGGTGCTGCCGCGGGCGGGCTGTGAGCCGCGGCGGTTCATGAGGGAATTTCGGTGTGACGGGCCGGATCACGGCTGTGAAGTGGGGCAGGTTCTCACGGTGGAATCGCTGGCCGACTGGTCCTTTGTTGATGTCATCGGGACGTCGATCGGCCGGGGGCATGCCGGTGTGATGAAGCGGCACAACTTCTCGGGGCAGCGGGCGTCTCATGGTGTGAAGCGCGTGCATCGTCATCCGGGGTCGATCGGTCAGAGTGCGGATCCGGCGCGGGTGCTGAAGGGGACGCGGATGGCCGGGAGGTATGGAGGTTCGCGGGTCACTGTTCGGAATCTGGAAATCGTCCGGGTGGATGCGGAGCACAACATGCTGCTTGTCCGCGGAGCGGTTCCCGGTGCAGCCGGCGGGCTGCTGATCCTCAGATATTCAGCGAAGAATCGTAAGGCTGGCGGTCGTTAGTTGTGGGTGCAGAAATGATTTCCGTTCCGGTTCGAGACATGTCGGGTGGCCAGTCCGGCACTTATGAGTTTGATCCGGCAGATCTGGCAGCCGGGATCAATCGGCAGCTCCTGCACGACGCGGTCGTTATGTACGAAGCCAATCGGCGTGTGGGAACGGTGCAGACGAAGTCGCGGGGCATGGTGAAAGGCAGTACCCGCAAGCTGTTTCGGCAGAAGGGGACAGGGCGTGCCCGGGCCGGCAATCTGAGGACGCCCGTGCGTCGCGGCGGCGGGCACACATTCGCGAAAAAACCGCGGGATTTCAGTTATCGTCTGCCCCGCAAGGCGCTGCGGCTGGCCACACGGATGGCGCTGCTGAGCAAGTTTCAGGATGATCAGGCTGTGGTGCTGTCGGAATGGCAGTGCCCCGAGCCGCGGACCCGGGTGGTGGCGTCCGCGCTGAAATCGCTGGGGCTGAGTGGTGCGACTGTGCTGCTGGCGACCGACGGGGTGGATGCGAATGTGTGGCGGTCGGCTCGGAATATTCCGGGAGTACGCGTTCTTCCTGCCGGCGATCTGAATGCCTGGGATCTTCTGCGTTATCGGCATCTGGTGGTTACGGTGGCGGCAATGGATCGGCTGCTGGGTCGCGAAGCCGCTGCTGCAGCACAGGTGGGAGGAGCGTGATGGCTGAAAAGCAGGAACAAAAATGCGGCGTGAAGCTGGAGCCGCATCAGGTGATTCGCCGGCCTCTGGTGACAGAAAAGGGGATGCACGCTTCGGAAAGGTGGAATGCCTACAGCTTCGAGGTGCATCCCATGGCGACCAAGGATGATATTCGGCGTGCGGTGGAAGAACTCTGGGATGTCCGAGTGGACTCCGTTCGTACTCAGAACCGGAAGGGGAAGCCTCGCCGACACCGTATGGGATGGGGGCGCACCCGGAACTGGAAAAAGGCGATTGTGAAACTGCACGAAGAGGATCGGATCGCGTTCTTCTGATGTGAGCTGATCAGGGAAACCAAAGGCTTCGGGCGGGTGGCCGTCCGGGGCGGCTGTTCGAGTCGGTCGGGCGGCACAGCGGAAATGGCAGGGTGTTGCGATGGGAATTCGTCATTACAAGCCGGTGACTCCGGGGCGTCGAGGGGCGTCTGTCAGTGACTTTTCGGAGCTGACGGATCGTAAGAAGCGTCCCGAAAAGGCGCTGACGCGCCGGGCGAAAAAGAAGGGCGGCCGCAACAACCAGGGGAAGATCACAGCCCGGCACCGTGGAGGCGGGCACAAGCGGCTGTATCGGATCATCGATTTTCGTCGCCGCAAAGACGGGGTCAAAGGGACGGTGACTCACATTGAATATGACCCCAACCGCACCTGCCGGATCGCTCTGGTGCAGTACGAAGACGGTGAGAAGCGCTACATTCTGGCTCCGGATGGTCTGGCGGCCGGTGCCGTGATCGAAAGCGGGGAAACGGTGGAACCGAATGTGGGGAACTGTGCTCCGCTGGCCACGATTCCTCTGGGAACCGTGATCCACAATATTGAAATGCAGCCCGGGCGGGGCGGCCAGATGTGCCGTTCGGCCGGGACGGCGGCGGTGCTGAATGCCCGGGAGGGCAACTGGGCTCAGGTGACACTGCCCAGCGGGGAAGTGCGCCGCATTCCGAGCGCCTGTCGGGCGACGATCGGAGAAGTGGGGAATTCCGAGCACAGCAGCATTGTTCTGGGGAAAGCGGGGCGGAAGCGCTGGCTGGGGCGTCGGCCGCACGTTCGCGGGACGGCCATGAATCCTGTCGCCCATCCGATGGGCGGGGGGGAAGGCCGCAACTCCGGTGGGCGGCATCCGTGCAGTCCGACCGGCAAACCGGCCAAGGGCGGAAAGACGCGGAAGAAGCGGAAGGCGTCTTCACGGGCCATCATTCGTCGGCGTCGGTCTCGCCGCTACGGAGAAGCGAAAATCTGACAGGCATTCGGCACGTTCGGGGCATGCGGCGAAACCGGCCGCAGCGTCCGGCGGGTCGACGTCGGGGACTTTTGAGTTACGGGAAATCGGGCATGGGGCGATCACTCAAGAAAGGGCCGTATATCGATGCGAAGCTTCTGAAGAAAGTGGAGAAGCTCAATTCGGACGGTCGCAAGGAACCGATCAGGACGTGGGCGCGCAGCTGCACGATCCCTCCGGATTTCGTTGGCCACACGTTTTTGGTGCACAACGGCCGTGCCCATCTGAATGTGTACGTGACGGAGGATATGGTCGGGCACAAGCTGGGTGAATTCGCGGCGACGCGGACGTTTCGGGGACACGGGGCCAAAGGTAAGAAGTAGTCATGGCACTGGTGAGAGCGATTCATCGACACGCGAGGATTTCGGCAACCAAAGTGCGCCCGTTTGCGGATCTGATTCGCGGCATGACGGCCGAGGAGGGTCTGGAAGCGCTGGCGTACGTTCCGAATCGCGGAGCGCGGTTTCTGGAGCAGGTGCTGAAAAGTGCCATCGCCAATGCGGAAGATCGGGGTGTGCGGAGTCCGGATCGGCTGAAGATCGCGGAATGTCGGGTGGATGGCGGTCCGATGTTTCGGCGGATCCGCCCGCGGGCCCGCGGGATGGCTTTCACGATTCGGCGGCGGACCGCTCACATTCACGTCGCGGTGGACGCTCCGGAACTGGGATGAGCAACAGACAGCCGCCTGCGGCACACAGGGAAAGCTGAATCATGGGACAAAAAGTCAGGCCCACCGGGTTTCGTGTCGGCATCATGGAGAACTGGCGGAGTCGCTGGTACGCGCCGAAAAAGGAGTTCGGCGATCTGCTGGCCGAAGACTGGAAAATCCGCCGGTTCATCAGCACGAAGTATCAGTTCGCAGAAATCGCACGTGTGGAAATCGAACGGACCCGCGATCAGGTGGTGGTCCACCTGTTCAGCGCTCGTCCGGGAGTCATCATCGGTCGCAAGGGACAGGAAATCGAACGGCTCAAAGGGGAGCTGGAAGACCTGACGGGGCGACGGATGGATCTGAAGATCGTGGAAATTTCGAATCCCAATCGGGATGCGAAGCTGGTTGCGGACAGGATTTCGCAGCAGTTGTCGAAACGCGGCAGCTTTCGTCGGGCGATCAAGAAGACGCTTGAAGAAGTGATGTCGGCGGGAGTTTGTGGAGTCAAAATCGAACTGTCGGGGCGTCTGGGTGGTGCTGAGATGTCTCGAAAGGAAAAAGCCAGCCGGGGATCCATTCCTCTGTCGACGCTGCGGCGGCACATCGATTACGGATTTGCCAAAGCCAAAACGCCGCAGGGGATTATCGGCGTGAAAGTCTGGATCGATCTCGGCGACTACTCGGATGAGGAGACTGGCAATGGCGCTCATGCCAAAACGGGTCAAGCATCGAAAGGTCCAAAGAGGACGTATAAGAGGTAACGCGTCGCGCGGGAATACGGTCGTCTTTGGCGAATGGGGCCTGCAGTCTCTGGACCCGGGGCACGTGACGGCACAGACGATCGAGGCCTGCCGAATCGCGGCGACTCAGTACGTGCGCGGGATCGGGAAGGTGTACATCCGGATTTTTCCGCAGAAGTCGGTGACATCGCGTCCTCTGGAAACCCGTATGGGGAAAGGCAAAGGGGAACCGGATCGCTGGGTCGCTGTGGTGAAGCCGGGGACGGTACTGTTCGAACTGAAAGGGGTGTCGCGAGAGGCGGCGCGGGACTGTTTCAATCGGGTGGCCCACAAGCTGCCGGTGAAGGTGCGGCTGATCGGCCGCCGGCCGGAACTGGAATAGGCGGGGCATTTGGGAACGGGGCGGCCGGAAGCGGCGGTCCGGTGAAGGACAGGCCCGGTTGGAGTACAGAGGGTGAAAGACGATGGCGTCAGCAGGTGTTCTGAGAGAAATGTCGGACGAGCAGCTTGGGCATGAGCTTCGGGAAGCGCAGCAGTCGCTGTTTCGGATTCGTTTCCAGTCGGCGACGGAACGGAACGACACGCCCAGCAATGTTCGCAAACTGCGGCAGACCATTGCCAGGATCAAAACCATTCAGCGGGAACGGGAACTGGCCGGACGGGGATCCGGGGCGTAATTCGGGAATTCTGACGAAAAACGGCAGCAGGCGATGAGAAAAGTTCTTCGGGGTACCGTAACCAGCGATCGGCGCGACAAGACGCTGCGTGTCGACATCGAACGGCGATACCGCCACCGCAAGTACGGAAAGATCGTGCGTTCCCGACTGGCCTGTCAGGTGCACGATCCGGACAACACGGCGCGGGTCGGAGACCTGGTGGAAATTGTTGAGTGTCGTCCGATTTCGAAGACGAAGCGCTGGCAGCTGGTGCGGGTGATTCAGGCCGCCAGCGATGCGTCCGTGGAAGCGCTGTCGGCAGAAGAAGTGGTCGAGGAAGGAGCGGCTGTCGGAGCGGACGGCGGAAACGACCCGGTCGCCTCGGAAGAACAGGAACAGGCACAGGGATAAATTGACAGGGGCTGTCCGCGTTCTTTGGACAGCCGCAGAACGTGGGGAAACGGCAGCGGGCCGTCTGGCTGAGCCGATCGACACGGCAGGCAGGGTGATCAGATGATACAGATGCAGACAGTTCTGGATGTGGCGGATAATTCCGGCGCAAAGCTCGTGCGCTGCATTAAGGTTCTGGGCGGAACGCGGCGGCGGTACGCCGGGCTGGGGGACCTGGTGGTGCTCAGTGTGCAGAAAAGCCTGCCGGGCAGTGCCGTACGGTCCGGAACGGTGGTGCGGGGTGTGGTGGTTCGATGTCGCAAGGCCACTCGCCGGGATGACGGCAGCTATGTGCGGTTCGATCGCAATGCGGTCGTTCTCGTGGATAAGGATGGCAATCCGCGCGGGACGCGGATTTTCGGGGCGGTGGCCCGGGAGCTGCGGGACCGTCGTTATATGAAGATCATCAGCCTGGCCAGTGAAGTGGTCTGACCGGACCGCGAAACGGACATGCGAATCAATCGTGCGAATGCTGAGTTGAAATACGATGGCGCGTCTGCTTGAAGAATACAAACAGCGGATCGTGGGAGAGCTTCAGGAGAAGCTGGGTCGCCGGAATGCGCTGGCGGTTCCCCGACTGCAGAAAATCGTTGTCAACATGGGAGTGGGCAGTGCCGTCCAGGACCGCAAACGTCTGGACGCGGCAGTGGCTCATCTGACGCAGTTGTCGGGACAGAAGGCGCAGATCTGCCGGGCTCGGAAGTCGATTTCCGGGTTTCGTCTGAGGCAGGGGATGCCGATCGGCTGCCGCGTGACGCTGCGGGGCCGGAGAATGTATGAGTTTCTGGAAAGGCTGATCACTCTGGCTCTGCCGCGCGTGCGGGACTTTCGGGGACTGAATCCGAACGGGTTCGATGGCCGCGGCAACTACAGCTGCGGGCTGTCGGAACAGCTCGTGTTTCCGGAGATTGATCCGGAGACGGTCACGCATTCTCAGGGAATGAACATTACGATGGTCACGTCGGCTGCCACGGATGAAGAAGGACGTCTGCTGCTGAAGGCGTTCGGGATGCCGTTCAGAAATCAGGATCAGTGATCCGGAATCAGCAGCGCGAGAAGATTCAGGTCATTCAGGGAAATCGTGTTCATGGCCAGCAAAGCGAAAATTGAAAAGGCGAAGCGCAAACCGAAGTACGGTTCTCGCATCGAGTACCGCTGCAGTCTTTGCGGACGCCCGCGCGGGGTGTACCGCAAGTTCAAGGTCTGCCGCATCTGTTTTCGTGATCTGTGCCTGGATGGCATGATTCCCGGAGCGAAAAAGGCCAGCTGGTAGGCGGTGGCCGGCTGAAGGACGGTGTAAGAACAATGATGACAGACCCGATTGCTGATCTGCTGACCCGAATTCGCAACGCGGTGCGCGTGGAACGTCCGTATGTCGACGTTCCGCTGTCGCGGCTGAAGGCCCGCATCGTGGATGTTCTGCACCGGGAAGGCTATGTGTGGGATTCGGAAGTGATCGAAGGACAGCCGGTTTCCACGCTGCGGATCAATCTCAAGTACGGTCCCAACGGGGAACATCTGATCGAACACATCGAACGGATCAGCCGGCCGGGCCGACGGGTGTATGTGGGTGTTCGTGACCTGCGGGAAATCCGTCAGGGAACGGGGGTTTCGATTCTGTCGACGCCCCGGGGAGTACTGAGCAACCGGGAAGCCCGGGAACAGGGTGTCGGCGGCGAGCTGCTTTGCCAGGTCTGGTAGGACATTCTCCGAAGCGGCCGCACCGGTCGTCAGCACAGCGGTGATGGAACCATGTCACGAATCGGAAAAAAACCAGTCAGCATTCCGGACGGTGTCCAGGTGCGCGTGTCGGGGACGGAGATTTCCGTCAAAGGGCCCCAGGGAGAACTCTCCTGGACGGCTCACAGCAACATGATCATTCGGGTGGACGAGGCGGAGAAGACTGTGACGGTGAGCCGTCCGGATGACAGCCGGGAGAACCGGGCCCTGCACGGTCTGACCCGCAGTCTCATCCAGAACATGGTGGACGGCGTGGTGAAACCGTTCGAACGACGTCTGACAATCGTGGGGGTGGGCTACAATGCGTCGCTCAGCGGTGATCAGCTGTCGCTGCAGGTGGGTTTTGCCAACACGGTCGTTCTGAAGGTACCGCCTCTGGTGACAGTGGAAGTCCCCAGCCCCACGTCGGTCATTGTTCGCAGCTGCGACAAACGGGCCGCCGGCCAGTTTGCTGCGGAAGTGCGGGCCGTGCGGCCGCCGGAACCGTACAAGGGCAAAGGAATTCGCTACGAAAACGAACAGGTGCGGCGCAAGGCCGGCAAGGCGTTTGGATCCAAGTAAGTCCCGGTGAGTATCGGAATCATGAAGGCTCAGAAGAAACTGGAAAAGCGGACGGTGCGGCGCCGGTTCCGGGTGCGCAATCGGGTGCGGCGGTCCGCTCATGGCAGACCCCGGCTGTCCGTTTTTCGCAGCAATCGCCATATGTATGCTCAGATCATCGATGACAGTCAGGGCAGAACGCTGGTGTCCGCCAGCACTCTGGAGCCGGACGTGGCCGGGCCGGGGAAGGTGGCCGGTGACTGTGAAGCGGCCAGAAAAGTGGGACGCCTGATTGCCGAGCGGGCGAAGGAAAAGGGGATTTCCGAAGTGGTGCTGGACCGTGGTCCGTTTCGTTATCACGGGCGAGTGGCAGCGCTTGCGGAATCGGCTCGGGAAGGCGGCCTGAAATTCTGAAAACGGGTGATCCGGGAGTCATGGGCCGTCTGCTCAGGTTCCCTGCCCGGACGAAAGGTGAACAGTGTCCATCGTCGAAACGAGAAATGAATCTGCGGAAACCGTTGTCCAGATTCGCCGCTGCGCGTGTGTGGTCAAAGGAGGACGGCGTTTCAGCTTTGCGGCTCTGGTGATCACGGGTGATCATAACGGGCGCGTGGGGTACGGTTATGGCAAGGCCGTGGAAGTGCCGCTGGCGGTGGAGAAAGCCACCAAGCAGGCCAATCGGTCTCAGCGAACGGTTCCTCTGGAAGGGACCACGATTCCTCATCAGGTGACCGGCCGATACCGGGCATCGCGTGTGCTCCTGCTGCCCGCCCGGCCGGGAACAGGGATCATCGCCGGCGAATGCGTGCGGGCCGTGGTGGAAGCAGCCGGGATCACGGATATTCTCACCAAGAGTTTCGGTTCCAACAATCCGCTCAATCTCGTGAAAGCCACGTTCGATGCGCTGGCTCAGCTGCGGACCAAAAAAGAGATCGCTCGACTGCGCGGGGTCACACTGCCATGATTCTGAACGATGTGCATACCGGAATTCGGAAAAACCGCCGCCGCCGGCGCGTCGGCCGGGGGCCCGGTTCGGGACACGGCAAGACGTGCGGCCGTGGACACAAAGGGTATTTCAGCCGATCGGGATCACGTCGGCGCCGCGGATTCGAAGGCGGGCAGATGCCTCTGTTTCGGCGCGTGGCCAAGCGGGGCTTCAACAATCGGGCCTTTGCCGACCGCGTGGTGATCGTCAACATCGGTCAGCTCGACAAAGCCTTCGAAGACGGTGCGGAAGTGACAGCGGAGTCGCTGGCGGCCCGGGGAATGATTCCCAGCCGCTTCGACATTCTCAAAGTGCTGGGCGACGGGCAGCTCACGAAGAAACTCACCGTGCGGGCGCACCGGTTTTCTCAGAGCGCCGAAGCGGGGATTGTGGCGGCCGGCGGCCGGTACGAACGGGTGTCTGTCGTGACAGCGTCAGAACCGGACAACTGACGGATCAGGATTTCGGAGACGTCTGAATATGTTTTCACGACTGGCAGCCATCTGGCGTGTGCCCGAACTCTGGAAGAAGATTCTGCTGACAGTGGGTCTGCTGGGAGTCTATCGTCTGGGGTTTCACATCACGCTGCCGTTCATCAACCACGAAGGCATCCGGCTGATGCAGGAACGCGCAGCCGAAGGCAGTGGTGGTGGCCTGACGAACGTGCTCCAGATGATGTCTCTGTTTTCTGCGTCCAATCTGACGCAGGGATCCCTGTTCGGCCTGGGCATCATGCCTTATATCACGGCATCCATCGTGTTCCAGCTTCTGGGAACGGTGTATCCGCCGCTGGAACAGCTTCAGAAGGAAGGTGAGTCCGGCAGGAGGCGGATCAACGAGTACACGCGGTATGCGACCGTGCTGATCTGTCTGCTGCAGAGTTTCTTTGTGGTGCGCGGTCTGGAAAGCGGACTGCTGAGCGACGGGGAATCCCTGGTGCTGCCGGAATACCAGTCAATCGGCTGGTACCTGACCGGTTCGCTGCTGATGACGTGTGGAACCATTTTTCTGATGTGGATCGGAGAGCAGATCGACACATACGGGATCGGCAACGGAATCAGTCTGCTGATCATGGCCGGCATTCTGGCTCAGATGCCCGTGGTGGCAGCCGACTGGGTCAACGGAATCCGGACCAATGGAGTCCGGATCGGGACCGAACAGGGCATCGATAAGCTGCTCGTGATGGCCGTGCTGTTTGTGGGAGTGATCATCTGTGTGATCTTCATCACTCAGGGGCAGCGAAAAATTCCCATTCAGAGTGCCCGTCATGTTCGGGGGCGGCGGGTCATGGGGGGGCAGCGCCAGTGGCTGCCTCTGCGGGTCAATCAGGCGGGCGTGATGCCCATCATCTTCGCATCCAGTCTGCTCCTTTTGCCGTATTTCATGCTCAGTCAGCTCGCGCAGGTCTGGGACGACAGTTCTCTTTTGAACACGCTGGCCGGAGCCTTCACGCCGGGTTCCGGTTTCGTCTACAACCTGACATATATCGTTCTCATCTACTTCTTCTGCTACTTCTGGACGGCGATCACCTTCAATCCGAAGGATATGGCGGATAACCTGAAGGACATGGGAAGTTTCATTCCCGGATACCGGCCAGGGCAAAGGACGGCCGTTCACCTGGAACAGGTGATGACGCGGGTGACGTATGCAGGAGCCGCCTTTCTGGCCGTCATCGCGGTGATCCCCACAATCATTTCCACAACACTGACCAACAACGATTTCCGCACGGCCAGTTTCTTCGGCGGCACCGGCCTGCTGATCATCGTGTCTGTCGCTCTGGATCTGGTCCAGAAAATCGATTCGCATCTCATCATGAGAAATTATCCTGGACTTCTGGATTCGGATGACTGACAGGAGCGGCAGGGCCCGCAGTGCGGCTGTTGCCGGAGCGGGTCGATGAATCGTCCCCCCTGGCGGCGGGCCCCGGAAAAGCAGAAACTTCAGTTGCCGGACGGTGGCGGAAATCACAAACGGAACGGAACATTCCGGGATCTCGTGAGAACGGGATTCCCTGACTGAGGAGTCGGATTGATGAAAGTTCGATCGAGTGTGAAACGCATCTGCGAACACTGCAAGACGGTTCGCCGTCGTGGCAGAACGTACGTCATCTGTTCGGCCAATCCTCGACACAAGCAGCGTCAGGGCTGACCTGGGCGCTCGTTTTTTATCTGGAGTCGAAACATGCCTCGTGTTCTCGGGGTTGATGTCCCCGGCAACAAGCCCACCTGGATCGCACTGACGTACCTGTATGGCGTCGGGCGCGTTCTGGCGGTCAGGATCTGCGATGAACTCGGCGTCGATCCGCAGATGCGGGCCGGAGATCTGTCTGAAGACGATGTCAGCCGCATCACGAACCACCTGGACAAGAACTACACGGTGGAAGGTCCGCTGCGGCGCAAGGTGCAGCAGGACATCGGACGGCTCAGGGAAATTCAGTGTTACCGGGGCATCCGTCACCGCCGCGGCCTGCCGGTTCGGGGGCAGCGCACCAAGACGAATGCCCGGACGCGCAAGGGGCGCAAGAAGACCGTGGCCGGGAAAAAGGGTGTCAAGGACCTGAAGCACTGATCCGTCGGGCCCCGCCGCATCAGGATGCGGGTTCCGCGGCCATCTGTTTCCTCGAAAAGACGAGACTGAGAATTCACTGTGGCTAAAGTCAGATCCAGAAAAAAGGTGCGTCGCAATGTGACGCGGGGCATCGCCTACATCAAGGCGACGTTCAATAACACCATTGTTACCATGACGGATACGAATGGGGACGTGCTGTGCTGGGCCACCGCGGGAACCGTGGGCTTCAAGGGGTCTCGAAAGAGCACACCGTTTGCGGCACAGAGGGCTGCGGAGACCGTGGCCGAACGGGCGGCCAAAATGGGAATGCGGGAAATCGAAGTGCGGGTCAAGGGACCAGGGTCCGGACGAGAAAGTGCCATCACGGGGCTGCAGACATCCGGAATTTCGATTCGGTCCATCGAAGACATCACGCCGCTGCCGCACAACGGCTGTCGCCCGCCGAAAAAGCGGCGTGTCTGATCAGGGACAGAATCCGTCGCGGTGGCGACGAGTGCGTCGCGGGCATTTCAGCGTCAGGGGAGTAGAAGATTATGCGAATTCGATGGCGTGGGCTGGAACTTCCGAGCCGTGTGGTGCCGGATACGAGCACGATGACGGCCACGTACGGAAAATTTACCGCAGAACCGTTTGAACGCGGGTTCGGTGCCACCGTGGGAAACAGTCTGAGGCGGATTTTGCTGTCCAGTCTGGAAGGGGCCGCTGTGACGCGGGTGCGCATTCAGGGGGTGCAGCATGAATTCACGACGATTCCGGGAGTCGTGGAAGACGTCACCGATATCTGTCTCAACCTGAAGTCGCTGGTGGTGCGCAACCACAGCGCGTCTGTCAAGACCCTGCGCATCGAAAAGAATACCCGCGGTGTGGTTACCGGAGCCGATGTGATCTGTGACGATCAGGTGGAAGTGGTCAATCGGGACCTGCTGATCGCCACCATGACCGATGATGTTCCGCTGCATATGGAAATGACGGTGGAAAACGGCCGGGGCTATGTGCCGGCATCGGAACACAGTGAAGGGGATCCGGAAGTCGGCGTGATTCCCCTGGATGCGGCGTTTTCTCCCATTGTTCGGGTGCGGCACCACATTTCGGATACGCGTGTGGGCCAGCGGACGAATTACGACCGGCTGGAACTGGAAATCTGGACAAACGGAACCGTCTCTCCCTCGATGGCTCTGGTGGAAGCGGCCAAGATTCTCCGCAAGCACCTGAACTGCTTCATCACGTACCGGGAACCGGGGCCGGAAGCATCGCCCGAAGGCGGCCTGCGGGGCATGATGGAAGCCACCGGTTACTCGCCGGTGGATATGGAACTGGAAGAAAAGCTCAACAAGAGCCTCGCCGAACTGAATCTGTCCGTGCGGGCCACGAACTGTCTGGAGTCCGTCGGCATCAACACGGTGCGCGATCTGGTTCAGAAGCCCGAAGATGAACTGCTGCAGGTCCGCAACTTCGGTGAAACGACTCTGGACGAAGTTCGGGAGCGTCTGGAAGAAATCGATCTGCGGCTGGGCATGCGGCTGCCCAATCAGCAGCCCACCACTCTGTGAGGCCCCGTGGCGGCCCGTCGGCGCGGGCCGGTGGTCTCTGGATTTCCTTCAACCTGATTGAGCGGCTGCCGGCATCTGCCCGGCCTGTATGAAAAGAGCAGTGCCATGCGACACAAAGTTCGTGGCAGAAAACTGGGACGCAACGCATCTCATCGCAAAGCCATGTTTCGCAACATGGCCGTCAGTCTGATTCGCTCGGTCCGGGTGGATGAAGATGATCCCGGCCGTCCCCGGGTTCCCGGACGCATCGTGACCACGGTGGCGAAAGCCAAAGAGCTGCGGCCATTCGTGGAGAAGCTGGTCACGCTGGCCCGGAAGGCGGCGGCGTACGAAGAGGCCGCTGAGCAGTATGCGACGCCTGCGGAACCGAATTCCGGGGAATGGAAGACGTGGCGTCAGTCGGAGCAGTGGCAGCAGTGGGCCCAGGCGATGGCACCGGCGGTGAGTCTGCGGCGGCGGGCATTTTCGCTGCTGCGGGATCGCGAAGCGGTCGACATCCTGTTCGACGAGCTGGCCGAGCGGTTCGCCGATCGGCCGGGTGGCTACACGCGGATCGTGCGTCTGGCGAAGGTGCGGCTGGGAGATGCCGGTCGGCAGGCGCTGATCGAATTCGTGGGAGAACGCGACCGTGTCCGTTCCCGCCGCCGGGCCGCTCCGGTGATTGCGGAAGAAGAACCTCCTGCCGAACAGCCGCCTGCTGAGGAATCGGATTCGGAAGAGACCGTGGCTGAATCCGAACCGGCTGTTGAGGCAACGGAAACAGACGGCCCGGAAAGCGACGACACGTAGCGGGTGCGGGCCGGCACAGACCGGTCGTTGGAACGTTTCAGAGATAATCATCGTGTGTGCCCCGGTTTCCGGCCGGGGCACACTGCATGCGCCAGGGCATCCTGCCGGATGGTTCTGTTCAGTCGTCGTCGCGGAGCCAGTCCATGATGAAATCGTCGCGGGTCGAACGGCGGCGTCTGGTGCGTCGACGTTCGCGGATCGCATCGGTCGATTCCGGCATGCGGAACCGCGCCGGTTTTTCCAGACCGGCTTTCTCCATGAGACTCATGGAGAACGGATTGGCGACATCCGGAGGCGGCGCATCTTCGGGCACGTCGTACTCGATGCGGAATCGTGACTTTGCAATCTGCAGTTCGTCGCCCGGCATCAGCGGGCTTTCGAGCGTGCGTTCTCCGTTGACTTTGATGCCGTTGGTACTGCCCAGATCACGCACATGCCAGTAGCCGTCGCGCAGTTCCAGTTCACAGTGATACGACGACACATTGGACAACGGCAGCCGGATGTCGCAGGATGATCGACGGCCGACGAGCAGCTTTTCGTGAAGGAGAGGAATCGAATCTCCTCCCCCACATGGATTCAACTCACCGAGCATCCGCTCTGTCCCTGAACATTCGCTGACGAACACAACTCCGACCATCGGTCACAAAGTCCCGGTCGGTCCGGATCTGTGGTCCTTCTGTCACCACCTTCTCAGAATCATTCCCTGCGGCTGCCGCCTGGCTGCCGACGGTTTCCCCGAATGCTGCAGAATTCGCACAAATCGTTCCCAAACCCAGATCTGAGTGGTTACTGAGTTTCCCTGGATGTCCTGGTCTGCCCGCCGGACACTTCCGATCCCTCTGCTTTCAAACATACGTTCCGGCCGCCGCGATGCAACGTGCCGAACGGACGTTCCTTTCTGTGCACACGACGAAAATGCGGAAAAGGCTGGAGAAATCACACAAAAAAGGGGGTTCGCAGAGTCGGGCCCGGAAATCGAGCAGCAGAAGACAGGTCCCGGATTTCTCAGATTTCCGACTGTCACGCCAGGGAGCCCGGCCGAAACCCTGCTTTGCGGCTCCTGATTTGGCGTGTCCGGATCGCCTGTTCGGCGGAGTGTCTGCCCGGATCGGTGCTGTAACGAAATGATACACATCAGCTCCCTGCTGAAGCAATGTGACGCACAGCCTGTCTGGCCGGACGACAGCACCTGGCGGGCCCTTGATGGTCACCGGAAACCGTTCGTACGGTTTCCGGTGTTCATGTGTCCAGCTGACGCCGAAGAGCCTCCAGTTCCGCCTCGACTTCCTGCTGTCTGTCCGGACGGGGCTGCAGAATCGCCTGATCCGACGCATCCTGGTGCTGTTCGACCGATGCGGCATCGCCGGTCAGTTCGTTCAGCCTCCGAACGGCTTCCCGGAAGCGGGCTTCCAGGGCCTTCTGAATCCGCTGCATGTGTTCGCGCGTTCTGCGGGCAGCCTCAAGTTCCGGACGCAGCCCTTCCACCAGATCTTCGATTTCGACTTTGCGGACCAGGGCAGAGCGTGCATCGTCTTCCCGCCCGTTCTTCAGGGCATCCCGCGCCTGATCCAGCCATGCATCGATCTGCCGCACGTGGTCTTCGATTTCCCGTTCCAGCCGCTGTTCATTGCCGGCGGCCGTTCGGGCACTGCGGCGGGCGGCCGACAGACCTTCTTCCATTTCCGAAATGACGTCTCGCAGCGTCCGTTCCGGGTCGTCGGCTTCTGCGAGAATTTCCGTCAGGCTGCAGGTGACAATGTCGGTCAGTCGCGTGAAATAGGGCATGGCTGGTCTCAGGAGAAAGACATCGATCCCGGCCCGGTTTCTTTCGATGCATCCCGGTGAGGCAGGGCCTTCCAGGCTGCACGCCGCCGACAACGCGGCGGCAGTCCGTCCGGATCATGTGAATCTGAAATACAGTTCTTCGGAATAACCTCGACAGGATAACTGGTAGCGCAGTTTCTCTTTGGCCAGCCGCAGGCGGCTTTTGGCGGTCGGCAAAGTCGTCTGCATGGCATCGGCCACTTCGGACAGCGTCAGGCAGCTGAAATGGTGCAGATGAAACGTCTGACGCTGTTCTTCGGGAAGCTGGTCGAGAATACTCATGACGGCCTCGACCAGTTCTGCCTGAGCCGCGCGGTCGCCGGGAGACATGATGTCATCCGGCAGAAGACTCAGCAGTTCCGACGTTTCGTCGGCTGTGTTTTCTGATGGAAGCCGAACACGCCGCACAAGAGCATCCCGGGATGCCCGCCGCGCGTGATCGATCAGCAGATTGCGGGCGATCCGAAACAGCCAGCCGCGGAACCGTCCGGTCGGCAGATAATCCCAGGCATTTCGGTACAGTCGCAGCAGGGTGTCCTGGACGAGGTCTTCTGCCTGGGACCGGTCGCGCGTGTGACGCAGAAAGAAACCGAACAGCGGTCCCTGCCAGACAGCAACCAGCTCATCGAATGCGTCGGCGTCGCCGTCCTGCAGACGCACCATGCGTTCATCATCTTCGGTATACGACGTCATTCGGAACAACCGGCGGGTGCGGCGCGAACAGTTCTGCAGTCAGCATACTGATCGACCGGCATGTCTGCACGCGTCGGGCCGGACAGACACGGTCTGTTTATCCGGAGGATCGACCGATCCGGGTTCGGCGGTGTCTTCCCCTTTTCCTCCGGCGACCGGGACACCGAACGCAGTCCCGCCCGGCTTCTTTGGCATCGTACAGCGCCCGGTCGGCTTCGCTGAGCAGTTCATCGACGGTCGGCGATGGAAGGCCGTCCGTACCGGCCACGCCGATGCTGCAGGTCACGCGGAGCTGTCCGGCCTGAGTGGCAAACGGCTGGTCGCCGATCTCCTGTCGGATCAGTTCCGCGAACGGCACGGCCAGATCCGACGACGTGGACGGGCAGACGACGGTGAACTCGTCGCCGCCCAGCCGACACAGGCTGTGCGTTCGGTCCAGAACCTGTCGAATCCGCTCACACATCGTCCGCAGCACCTCGTCTCCCACCAGATGTCCGCACGTATCGTTGACGGTTTTGAAACGGTCGACATCGATCAGAATGACAGACAGTCTGTCTCCCTGAGCCTGCAGGGCGTTCAGTTCCCGATTCAGCAGCGGAATCAGATAACCGCGGTTGTAGGCGCCGGTCAGGGCATCGCGCGTGAGCAGGTCCTGGACGATCGCGTGATACTGAGCCTCCTGGTCGGCCGCCAGCAGAAAACGAAAGGTCGTGTTTCCCAGACGAATCAGTTCCCCTCCGGTCAGGGGAACCCGGTCCGTGACCTGGACGTCACCGACCCAGGTGCCGTTGGTGCTGTTCAGATCGGCCAGAGACCAGGCGCCGTCCGTCCATTCGACGGCCGCATGCATCCGCGACACGCTCGTATCGTCGACCGGCACATGGCAGGCCGGGTCGCGTCCCAGAATCGAACGCCCGGCGGCCAGGGGAACGAGTCCGGGAGCTGCCGGCACCGGATAAATCTGCAGCACACATCCCTGAGCCTGTGGGCGAGACGCTTCAGCCTCATTATGCTTGTACTCGATGCGGGTATCTGCGAGCGCCTGATCCTGCGAATCCTGAGGGCGGGATGTCATGAGAACCTTTTTCTCCGCATCGGCCCGTGACCAGCGGAACATACAGGAACACCTGCGGTGATTCGGAATCGGCCTCTCCGGAATCAGCGTCGCCACAGGCTGCTCACGTACCACAGCATAGCATATCTGTGAGGTCCCTGCCGACAAGTCTTTTTCACCGGAGGCGCGGTCCGGATCGGGCATCCGGTTTTCGGACACAGTCCTTCCGTAATTCTCGCCGAACCAGCACCGCCGACGCATGGCTTTCCCTCGTATTGCATCACTGAAAACACCGGCCCGATTTCAGCAGCGGCTGGAGGATCTGAATCTGCGGATTCCCGTGAAACCATCCGCCTGCGGCGGCCCTGCATCCGCTCTGGCGCAGCCTCGGACATCGCGCTGCGGCCGCATCGGAAATCGGTTCTGCATTCTGCCCATGGAAGGCTGGGATGGCACCCGCGACGGCCGACCGACCGATCTGACGCGGCGTCGCTGGCGGCGGTTCGGCCGGAGCGGCGCGAAGCTGATCTGGGGAGGAGAAGCGGTGGCGGTGCGACCCGATGGCCGGGCCAATCCGCGTCAGCTGCTGCTTTGCGACGCACACGTCGTGGATTTCGCCTCACTGCGCCAGGAACTTTTTCAGACGCATGCCCGGCATTTCGACACGACCGATGATCTGTGTGTCGGTCTGCAGCTGACCCATTCCGGACGCTATGCCGTTCCACTGCATCACGGCCGGCGGGCTCCCAGAATCGCCTACCGCCACCCCGTTCTGGATCGGCGGACGGATGTCGATTCGGATGAACCGGTGCTGTCGGACGATGAACTGAAGCAGTTGATCGATGACTTCATTCATGCGGCCGGCCTGGCCGCTCAGGCCGGATTTCAGTGGGTCGACATCAAACACTGTCATGGTTATCTCGGCCATGAACTGCTTTCGGGGTTCGATCGGACCGGGTTGTTCGGAGGCAGTTTCGAAAACCGCACGCGGTTTCTCCGGTCGATCGTTCAGGGCATTCGCAGTGAACACCCGGAGCTGGAAATCGGAGTGCGTGTCAGCGTGTTCGACTTCGTGCCGTTCTGTTCCGGACCGGACGGAGTCGGAGTCCCGGAGGTGTCCGGGCCTTATCGGTGGGCTTTCGGAGGCGACGGAACGGGACAGGGGATCGATCTGACGGAACCGGCGGCTTTCCTGCAGATGCTCACCGAACTGGACATTGAACTGGTCTGTACGACATGCGGCAGTCCCTATTACAACCCCCACATTCAGCGTCCGGCTTTCTTTCCGCCGTCCGACGGGTATCTGCCGCCGGAAGATCCGCTGGTGGGCGTGGATCGTCAGATCCGTGTGACGGGCGAACTGAAGCAACAGTTTCCCCGGCTTCTGGTCGTGGGCAGCGGATATTCGTACCTGCAGGACTGGCTGCCGGCCGTCGCGGAAGCGGTCGTGGAACGGAATCTGGCCGATTGTGTCGGTCTGGGACGCATGGTGCTTTCTTATCCGGAACTGCCGGCCGATGTACTGGCCGGAAACGCGCTTCAGCGAAAAAAAATCTGCCGCACATTCAGTGACTGCACCACCGGTCCCCGCAACGGTCTGGTCAGCGGCTGTTTCCCGCTGGATGACTTCTACCGGCGGCACGATGATGCAGCCGTCCTGGCGGAAATCAAAGCCCGCTTCCGAAAACAGTGACCTTCCGTTCTGCCTGCCGGCCGGAACCTGTCTTCAGGTGCGGCGGCTGCCCCGCGGATGGAGTCTCTGTGGAAACGCTGGTGCCGACAGGGGTGCCGCCTCTTCCTCGCAGACACACGGACACACGCGCTGTTTCCACCCGGTCTGGACTTCGCCGGCCGATTTCCGGATCATGGGACATTGTGCCGTTTCTGCTTTTCACTGCAGTGGCCTCCGGAACCCCGTCTGTCTGTCTTCTATTTTTATGAGACGATTCATGAACGTTCTGCCTGAATGGAGTTCTCGGTCGGTCCGGTGGGGCGTGCTGCTGGGCACGTGTCTGGCGATGTCCGGACTGCTGACGGCCGAAGAGGACAGGCCGGACGCAGAAGCAGCGGACGCTCCACGACGTGAATACATCCGGATTGCGCGGAATGAACGGGGGCTGGCTGTCGCTATGCAGACGCCCGTGATTCGCTTCGCTCATTCCGACCGCTTTCCCGGACGGGTGGTGGATCTCATTGGAGCGGTGCATCTGGGGGAACGGTCGTACTATGAAGAACTGAACCGCCGCTTCGCCGACTATGACGTGCTGCTGTATGAAGCGGTCATACCGGAAAAGGCTCTGAAACGCGGTCTCCGGCCGGGCCAGCGCCGGAACGGCCGTTTTCTTTCTGATGATGAAGCGTGGACCGAATCGAAAATCGGACTGGCCACCATTTCGACTCTGCAACTGGCCATGAAGGACGTGCTGGGACTGGAATTTCAGCTTTCAGCCATCGATTACACGCCCGATCACTTCGTCCATGCCGACATGACGCAGGAAGAAATGGAAGCGTCCATGAATCGGCGGGGGGAATCCTTTTCCGAAATGCTGGCCCGCGAAATGCTCCGGGCGACCATCAGCCAGCAGCAGAAAAACCCGATCGCTCAGAACCTGGATGCCCTGCTGTCCCTGCTGGCACCGGACCGAAAATACCGTGTGCGCCGCATTGCGGCCGTGGAAATGGTGGATGCCAGCACCGGAGACGTCTTCGCCGGTGCCGACGGCACGTCGACCATCATTACAGAGCGAAACATTCGGGCTCTGGAAGTTCTGCAGCGCGAACTGAAACATCCTTCCAGCCGCGTGGCGGGGCTGTTCTACGGAGCCGGGCATTTTGCCGACATGGAACAGCGCCTCATCAGCGACCTGGGATTCCAGCGGGTGTCGGAAGAATGGATCACCGCCTGGCACCTGCGGCCGCCCGCCGAAACCGGCGGAGCGACCGACAGGAAAAACGCGGACAGCAGATAGACTCGTTCAGCCTGTTTCAGTTCGTTTCCGCGGCCGGAACACTGCCGTCGATCAGTTCCAGGGCACTGCGGATGAAAATCGGTCCCGTCTTTTCTCCCAGGGACGTGCGTGTGACGTAATCGTATACCGGAAAACTTCCGAAATCGATTTCCGTCAGAATGTATCCGAACGCATCATTCGTCAGGCCGAACAGCAGGTTGTGTTGTCCCTTCATGTGACGTTTCAGGTAGAAGCCGATATTCGGCAGGGCTTCTCCCGGAATGGTCAGGATCTGAGCGTTTCCCAGAGTCACCAGATTCACCTGCGTGGTCACGGACTGGTCGTCGTTGTGAGGGTATTTCAGAGGGGACTGAGTGACCACCATCCACATGGCCGGCGAATCGACGGGAAACGTTACGCGGCGGACCTGGTTGCGAAGAACCGGATTTTTCTGCCAGGGAGCATCGTGAACGATGCGCAGCGCTTCGTCGGCCATGAGATGGCCGATTCGCAGGCATTCGTCCCAGGTGCGGTCATCGTCCCAGCGGGCTTTCTGAGGATCGCGGATGCGTTCGAAGTTGCGGTTGTCGGCGGTCACCATCCCGCCCTGGGCTCCGTTCATGAACATCGCCATGCCGCCCGTTTTTTCTTCCAGCCGGTCACACAGCGGACCAACCAGGTCCGGACTCAGAATGCCCGCATCGGTTCCCAGAACCTCCGGGTGCAGTGCGTAGTTCACCAGGGTGACGATGACCTCGCCATCCGCATTCACCGCCTGAATCACGCTCATCCGCGGATCGAACAGCTGCGGAGCGTAATAGTTGTAGGCGATTTTGCCGCGGGCCTCGCCGGTGGCAATGCGGATGGATGCCGGCTGCAGACTGTCGATCGCCGCCTCAATGGCTTCTGCCGTTTTCCGCACAACCGAATCGATGAACTTCAGGTCGCCCGTGTGTCCGCCGCGTCCATCAGGAAACGCGTATACATCCGGAGCACTGTGGGTGTGTGTGGCTCCAATGAGAATATGGTCCGGAGGAATGCGGTCGATCTGAGCGCGGACACGATCTCCCAGCACGGACGGAAATCCCAGAAGATCCACCGACACGACTGCAACCGCCACATCACCTCGCTGAAAAACGACCGCTCGCGCAGTGAGTTCTCCACGTTTTTCCCGGGCCGGACTGGGAGCCCCCATTCCTCCCGATATCGGCAGCAACGGATCGGGAGTGAAGATGCGCGTGGCGGCACCGACCAGAAACGGTTCCTCAGCGGTGACCGGCACGGTGATCAGGAACGCGTTGATCAGGAAGATGCACGACAGGACAGAACGGATCATCAGAGGAACACTCCCGAAAGGAATGGCTGCCGTGTGCGTCGGCCGGTTCCGGCCTGTCGACATGGCGTCAGAAACGATGCGCCGACCAGGTCGATCCTGGAGACGTCTGAAGACAGACTAACAGACGCCCCTGACCGGACTCAACGACCTGTCGCCGGCATTCTGCCACGAATCGAACGTGTGTCCGGAAGGAACGAATGCCGTCATCTGTACGGCAGCAGACGTGTTCGGCATGGTCGAACGGGATTGCCGAAAACCATAGTGAAGGGAAAATCACGGTGAAGAAGGTTCGGGCAGGCCGGCGAACAGAGCGCTGCCGACGCGAATCATCGTCGAACCTTCCGCGATGGCCGAGTCGAAATCACGGCTCATGCCCATTGAAAGTTCCGTCAGACGCACATCAGGGATTCTGCTGACAAGCCGGTCCCGCAGGGTCCGTAAAGCGGCGAATACGGGACGCGCCTGATCGGCGGATTCGCTTTTCGGCGCCATGGTCATCAGACCGATGATGGTCACCGGCCCTGTGCAGGCTGCAACAGTGTCCTCCCACTGCTGCAGCAGCGTGTCGGGATCGAAACCGGATTTCGACGCTTCCCCCGATATGTTGACCTGCAGCAGCACTTCGACCGATCGGTCTTCTTCTTCAGCGATCCGGCTGACGCGCTGCAGCAGTTTTCGGGAGTCGATCGAATGAATCACGGAAGCTGCTCGCACCGCCTGCCGCACTTTATTGCTCTGCAGGTGTCCGATCAGATGCCATTCCAGGTCGGGACGCCGCGCAGCCCGTTCGACGAGCTGCTGCGGACGACTTTCTCCAAACTGTCTGTGAATACGGGCCAGAACATTCACCCATTCCCACGCTGCGTACTTGGTCACAGCGATCAGCCGAACATCCTGAGAATCCCGTCCGGCCGCTGAGCACGCTGCGGTGATCCGCGTCTGAAGTGCCGTCAGATTCCGGGTGAGGATCGTTTCGATTTCGGCGGGATCGGTCATTGGAAAACTCCGGCTTCCGACAGGTATGACGGCGCCGCAGAAAAATCGTGAAATCTGTGAAAAGATCGATCGGCACAATCTGCCGGTTCTTTAGCCCGATCGCTCCATTGTCAGTATTTTTTCGGGTCTGAGGCCTCTGGAGAACCGTACCGCGATCGGTTTCGGCGGCATCAATCGATCTTGACCGTTCCGACCGAACGGCGTAGTTTTCCGTTCGTTGCGGATCACAGCAACCGAATCCGGAACCTGCAGAAAAAAGAAACGAGCCAATCGCCCCCGGAAGCAGCTTGAGTCCTCCGCCCCCCTGGGATTCGCTGCTTCCGGGACATTCCACCGGGGCCTGATGCGGCAGCATCAGGCCCCCTTTTTTTCGGCACCGATCGTTTCTTCTGATACCGATTGTGTTCCCGGCCAGGCGCATTTCCTGCCTGACTGCCGGTTCTGGACACGACCGGCTTTTTCCGAACACGGACCGTCTTCTGCCGGATTCGCCGATGATCGCGGAAGACCGCAGCGGCTTCCGAAGTGCCCCGCTGACATCGATCGTTTCTGCATTGTGACAGATCCTCCTGTCTCCATAGGCTCCCGGTCGGCGCGTTTTCCGTGTGCGAAACCAAAGAATGCCTGCTGATCTGACTGTCATGAAACGAACGTTGTCCGTCGCCTGCGTGATGGGTGCAGTCGTCCTGTTCCGCGGCGCCGTTGCCCGTGCCGGTGACGACTTCCAGTCGTGGACACTGAAGCATGTTGAACCGACCGAAGCCCGGCGGCTGCTGCGGGATCTGCTGGACGACGATGATCAGGCGACGGTGCGCATTCTGGCCGACAATGAACTCAATGAACTGGCCGTTCGCGGTCCTGCGGCCGTTCGACGGCTGACCGAACAGCTTGTTCGGCAGATCGATCGCCCTTCGAAACCACCCGCGGAACACGAACAGGAACGGCGCATCCTGCGGGCCTGTTCCGTGGGAGACGCCGATCCTGTTGTTGTCAGACAGCGGGTCATCGATCTGCTGGGCGACCGCGTCCGCGTATCTGTCGACGAAACTTCCCGTCTGCTGTGGATCCTGGCTGCGCCGGAAGATCACACCCGCATCACCCGAATGCTGTCTTCGGCGGACCGGCCGGTTTCTTCCTGGAGACCCGCGGTCAGACCGGATCACGGGGCCTCCGCGCCTGCGGAAGCGGTCTCTTCAGAAACAGCGATGTCCCTGGATCGGTCCGGCGTGAAGAAAAATTCCCCTGCCCGGGTGCGTCGGGTGCATTCTCTTCGTCACATCACTGTCGAACAGTGCCGCCGCGCCATCCGACGTCTGCTGAAACAGAAAGTGGATGTTCTTCCGGACGGCAGACTGAAGTGCACGGTTGATGAAACGGGGCCGGTGATTCTCTCCTTCGATTCCGGTGCACAGGCCTGCACGGTTTCCGGCCGGCCCGATGCGGTGGATTCGCTGGTTTCGCTGATCCGGTGGCTCGAACGGTCTCAGGCTCCTGACAGAACGGCATCCGTCCGTTTCGTGTCTCTGAAGAACGTGCGTCCCGATGTTCTGGACCGGGCCCTTCGTCTGTGGCGGTCGGCGGCGCGCCGGTCTCCGAAGTCCTCGCCGGAAGACAACACACAGAGTGCGGTTCGGCATCGCGGCGCCATTCGTCCTGTCGGATTTCAGCAGACCGCTCCGGCGGCAGCCGATGTTCCGGCTGCCGCGGACACGGCCGATGCGCCCCGGAACTCCGAAGCGGATCCCGGTGGTGCAGCGGACGATGCGGCATCGGACGCGGAAGACGAGCTGCGTCCGCCCCTGTCCGGAGTGTCGGTTCAGCCGTTTCCCGGCCTGGATGTCCTTGCCGTGCAGGGGAAGGATGCGGATGTCGAAGAACTGATACGCATCATTCGGGAGATCGAGCGGCTGAGTGACGAGGCCCGGCCGGAAGTGGAAATCGTTCATCTGAAGAACGTCGACAGCACGACTCTGGATTCCTTCATCGACACGATTCTCAATGCTCTGACCGAACCTCTTCAGGGCCGCGTCGGGATCACTCCGGTGGAAAAACCGAACGCGCTGCTGCTGATCGGCTGGGGAGAGGCCGTGGCGGCAGCGAAGGATCTCATCGAGAAACTGGATCAGCCCGTCACACCCGATCAGGGCCTGCGCATTTTCACTCTGAAAAACACCGGACCGTCGGAAATTCTGGGACCGCTGCAGAATGCTTTGAGCCGCCGAGGCGGCCTGGCACCTCAGGCTTCCGTCACGGCCAGCCCCCGAACGAACAGTCTCATCGTATACGCGGCGCCGCGCGATATGGCGGAAATCGAACGCCTTATCGAACATCTGGATGCGGAGTCGTCGGGAACGACCAGCAAAGGGCGCATCGTCCGCCTGAAAAACGCTCTGGCCGAAGACGTGGCCGCAATGGTCACCGCCGCGATTACGGCGGCGGCCGGCGGTGGGGACGGTCGTCGCTCAGCAGAACTCGACCTGCTGCTCGTGCAGCCGGACGGCCGGGAAATCGTGGCTTCCGGAATCCTCAACGGTGTGAAGATCGTTCCCAATCCCCGACTGAATACGCTGTTCATCACGGGGCCGGAAAAAAGTCTGTCGCTGGTCGAACGGCTCATTGAAGAACTGGACCGGTCTCCCGCTGCTTCTGCGGTCATCAAGGTGTTCGAAATTTCCAACGGCAATGCCAGTGACCTGGTCAGCGTACTGCGCAGCCTGTTCCCGGCAACCGCCGTGGGATCCGGCGTTCCGCCGCTGGCAACTGCCGAAGGCGAATCGTCGCTGGTCCCCGTGCGTTTTTCGGTCGATGTGCGAACCAACACGATCATCGCTACCGGAACACAGGCCGATCTGCAGGTGATGGAAGCCCTGCTGGTCCGGCTGGACGGAGTCGCATCGCAGGAACGCGTCACCGATGTGTATCACCCGCGCAATTCACCGGCGGATGCCATTGCCGATGCGGTCAATGAATACCTGCGGAGTGAACGTGTGGTTCACCAGGCCGCGCCGGGCCGGATGAATCCATTCGAACAGATCCAGCAGGAAGTCGTTGTCGTTGCAGAAACGACCCGCAACCAGCTCATCATCAGTGCCACGCCCCGGTTTTTCGATCGCATCATGGAACTCGTTCAGGATCTCGATTCGAAGCCGCCGCAGGTGATGATTCAGGTGATTCTGGCCGAAGTCGATCTGGACACGTTTCATGAAGTCGGTGTGGAACTGGGCATCCAGGACAGTCTTCTGTTCGATCGCAGTCTGCTGGGAGACCTGATCACCACCACGACAACCAGCTCGGTCAGCACACCGACGGGCATCGTCACGACCACACAGGACAACATCATTGCCGCGAGCAACACGCCGGGATTCAATTTCAACAACAACCCGCTGGGAAACAGCGGCAGCAATCGTTCTCTGGCGACTGCCGGAAATGTGGCCGGACAGGGCCTGTCCCACTTCAATGTGGGACGGACCAACGCTGATCTCGGCTATGGGGGTCTGGTGCTTTCGGCCAGCAGCGAAAACGTGAGCGTGCTGCTGCGGGCTCTGGACCGCAGCGGCAGTATGGAAATCCTCAGCCGTCCGCAGATCATGACGCTGGACAACACCGAAGCGTTCATTCAGGTGGGCGAAAGCGTACCGCGGATTTCCAGCAGTCAGGTGAACCAGCTGGGCCAGATCAATTCTCTGGAAGACACGGAAGTCGGACTGCTGCTGGGCGTGATTCCCCGAATCAATCCCGACGGCACCGTTGTTATGGAAGTCGATGCCACCAAATCGGAAGTCGGTCCGGAAGCCGAAGGCATTCCGGTTTTCGTTTCGACCGACGGGACCGTGGTGCGATCGCCCCGCGTCAATATCACCACCACGCGGACCACCGTCAGTGCGGCCAGCGGACAGACGGTGGTCATCGGCGGACTCATCACGACATCCAATGTCACCGATCAGAGAAAGGTTCCCTGGCTCGGCGATCTGCCGGTGCTGGGAAAATTCTTCCGTTACGACATGTACCGAAATCAGCGTACTGAACTGCTCATCATTCTGACGCCGCACGTCATCCTCGGACAGGAAGATGCGGAATACCAGAAACAGGTGGAAATGGCCCGCATGTCGTGGGTGTCTTCGGACATCTTCGAGTTCCTGGATTCCGGTTCGGCTGCCTGTCAGGTGCAGGATCAGCATGGTGTCGAAGTGATTTATCCGGATGACACGCCCGCAGTCCCCCGGCCTCCCGCCGATGTCCCGGACGTTCCGGAAAGCTCCAGCGAACCGCCTCCGTTCATGCTGCCCCAGGAAGGCGAATCCCTGCCGCAGCAGCAGGAACCGCAGCCGCTTTCGTCGGCCGGGGAGGAATCGGTGCTGGTTCCGGTGAAAATGGAGACCGCCGAAGAAACCGGAGAAAAGGAATCGTCGTCCGGAACATCCGGCGGCAATGATCTCCGCGCTGCGCCGGATACGCCCTCCAGGACCACCGGAAAACAGCGTCGACGCAACTGGTTCCGTTTCGGCAGGAGAAAACAGTGATGTCAGTCGGTCGGCCCGGTCGCCTGCGACTTCCGGCTCTGATCCTGCTGGCAGCCGGCCTGGCAGGTGCTGCGTCCGGATGTGCGCTGTTCGATACCGACGCAGCGGATGTTCGCGGGATGTTCGAATCCGATCCGGAATTCACAACTCCCGAACTGATGATCCCGCTGTGGACCGACACGGTCCTGCATACAGCCGGAAAACCTCCGATCCGCGGCTGCGGCGGACGCATCATGTTCTACACGGAAGAAGGGAAAGAAGCTGTTCGGGTGGACGGAACGTTGAAAGTCTACGTGTGGAACGATTCGGCCCCTGTTCGGCAGCGGCAGCCGGATCGCGAATACGTGTTTCGGGCCGATCAGCTTCAGAAACATTACAGCCGTTCACGCGTCGGACATTCGTACAGTTTCTGGCTGCCCTGGGGACCGGCCGGCGGTGACCGGGTGGAGCTGACGGTCGTGGCTCGCTTCGTGGGCCGCGACGGATCTGACATTTCCACCACACCTTCCCGTGTGATTCTGCCCGGCCGCATTCCCATGCCGGAACCACCGGACCGCCGGCAGAACACGCGCCGCAGCAAAATCGACGAGTCGGCAGCGGACGATTCCCAGGCAGGCGAGCATTCCGGTTCTCCTGCCACGGAACAGCGCCAGCCGATCCGGCAGACGTCTTACGAACGGCCTGCCGAATCGGCTCAACGGGCGGATGAATCAGTGTCGTCACTTCGCACCACGGAGATCCCTCTGACACCGGGATTCGTCGAACGCAATCAGCGCCTGCCGAAACGTGTGCTGTCAGCCGACGACCTGTTCGGAGAACTGACGTCCGATTCCGATTCCGCATTCGATCCGGCGGAACCGGTTCCGGAGACTGCGGATGGAGACGGGGACGGGCCGTTCGATGCGGACGAAGCCGTTTCCGATACGACCGGTCTTCAGAATGAAGCTTCGGAAGATCGTCCGGCTGGTTCTTCAGAGTTCCAGGAAGCAGACCGGCCGGGCGCCGAAAAGTCCGGAGAGGAACTGCCCGGCGAGCTCCCTGAAGAGTCTCTCAGTCGGAATGCGACGACGCCACTGTCAGCTCGTTCACTACGCGATCGATTCCGGGCTCAAAGAGCACGATCAGCTCGGCGATTCGCCGCAGCTCCGCTGATGCCACCGTCCCCGTGAGTCGGGCCGTGTGCCTGTCCGGTTCCACCTGCACGGAGATCGGATGATCGCCGAACAGGTGCTTCAGAGCACTGTTGCGTCCGGGAGGCCGGGAACGGGGCACGGGGGTACGGCGTTCGTAGTCGAAGGCGATGGTCAGGCGTTCGTCATAGATGCCGGACGTGCGCCGCGTTCGTGGCACATTCAGTTCAGGAAGCTCCTGTTCGGTCAGCCCGGCGACGGCACTGGACGTGACCGTGGACCCGTCGGAGGGAACCTGAGCGGACCCCACAAATCGCGTCTGTCCGCCTGCTCCGGCACCGACGAACGTTCCTGCCCTCGACTGACCGTTCTGACGCGCTTCCCGCGCCTCCTTCAGGGCATCGACGGCCGATTTGCGGTTGGGATTCAGGCTGGTCGATCCGAACAGCTGTGCGTCCGCCGAAGAACCGGCCGCCAGAAAAGCACTCAGCAGAATCAGACCGTTCAGGCGAACAGTGAACATGAAAATCTCTCCGGGCCTCTCCCTGTCAGGTTCCTTCTTCCTGTCGTCTCGCCATATAATTCGGGTCGAGCCGGAATCCGTCAATTGCCAGACCTCCAGTTCGGTCCGGATCCGGAAACCGTTCCGCCGGGGGAAATCCGAATAAACGGACCCTCGTCTTTCGGTCTTTCACTGCCCGATTTCGGAGACGCGTTCATGATCTCCGCTTTGATGACGGCCGACGAATTCGCCGCGTCACGGCATACCCTGCCCGAAGGAGGGCGGTGGCATGAGCTTCATTCCGGCCGCCTTCATCTGCTGAGTACTCCCGAAGAAGACCACGGCACGGTGGTCTTCAACCTGTCGCGGGCTCTGGCGGACTGGTTCCGCGGCCGTGAAGAGGCAGACAGCGGATATGCGGCATTCGACATCGGCCTGCGGGTAAAAACCGGCCCCGACACCGTGTTGTTCCCTTCCATGAGTTTCTTCGATCAGGGAACCCGTTTCGGGCAGTCGGACCTTCTCATTGCCACGCTGCGTCCCCGTCTGGTCGTCGATATCGCTTCCACCGCCGACCGCCGGCAGCTCATGCGGGAACGGACGCTCATGTATCTGAAGCACGGCATCCAGATCGTCTGGATTCCGGATCCGTTCAAACGCGAGATCCAGGTTCTGCAGCGGGGACGTCATACGCTGGTCCTGGGAGAACGACAGACACTCAGCGGCGGTGAGGTGCTGCCGGATTTTGCGGTGCCCGTCGCCGACGTGTTCACGGAACCGTCCTGGTGGTCGGAATCGATCTGACAGAATCCGCGATGCTGCCTGCTGCGTTGCCCGACACCGTTCGTGTCGGCGGCCGCTGCGGGTGCCGGACTGCGATCAGGAATTGTCTGAGGATCTGTCGTTCGGCGATTGTTCCAGCAGGGCATCCAGAAACATCTGCATCGCCCCGGTCACGCGCTCATCATCAGGAGAACCCAGACGGCGGTTGATGTCTCCGTGGTTTCGATCGGTCGCGTCAACCGTCCGGGCTTCGACGCCCGCCTTTCTCAGTGCCGCGGCGAAGGCTTCTGCCTGCTGCCGCCGCCGCGGGTTCGTGGTTCGGCGCATTCCCCGTGTGTAGCAGATCAGAAACGGCGGAATGTCCCGGTCGGCCGCAACATGAGTGATGGGCGAAGCATCCCGCTGAACGTCCGGATCGTCGCCGAACACCCGCACGTAGGTCGGCGCGGGTGAGGGACGATCGATCAGCTCCGGAATGTCCCACGCCTGCGTATCCAGCGCGACGACACCACGAATCACGGAAAGCGATTTTCCGGCCTGTTTCAGATACCGTTCATCCGTCGCCACCAGTCCGGCCAGGTGGGCTCCCGCGGAATGTCCCATGATGAACAGAGCGTCCGGATCGCCTCCGTAACGGCGGATGTGATCATGCACCCAGGCGATGGCCGCTGCCACATCCGACACGTTGGCCGGATGGCGGCCTTCCGGCAGAAGGCGATAGTTGATGCTGACGAACACCCATCCCTGCTCGGAAAAATAGGCCGGTTTTTTCTGAACACCTCGCTTGTCGCCGATCTGCCAGCCGCCGCCGTGTATGTACACCATCACGGGAAACGGACCGGTTCCGGGCGGCACGTAGATGTCCAGCCGCTGGCTCCTGTGTGTTCCGTAGGCAATGTCCCGATGGCGAACAGGGCGAACGGCCCGACGTCCCCCCTTTCCGTCAGCGGCCAGCGGAGGCATCGACAGCCACACGCTGCAAAGAAGGGTCAGAGTGACAATGGTGGCAAGAAGCGTGGATTTCATGCGTGAATCCTGCAGATTCCTGTATTCGGTCTGTGTTCGGTCCAGTCACAACAAACGCACGACGGACTCCGCGGGATGTCCCCGGCGGCATCGCCTGTCTGGAAATGGTCTCGAAATCCGCTCGCTGACCAGTAAACCCGCTCAACTGCCGCAGGTACCGGAACTTTTTCCGGTTTTGTGAGCGCCGATGCATTCTGCCGGGTGATGCCGGCGACTGCAGAATGGTTCGTCCGGAGTTCCGTGGGTACGTTCTGTATGCTCACAGCGGGCTGCCAATGAATTGCCGCTGCGTTTCCGTCCGGCTATGGTCTTCCGCAGACAGAAGAAGCGGCGCCGCAGGGGATAAGGGGAGGACCCATTCGTGACACAGGAGCCCATACTGGACGTAGCGGTCATCGGTGCGGGTCCGTCGGGACTGACTCTGGCACGGCGACTGCAGGAGACATCGGCCCGGTTCGAAGTCATCGAACGGAACCCGGATGTGGGCGGCATCTGGGACATCGATTTTCCCGGGTCGCCGATGTATGAGTCGGCTCATTTCATCTCCTCCCGGACTCTGTCGGGGTTTCCCGGGTTTCCCATGCCGGATGACTACCCGGACTACCCGAATCACAGGCAGATCCTGGCCTACATTCGGTCGTTTGCCGACCATTTCGATCTGCGGCGGCACGTGACGTTCAGCACGTCCGTCGTGCATGCCCGCCCGACAGATGACGGAAGCTGGATTCTGAATCTGGATGACGGATCCGCGCGGCACTGCCGGTACCTTGTCTGCGCCAGCGGTGTCACGTGGATTCCCAACACGGTGTCCTGGCCGGGTACGTTTCACGGAGACATTCGTCATTCGGTCACCTATCGGGATCCGTCGGAATTCCGGGGCAGACGGGTGCTGGTGGTGGGAGCCGGAAATTCGGGAGTGGACATCGCCTGCGACGCGGCTTTCACGGCCGACCAGGCCTTTCTGAGTCTGCGGCGCGGGTATCACTTCGTTCCCAAACATTTCATGGGCAAGCCGGCCGATGTGTTCGCCAAAGAAGGTCCTCGTCTGCCACACTGGCTGCAGGTCCGGATTCTGGGACTGCTGCTGCGGCTGGTGAACGGAGACCTGCGCCGCTACGGCCTGCCGAAGCCCGATCACCGTCTGTTCGAATCCCATCCCATCCTCAACACACAGATTCTGCATTATCTGAGTCACGGCGACTGCATTGCCGTTCCCGACGTGGAACGGCTCGATGGCGACAGCGTCGTGTTCACGGACGGTCGCCGCGAACAGATCGATCTGATCATCACGGCCACCGGGTACCACCATGCCTGTCCGTTTCTGGATGAAGGCACTCTGGAAACCCGTGGCGGCCGCCCGGATCTGTATCTGGGCATGTTTGCCCGCAATCATCCGCGGCTGGCCGTGCTGGGGTTTGTGGAATTCGCGTCCGCCGCGTATTCGAACTTTGATGCCATGGCAGAGCTGATTGTGGCCGATGCCACGGCCGCTCCGGATTCACCGGTGGCGCGAAAGCTGGCCGAACTGAAATCGCACGACCGTCCCGATCTGAAGGGCGGCCACCGGTACATCGATTCGATGCGCCACGCGAATTACGTCGAAGTGGACACGTATCTGAAGGTGCTGGCCCGGGTGAAAAAACAACTGGGCCTGCCGGGAGCAGATCGGTCATGAAGTATCTGGTCACGGGAGCCACCGGGTTTCTGGGAACGAACGTGGTTCGGGAACTGGTCGCGGACGGCTGCGACGTCCGGGCTTCCGGACACCATGGATCGGTCACGAAATACCTGGAACCGCTTCCGGTGGAAATCCGTCTGGCCGACATCACGAATCCCGAAGAAGTGGACGATCTGGTGTCCGGCTGCGATGTCGTGATTCATGTGGCCGGCGACACGTCCTTCTGGAAAAAACGGTTCGCTCTGCAGCGCCGCATCAATGTCGACGGCCCGGTCCACGTGGCGGAAGCCTGTCTGAAACACGGTGTGCGGCGCATGATTCACACCAGCACCCTGGATGTGCTCGGACACGATCCGAAACGGCGGCTGATTACGGAAGACACCGGGCACTTCAACTTCGACAACATGGGTTACAACTACGGAGAAACCAAACTGGAAGGAGAGCGGCGTCTGCGGCAGTACGAAGCGGAACGGGATCTGGATGTGGTGTTCATCTACCCGGGATTCATGTGCGGCCCGTTCGATTTCACCATGCAGCTCGGCAGTGTGTTCTTCCTGCTGAAGGACAGAAAACTGCCGGGGGCCCCGCCCGGCGGAAGTTCGTTCTGTCACGTCGTCGATGTGGCCAGAGCCCATGTCGATGCCGTGACGAAAGGCCGCCGCGGAGAAGCCTACATCTGTGCCGGCCACAATATGCCGACGCGGGAATTCTTCGACCTCATGGCCGACGCCATTGACGCTCCGCGGGTGAAACGCACCCTGCCGGAATGGGCCCTGGTGCTGTACGGTGCCCTGGCGGAAACCTGGAGCCTGGTCACGAACCGGCATCCCGATATCAATCCCGGGCAGGCCCGATACATGAGCAAATTCCAGTACATGGACAGTTCGAAAGCCGTTCGGGAACTGGGCTACAGAATCTCCGATGTCTCCACCATGATCCAGGACGCGCTGCAATGGTATCGGTCGGAAGGCCACGACATTTAGTCCGAACATTCCGGCCGGACCGGCTGGAGCGCCTGTGACGGATGGAGTCTTCCCGATGCAGAGCAGCGTCAGAAAAAACACCGCAATTCCTGGTCAGCCGGTTCGATGACGGATTCCGCTGAACCAGATCCTTCTGAAAGGCGGTGATTCCATGACGACTGCTCCCGACCTGGCACACACTGACACCGATTCGGCCGTTTCCGGACTGGTGGAAACTCTGAGACGCGAAAACGTGCAGCTCCGGCAGGGTCTGGCCAACATTCAGAACAACCTGGCCGCATCCGTCTCGGTGAATCTGGAGAACATCGAAAACTGCCGCAGCATCGAAGAAAACTGTGCCCGTCTGTCTGCGGAATCGGAATCCATCCGTTCAGAAACCCTGCAGCTCAGTCAGGCGGTATCGGAAATGCGGGCCCTGGTGGAAGAAACCGATCGCCAGCTCCTGGGGATCCACGAAGTCGTGGGCATGATTGAAAGCGTCGCTTCGCAGACGAACCTGCTTGCCCTGAATGCCACGATCGAAGCCGCCCGGGCCGGAGAAGCAGGCAAAGGATTTGCCGTCGTGGCCGGCGAAGTCAAGTCGCTGTCTCAGCAGACTCAGGAAGCCGTCACCCGCATCGTGGAATCGATCGAACAGATGCTGGCCAATTCGAAACTCGTTGCGGAACGGATGCGCGGACTGGATGACCGCACGAATCAGATCGGCCAGACCGTGGCCGAGTTCAACGAGCGGATTCACGAAACCAATGAGAAAAACGTGGATGCCACACGGCGGGTGAGTTCCTCCAACGACCGCATCTTCATGAGTCTGGCCAAGCTGGACCACATCATCTGGAAGGTCAACACCTACCTGAGTGTGGTGGATGGTGAACCGGCCTTCGACTTCGTCGACTGTCACAACTGCCGTCTGGGCAAGTGGTATTATGAAGGCGATGGTCAGTCGTCGTTCGCTCAGATGCCCTCCTTCCGTGGTCTGGAAGCTCCGCACAGCGACGTGCACGAAGCGACCCGACAGGTTTTCGATCTTCTGGAAGCCGGCATTCGAGGGGACGATCCCGAGGTGTCACGAGCACTCGAATCCATGGAATCCGGCAGCGACGGCGTGTTCGAATTCCTCGACCGCATTCTCGAAGAAAAACAGCAGCGCAGCAGTTCCTCCGCTGTCTGAACGTCCGGAGGACCGGCGACTGACGTCGGAAAACGAAATGTTCCCGCATTGCCGGCCCCCACACGGGCAGCACCCGCCTCACTTCCGTGAGCGGGTGCTGCATTTCGGACCATTCAGACGAATGCTCAGTTTCGGCTGAATTCCAGGGCGGCCGCATTCTTTCCGGCAACCTGAAACCGGAAGCTGTTCTGACCACTGATCGTCATGCGGCCTTCCAGACGCTGATTGTCACCGCTTCGGATCAGGGCCAGCGTTCCGCTGCCGGCCGTGTAGCGCCCGGAAAAGCTGCTGGTCTTTCCGGCACGATTCGTCGCCACCCAGACAAACTGTCCGTCTGCCTGAAGCGTCAGACGAATGCTCGACCCGTTGCCGGCCTGAGCGGACCAGTTGCCTGCCAGAGTCGTCTGAGACGTGGGGCTGCCAGCCGGCGCGGCCGGTGCCGCGGGGGCGGCCGGTGCCGGCTGCTGAACGGTCCGCGATGGCTGAGTCGGGGTGCCGGCCAGAGCCTGCAGGGCCGTCATCTGAACGGATCCGGCCGGCTGCGTTCCGGAAGGTGCCGTCTGACTCGGAACGGTCTGCGGAATCGGAGCAGTCGGGCCGGCGGGTGACGGAGCCACGGCCGGCTGCTGAGGAAATCCGGGCTGAGGAGGCTGGGAAACGAACTGAGGCTGCGGTGCGGGGGTTCCGGCAACAGAACTGTAACCCGGTGCATAAGGAGCCACAGGGATCGTCCGTCGCACATAATAGCCTCCGCGGTAGCCTCCGCGGTAACCGCGAGATCGTCCACAGGCCTGAGTATCCTGAGCAGCCGCGGCGATTGTCAGAAGAACGGCTGCTGCCAGCAGAGTGTTGCGTGAGAATGTCATGAGGCTGTTCCTTGAATCCGAAGGGTTGAGAAGTGTCTGTCGGGCACACCTCAACTGCGGCGCCGAAGACCTGCTGTTACAGAAATCCGGCCGAATTCGGAAAACTTCTGCAGATTCCGCAGAAAACACCGGCAACAGAAAGCGAAAACGGCGGCCGCAGACGTGTCCGAAGAACGCCGCTGCGACCACCGCTCGGAAATGGTCCCGTCAAAAAGACCTCAGTCGTTCAGCCAGGAAGCCAGGACGTTCAGAGGATCTTCCTGTTCGGATTCCGGTGCCAGATCCTTCCGGGCCAGACTGCAGAGACGGGCCACGTATTCCATCGTGCTTTTCAGAGCCCGGGGAGTTGCCGTGGCGTCGATCTTGCACACGAAAATCACCAGGTACTGCCCTTCCGGGCTGCGTTCAATGCTCCAGGCACCGAACTTCGTGCGGGCCGACTGCTGAAGCAGCCTCAGGGCCAGATCCGAATCCGCAGCTTCCGGATGATCTGCTCCGGTGTGTAGCGTTTCCGTTTCATGACAGTCTCCTTGCCCGATTGGGCTGTTGAGACTCTCGCAGCATCTGGATCAGTTTTCTGGGGAGCCACGCCAGAATCATCGTCCTGAGCCGTGCAGACGGAAGCGGCCGTCATCAGAGTTGCCGCGGAAAGACAGAACAGAAGTTTCGACATGACAGCACCTGTTGAGTCGGCAGGAGAATTCCGGGTTTTCGGGAGGTTCTGTCAGCGAATGCGGGCCGGAACGGCCTGTGTTACAGGAAATCTGCAGAAAACGGCCGCAAAGGACGGGGACAGGACGGCGACGCCCGGAGCCGCAGAATGGCAGCAGCCGGCGAGCCGGTCGCTGAGCTGTGTTCGGTGTTCCACATGGAAAATCCGGGAGGATTTCTTCTGAGTTTCCCCGATTCCGCCGGGAGAGAGGACGTAATGAGGACGAGGGCGCACAAAATGCGTCAAGCGGTCTGTGGTGACGGGCAAACCGTCCGCCGGCAGGCCCGAATCAATGCGGACTGCGGTCTTCCGATTCCCGTTTTTTCGACACCGAAACGCCGTGCCCGATCCTTCAACTGCAGCAGCTGCCTCCCTGTCGAAGCCGGCAGCGGCATCGTCGGCCGCCGACCAGTGGGACGAAATCATTCGCCCGCGGGAACATCTGCTGCGCGTCAATTTTCGGGAACTGTGGGACTACCGGGATCTGCTGGCGCTGTTCGTGAAGCGGGACATCGTGACCGTCTACAAGCAGACCATTCTGGGACCGCTGTGGTATTTCATTCAGCCGATTCTGACGACCATCGTGTTCAGTGTGGTGTTCGGCGGTATCGCCGGCATCAGCACGGACGGTATTCCGGGGCCGCTGTTCTACCTGGGCGGAATCACCATCTGGAACTATTTTTCCGATGTCTTCGACCGGACGGCCGGAACCTTCACGAACAATGCGGCGATCTTCGGAAAGGTCTATTTTCCCCGTCTGGTCGTCCCGGTGTCCGTCGTGATATCCGGACTCATTCGGTTCTTCATCCAGATGGGACTGTTTCTGAGTGTTCTCATCTGGTACGCCGCCACGGGCAGTCCGGTCCGGCCGGGCGTGTGGGCCGTGCTGAGCATCTGGTGTGTTGCCGTGATGGCCGGACTGGGACTGGGACTGGGAATCCTGTTCACATCGCTGACAACGAAGTACCGGGATCTGCGATTTCTGCTGACGTTCGCCGTGCAGCTTCTGATGTACGCATCGCCCATCATCTATCCGATGAGTCTTCTGAATGAATCGCGGCGTCAGATGATGTGGTGGAATCCGGTGGCCCATGTGGTGGAATGGTTTCGCTTCGGATTCACCGGAACGGGACTGCCGTCGGTCGGCGGCCTGCTGTACACAAGTCTGTTTACGGCAGCAACACTGTTTGCGGGAATCATCGTGTTCAATCGCACGGAACGCACATTCATGGACACCGTCTGACTGACCTGCTGTTCGGAAATACAGAAGTTCTCCAGGTGACGACCGTCATTCAGTTCGAAAACCTGTCCAAACTGTACCGGCTGGGAACGGTCGGCACGGGGACGCTGTCCCATGATCTCAATCGGTGGTGGCACCGCATTCGGGGGAAAGAAGATCCGTATTCTGTGGTGGGACAGATCAATGATCGAACGTCCGGACGGAACAGCACTGAAGCAGACCGCGAGTATGTCTGGGCTCTGAAGGACATCTGCCTGGATGTGCAGCAGGGAGAGATTCTGGGGATCATCGGGCGGAACGGCGCCGGAAAAAGCACGCTGCTGAAAATCCTGTCGAAAATCACGGCTCCGACACGAGGTGTCATACGGACGCGGGGACGGATCGCCAGCCTGCTGGAAGTCGGGACGGGATTTCATCCGGAACTGACGGGACGCGAAAACATCTATCTGAACGGAGCCATCCTGGGCATGAAGCGCCGGGAAATCACCGAACAGCTCGACGACATCGCCGATTTCAGCGGCTGCAGCCGGTACCTGGACACGCCCGTCAAACGTTACAGCAGCGGGATGCTGGTCCGGCTGGGGTTTGCCGTGGCTGCCCATCTTCGCTGCGAAATCCTCATTGTGGACGAAGTGCTGGCCGTCGGCGATTTCGAATTCCAGAAGGCCTGCATCTCCCGCATGGAAGACATCGGCCAGGAAGGCCGCACGATTCTGCTGGTCAGCCACAACCTGTCCACTATCACCTCGCTGGCGTCCCGCTGCTGTCTGCTGGTCCAGGGAGAAATCGCCGCCTGCGGTTCGCCTGCCGATGTCGTGGCCCGATACACGCAGCTTCTGTCGGAACAGAAGGCGGAGTTCCACGGTGCCATCCGCAGTGCGGCCGTGCGTGCGGTGGACGGGGCCGGCCACCCGCAGATGGTTCCTCTGGGCGGGGCCGTCCGATTCACCGTGGAATATGAGACTCCCGAAGAACCTTCCGCTCCGGTGATCGGCATCGGGATCAACACGCTGTCCGGAGAACGGGTTCTGAGTGTGAATTCGAATCAGAATCCGGAGCGACTCCGACTGGGCCGCCGCGGCCAGGTCCACTGCACGATCGATCAGCTGCCGCTGCCTCCCGGGCGTTATTCGGCCACCGTCATCCTGAACGAACACGGAGCCCGCGACATCGATGTCGTGGAACATGCGGCCACGTTCGAAGTCATCGACGCTCCGTTCGGGCACGATCGCACCGGATTTCATGCGGGCGTCTGTGTGGCGCACTCTCGATGGCAGACAGATGAGGAGACGATCGCCTGATGCGGTCTTTCAGAAGACGAAACACGGCCGGTCCGGCGTGGAATTCCGATTCCACGGAACTGACGTTCTGCCTGGAATCGAAAACACATCCCTACTTTTTCCACCGTTTCAATGCCGGCTGGCCGCCCCACCGCTGTACGGAACGCATCGTGGAACTGGCACTGGCGGACGACTGGCTGCAGCATCGTGATTCCCGGAAGGTTGTGGAAATCGGAGCTGTCACGCCGTGGTACTGGCCCCGTCGCGTGGAGACGATCATCGATCCGGCCGACCCGCATCATCTGGTAACCCGGAGGGAATCGGTGTTCGATGTGGATCTGCAGGGAGCGCAGGTTCTCAGCATTTCCACTTTCGAACACATCGGCACAGGCGATTACAGTCTGGCAGCCGATGAACAGCACACAGCCGTGCATGCTCTGGAAAAACTGTTCCGGGAAGCGGCCGATTTTCTGGTCACTCTGCCGGCCGGATGGAATCCGGCCGTCGACGATTATGTGTTTTCCGGCCGCGCCGAAACAGACCGCGTACACTGGTATTTTCTGATTCGAACCGGTCCGTGGCAGTGGGTTCAGGAAACAGATCGAATGGCCGCCCGACGTTCGTACGGAAACCCCGACTGGGCCGATGCGCTGATCATTGCAGAACGAGGCGGACACTGGGAATGAACGATGACCACCTGCTGAACGGACTGGAACTGAGGCCCGAAATGAAGGCCCTGGATTTCGGTCTGGGCAGCGGCCATATCTCCCGCGAACTGCTGCAGGCGGGACTGCACGTCACGGCTGTGGACATCGATCCGGAAAGCGGACCGCGGTTCGAAGCTTCTCTTTCGGAATCTCAGAAAAAACAGTTTCGCTTTCATCCGCTCGACGCCAATTCGGCTCACTGGCCATTCAACGACGCATCGTTCGATCTGGTCGTGTGTCGCGAAGTTCTGGAACACATCGAAGAATACGTTCATACCGTCCGGGAATTCCGACGCGTTCTGAAAGCGGAAGGTGTGCTGGCCCTGTCGGTCCCGCATGCCCGTTCGGAACGTGTCTTTCGCTGGTTCGATCCGGACTGGTTCGATAAATGCGAACACGTGAACGTGTTTCCTCCTGATGGACTGCTGGATCTTCTGAGAAACAGCGGATTCGACTGTTTCCACTGCCGCGGCACCGGATTCCGCTGGGCCTTCATGTGGAGTCTGCTGGCTCCGTTCCGCATCGATCACCGCATGGGCGTGTTTCGTCCGCCCGGTCGACTGACGACCTGGGCACATACAATCAGCGGAAAAGTGGCGGCCACTCCTGTGAATCGCATTGGGAATCGCCTGTTTCCCAAAAGCACCACGGTGCTGGCCCGAAAACGGCGCTGGCGGCTTCTGGTCGTCTGCGACTATCCGGACTGGATTCTGGGAACATGGGCAGAACAGATTCGGCAGTTGTGTGAAGATCAATTCGATGTGGATGCCGTGGCGGCCGTGGAAATCGACGCGGAATTCGCCGCGTCCGACCGTGGCACCTGCGACATCGTGCACACGCTGCTGCCGCATGCGTTCGAACGCGGGCAGATGCTGCGTTCCCGGGTTCACATCACGACCGTGCATCACTGGACTCAGGCGGATCAGTACGCAGATGTGCTTCGCCGTGCGGAACACATCGTGACGGGGGCTTCGGAATGGAAGCAGAAGCTGCAGCAGCGGGGTGTCCCGGCCGAACGGATCACGGTGGTGCACAGTGGCGTATCGGACGCATTCCTGCACGATCTCCCTGACCGCCGCCATGATGATCCACTGATGCGAATCGGTTTTTTCGCGAAAGGAAACAGCAATGAAGACGACCGCAAGGGCAGCGATCGGCTGAAGCAAC
>WFTL01000058.1 GCA_015485495.1 Planctomycetaceae bacterium
CCGGAACGGCTGCAGTCACGGTGGTCGGCCTGCTGATCGGTCTGACATCGCTTCGGACACGTCGGGGCGTGCGTCTTCTGTGGCAGGCCGTGCTGATCGGATATCTGGGACTGATCAACGGCGACCTGTTGTCTCAGGCTCTTCTGGCAGGCTGGGCTCAGTCGGGTATCCCCTGGCGATCGGCCTTCGGCCTGGTGTGTCTCACTGCAGCCGCGGTCCTTGTTCCTCTTTTCGGCGGGCGCAACATCTATTGCCACCATCTGTGTCCTCATGGAGCCGTTCAGCGTCTGGTACGGGGACGCCTGCCATGGCAGGTCCGGGTGACGGGCCGCGGGAGGCGGCTGCTGCGGCTGCTGCCCTTGAGTCTGCTGATCGTTGTCGTGGTGGTGGCGATGATCGATCCGGACAGGGTGAAACCGTTCAGTCTGGTGGATATCGAACCGTTCGATGCCTGGGTCGTTCAGGTGGCCGGAGGAGCGACGATTGGCGTGGCTGTGGCAGGAATCGCTGCGTCGCTGCTGACACCGATGGCCTACTGCCGCTGGGGCTGTCCCACGGGGGCTCTTCTGCAGTTCCTGCAGCGGTCGGGGCGATCGGATCGCCTGACCGGCCAGGACATGGCCGCGGCTCTGCTTCTGCTGCTGGCTGTGCTGTTGTGGGTGCAGAACTGAGCTGTCGATGAAGAACGGAACTGATCGAACGGATGCGTCATCGGCAAAAAGGAAGATCTTCCGCCAGGCCCGCGGATCGCTGCGGGAGACCGATCGGTCGGCCGTCGGAAGGAACGTGGAATCATCTGCTTCAAAACCACCGGTGTCCTCGATAAAGTGCGGCGGCGATCGCAGCGTTCTGACCGCCGGTGTGTCCGCCCGGAACGGAATGGATCCGATGATTTTTCTGCTCGATAACTACGATTCGTTCACCTACAACCTCGTCCAGAGACTCGGGGAAATCGATGACACGCTGGAAATCCGCGTCGAACGCAACGACCAGATCACTCTGGACGAAATCGCGGAACTGAAGCCCGATCGCATCATCATTTCTCCGGGACCCTGCACTCCCGCAGAAGCCGGTCTGTCGCGTGACGTGATCCGCCGGTTCGGTCCGGAGGTGCCTGTCCTGGGAGTCTGCCTGGGACATCAGTGTCTGGCCGACGTATACGGTGCCCAGGTCACGCGGGCCGGACGTCTGATGCACGGCAAAACGTCGTGGATCGAGCACAACGAAACGGGCGTGTTTCAGAATCTGCCGAATCCCTTCGAAGCCACACGCTACCACAGTCTCATCGTGCCGCGGGAATCGGTTCCCGACTGCCTGATCGTGACGGCCTGGGTGAACGAACCGGAATACGGCTTCGAGGTGATGGGGCTTCAGCACCGCGAATTTCCGGTTCATGGTGTCCAGTTCCACCCGGAAAGCTTTCTGACCGGCCAGGGACACGATCTGCTGCGGAATTTTCTGGCCATTTGACAGACAGTCAGAGCTTCGGAACCACGGAAACCTCGAATTCTAAACAGGTTGCGGAAAATTCCGCTTTTCTGCCAGGATTTTGTCCGCTTCCGCGAACTGGTTCGGATTTCCTTCAGCAGAACGCTGCCGGTGTCCCTGGCTGCCGGTGCCGACGGAGTCTGCTATGCTGCCGAGGCTTTCTCAGACATCGTGTTCGATGCACTCATTCGATGCCGTTCGCCCCGGGCCGCTGGTCCGATTGAAGGGAGACCGGGGCAGATGGACGAAATGCGTGTTCTGGTGAGGATGTGTCATTTCAGAAGACTGCTGCGGCAGCGTTGGCTCCCGCTGGCCGGCTGAGTCCGGCTCGGTTCAACCGGCTCAGCCGGGCGGCTGTTTCTGTGTTTTGAGTGTGACAGACGACGACAGGTGAAAAAAACGTGGTGTTCGCCGTGCGGCGGGTGCCGGAACTCTGATCTCCATTCAGGAAATGCCCATGAAAACGTTCTTTGCATCCCGATTGATGCTGCCGCTGGCGGTGTTGATGTCAGCCGGGATTCCCGCTGCCGCTCAGGACACCGGTCTGAGCGATGATGTTCTGCCGAAGGACACGTTCCTCCACGTGTCGATTCGCGACGTGACGAAAATGAAGGAACAGTTCTGGAAATCGTCTCTGGGACAGGCGATTCAGGACCCCGCCATGGACGATTTCCGGGAGGAACTGCAGCGGGCATTCGACGCGCTGCTGGCGGAAGGATTTGCCGAGGTGGAAGATGCGCTGGGAGTTTCTGTGCCGGAACTGCTGGAAATCTCGTCCGGAGAACTGTCGCTGTCGATCAGCCGCGCGGGCAACCGGCTGGGACTCATCGCCCACGTCGACTTTGGTGAATCTCAGGCGCAGGTGGACACACTGCTGGAGAAAGCAGAAGAGGCGCTCAGTCAGGCCAGCCGGCTGTCGATGTCCACCGAAGACATCAACGGCACGGAGGTCACGCTGTACACGGTCGAAGGAGATGTCCCGACACCCCTCATTCAGGAATTCGGCTGGTTCATCCGCGATTCTCACTTCGTGGCCTGCAGCAGCCGCAACGTGATGGAAGCCCTGCTGAATGCCTGGGATGGAACGGCGGAAGAAACTCTGAGAAACAACGAGACGTATTCGACGATTCTGGGACGTCTGAGAACTGAGGCGGGATCGGCAGACGCCGTTTTCTATTTGGATCCGATCGGTCTGTTTAAAGCGCTGGTGTCCACCGGGTCACTCGGTGAAGCCCAGATGATCGCCGGCATGGCGGCAGCCCAGCTTCCTCTTCTGGGCTTCGATCAGATCCGGGGAATTGGAGCGGTGTGGGAATTCGTTGCGGAAGGAGAAGTGGAAAGCATTCAGCGGGCCATGCTGTATGCCGAGCAGCCACCCCGCAGCCTGATGCAGTTGTTCATGCTGGACACCGTTTCCGCAACGCCACCGGACTGGGTCACGGACGATGTGTCCATGTACGCATCGATCAAATGGAAGATTCGTGAAGCCTATGAGGCTGTTGAAGCCCTTGTGGATGGATTTCAGGGCGCCGGGACTCTGGGCAGGCTGATCGACCAGGCGGCACAATCCGGTCCTCGCATTCATATCAGGAAGGACATCATCGATCAGCTCAATGGCCAGATCCACATCGTATCCGGCGGCTACGCCGGTCGGACAGCAGCCAGTTTCGGATCCAGTGACCTCCTCTTCGCTTTCGGTCTCAACAATCCCGATGCCTTCCAGGACACGCTGCGGCGCGTTGCCGATACGCCGGGGATTCCTCTGGAAGTCCGCGAGTTTCGAGGGTTCACGCTGTACGAAATCGCCGGCCCCATCCAGACCTTCAGCTTTTCCGTCGCCCACGGCCATTTTCTGATGGCCTTCGGCAACAGCATCATGGAACAGGTGCTCCGAGGAGACGACGATCTGCGGCCTCTGGCTGAATCAGACGATTACCATCGGGTGACCGCCCGTTTCCCGTCTGAAGTGGTTTCTGTGAGTTTCGTGCGCACGGCCGAACAGTACCGGGCCCTGTATGAGATGCTGCGAAGCGGTGAGGCTGCCGGCCAGTTTCCGGGGATGGATGAAATCTTCGAACAGATCGATTTCACCACACTTCCGCCCTTCGAAGCTGTCAGCCGTCATTTCGGTCCGTCCGGCGGGTATTCCGTCAGCGATGAGAATGGACTGGTGAGTGAAGGCTTTTCACTGAGGCCCTGACGGTGGCCGGCGTTCTGCAGGCAAAATACGATCCGTTCCGTTTATGGTTCGGTGTCCTGCCGTGTCTGCAGGTGGCTGGCTGAGCGGTCTGGTTTCGCGGTGGTTTTCGTCGGGCGTGTTCGGCTTTGCCGAACACGCCCGCTTTCGGCAGCGTGTCCGGTTTTGTCAGTGTTCCATGGGCGTTCCTTCCGATCACCGGGATTCCGTCTGTCTGTGGTCCGGAGGCCAGTACGGTCCTGCGCCGGATCGAATGGATTCTGCCATTCTGCCCGGATCGTTCAATCCGATCCACGACGGACACCGGCGGCTGAGACAGGCGGCGGCTGAGTTTCTGAAACGGCCGGTTGTGTACGAACTGTCCCGGCACAATGTGGACAAACCGGATCTTTCTGAGGAACAGACGCGGCAGCGTCTTCAGCAGCCGTTCGATGCGCCGGTTCTGGTCACCCGGGCCGCCCTGTTCACTCAAAAGGCCGCTTTGTTCCCCGGATGCTGGTTCGTCGTCGGGTTCGACACGGCCCGCCGGATTCTGGATCCCAGGTACTGCGGAGGAGACCGGCGAAAACGCGATGACATTCTGGAGTATTTTGGCGCACAGCATGTCCGTTTTCTGGTCGCCGGGCGTCTGGATCCGGCGCAAGGCTCCGGTGCGTTCCGAACCTGCAGGCATCTGACCATTGATCGGGCGTTCCGGCCGCTGTTTGTGGAACTTCCGGAATCGAAGTTTCGCCTGGACGTGTCGTCGACGGAAATCCGGCGCCGACGGGGCTGACATGACAGCGCCCGCGTACCCCACCGGCCCCGGCAGGGATGCCGCCTGTCGTTTCCGCCGCGGCTATTTCCGTGAACGCGCATCGTTCTGATGGAAGTCCCTTTCGTTCGGCTGCTGAACGGCATCGGCGCTGCAGCCCCGGCATCCGAACAGTGGCAGGACAACATGTTCCGGCGTGCTGGCCGGGCAGAAACAGGCAGGTCCCGGAATGACACTTCAGCCGTCGCCGGTCATGGCCAGTCGCTGTGTGTCCGGCAGTTCCTGCAAAGACGCATCATCGAATTCGAACAGGCGGCGGCGGCACCAGCGGCGGGCTGCTGTGCTGCGATCGGCGGCTGCGCTGGTCTCATGCTCATGACTCCACACCGCCTGGTCCAGAAGCAGCAGCCCGGAATACGTGGAAGCCAGTCCCAGAGCCAGCGTCCGCGCTGCCAGATGGATCTGGTCGGGGTCCAGATCCGGAATCCGCCGCACGAATTCTGTGATCCGTGCGACAGCGTCCCTGGCAGATCGCAGTGCCGGGGCCAGATGCCGTGCTTCGCACCGCGGCGTCAGTTCCGACAGCATCCGCCGGCAGTCGTCCAGAAGCGGTCCCAGAGCGCCTTCCCGGTCGCCGGCCCGCAGCACATCCAGACTCAGGATATTCGTCGTTCCTTCCCAGATCGGCAGAACCTGGCCGTCTCGAAGAAGCTGCGGCAGCCCCGTGTCTTCCACGTACCCGGCTCCGCCAAAACATTCCAGAACTTCTGAACAGACCCGAACGACCTGCTTTCCGGTGAACAGTTTGGCCAGCGGTGTGAGGATGCGCAGCAGAGCCTGCTCGGAATCGGTGGCATCGCCGCATTCTTCCCGTCCCAGCAGTTCCGCCAGACGCATGGTGAGCTGCATGCCGGCTTCCAGTTCGGTCTGCAGTGCGGCCAGCGTTTCCAGGTGCAGCGGCTGTTCGCTCAGCCGTTTCCCGAAGGCTTCGCGCCGCGTGGCGTAGTCCCGGGCCAGCGCAATGCCTCGACGCATCGTCCCCAGGGCACACACGGCATTGTACGTGCGGGTGATGTTCAGCAGCGGTGCGATTTTTCGCAGTCCGTGTCCGTGGTCTCCCAACAGACGCGCTTCCGTCCCGACCAGATCCAGTTCCGCCGTCGGCAGGGCCCGCGTCCCCAGCTTGTCTTTGAGCCGCAGCACGCGGATGCCGTTGAGTGTTCCATCGGACCGGCGGAGTTCCACGTAGAACAGCGACAGCCCCCGTGTGCCGGGGATCCGGTCATCCATACGGGCCAGGGTGAGCGTCATGTCGGAAGTCACCGCGGACGTGAACCATTTGTTTCCGTACAGACGCCAGATCCCGTCTCGATCGCCCGGTTCCGCCCGGGTGAGACTTTTTCCCACGTCGGAACCTCCCGTGCGTTCGGTCATCCACTGCCCGCTTGTCCAGAATTCCTGCGGATCGCGGCTGATCAGCCGGGAAAATGCACGTTCCTGAAGATCCTGCGGTCCCAGCAGTTCCAGAACACGGGCTGCGCCGTCGGTCATTGCCAGAGGACAGGAATAAATGGCACTCGATGGATGATACAGATACAGACGCACAAGCTGATGGATCCGGGAATACGGACCATGCGCCCGTTCGTAGGCAGTGGCGACGATTCCTTCTTCGGCAGCGATGCGGTGCATCTGTTTCCAGGCGTCGGATACCTGGATCTCGTCGATGCGGCGGCCCCACGGATCGAACGGAACGTGAACGGGCGGTTGAGATTCGGCAGCGGCCGCCAGAGAAGGCATCTCCGTGACGGTCCGGTCTCCCAGAGACATCAGTCCCGGCTCGATCGCCTCCAGCACGTCCGGTGGCAGCCGCCGCTTCAGAACGGATTTCAGAACGGAATCGCTCGTGTAGGCATTTTGCAGCCGCGGAGGTGTCTGAAAAAAGGATGTCATCTTCCGGATTCCGCATCAGTCAGGAATTCATCCGATCGGCAACGGGCCGTTCAGATTGTGACGGTCCACGACGGACTGTCCAGCCGGTCGGCGCGCCGTGTTCTCCGGCAGGCCGTTTCGGGCGAGAATCGGCTGCCGAACAATTTCGGCCTGCAGGATCCGCTGCTGATGTGCGGGATCCCGCCCGCTGCCAGGATCAGGCCACATAGATCGTTTTGACATTGGTGAATTCGCGCAGCCCCTGTGCGCCCAGTTCCCGGCCATACCCTGACAGTCCGACTCCACCGAAAGGCAGACGCGGATCCGATCGGACGGGTGTGTTGACGAAACAGCATCCGGCGCGGATCCTGCGAGCGACCTGTTCGGCCTGCTCCGGATCGTCACTGAACACGACCGCTCCCAGACCGTACGGAGAACTGTTGGCGATACGAACTGCATCGTCTTCGTCTGCGGCATCGATGACGGCGACAACCGGTCCGAAAATCTCTTCTTCCCAGGCGGGCATCCCCGCACGAATGTCCGTCAGCAGCGTCGCGGGGTACCAGGCACCTGGCTCCGGAGGGATGCTTCCACCGACGTTCACCCGGGCTCCCTGCTGTCGGCACTGTTCCACCTGCCGGTGAACTGCATCGCGCAGGTCCGTACGGGCCATCGGACCGTAGGTGGTGGACGAATCGAGCGGATCTCCCATTCGCGTCCTCCGGATCCGCTCTTCCAGATGTCCGATCAGTTCCTGTGACCGGGCTGCGGGAACGATGACGCGTTTCGGGGAAATGCAGACCTGGCCGGTCACCAGCAGCCGGGATGCGACGATCATCTCCGCGGCCGCGTTGAGATCGGCATCGTGCAGGATGAGAAACGGATCGCTGCCGCCCAGCTCGAGGACCGTCTTCTTCAGTGCTGCACCGGCTGCTGCGGCAACGGCTCGTCCGGCCCGTGGGCTGCCGGTCAGTGTGACTCCGGCGATCAGCGGGTGTCCGATGACCTGTTTCACGAACGGAACATCGATCACAAGAACGCGCAGAGCGTTTTCAGGAAACCCGGCTTCTCGAAACAGGCGTTCCAGGGCCAGGGCGCAGCCGGTGGCGTTGTTGGCATGTTTGAGGACCGTTGTGTTTCCGGCCAGAAGCGCCGGGACGGCATACCGAATCACCTGCCAGACGGGAAAATTCCATGGCATGATTCCCAGGATGACTCCCAGAGGTTCATAGCAGATGCCGCTTTTCCGGGCTTCTGTGGCCACCGGTTCATCGGTCAGCATTTCGGGACCATGTTCGGCGAAAAACGTGCACGCATCGGCACTCTTGTCGACTTCCGCCACCGCTTCGACCAGCCGTTTGCCCATTTCGGCTGTGATCAGAGCCACAATCGTGTCGCGATGTGTCCGCAGCAGACCGGCCAGCCGCCTGAGGCAGTCGCTGCGGTGTTCCGGCGGGCGGCATTTCCATTCGGAAAACGCCGTGGCCGCCTCACGGACGATGCGGTCGCATTCAGCCGGCGTGTGTTCCGTGTAGGTGCTGATCGGTTCATTGAGCGACGGATTCGTACTGACCAGGACCATTCTGCTTCCAGTCTTCCTTTATGGGAATCGGAGAGAAAACCCATTCATTCCTGGCATTCTGAAGCCGGCGGCTTCTGTCGGGAAGTCGTGACGGCGGAATCGGCGTATCATATCCTGCGAGCGGGAATTTCTCAGGATGTTCTGACATGCGTTCGTCGGACGTCAGAAAATGTCAGACGCGCTGTCAGGATGATGTCTGGATGGACGAATCGATGAACCGAACTGCCCGGTTGTTTCAGGTTGTTTTTCGGCGTGTTCTGCCGCTGATCGGCGCCCTGCTGGCTTTGATTCTGATCATCGCCTGGCTGTCCGGCGCTCTGACGGACAAGGTGGAACCGGGGCGCGTCGAACGGCCGCCCGCGTCGGTGGACGATCAGCCGACAGATGTGGTTCATGAAGTGACCAAAGACTACGTGGAAGAGGCCGTGGGAACGCTCAGAGCGGCCAGCCGCACGGAAGTGTCCGCGAAAGTGCTGGCGACGATTCGGGCGATCCACGTGGCGGCCGGCGATCTGGTGAACGCCGGCGATCTGCTGATCGAACTGGACAGTGACGAACTGAAAGCGAGGCTGCATCAGGCGGAACAGGCACTGCTGGCTGCGACAGCCAGTCGAAAACAGGCGGAAACGGATTTCGAACGAATCCGGAAGCTGAAAGAACGCGATGTGATTTCTCAGACGGAATACGACGCCGCTCTGGCACGCCGCGATGTGGCTGTGGCCGAAGAGGCACGGGCGGAACAGGCTGTTCAGGAAGCAACGGTCGTGCTGTCGTGGGCGGAAATCCGGGCTCCCAAGGCCGGACGGGTGGTGGATCGGCTGGCAGAACCCGGTGACACAGCCCGCCCCGGTCAGCCGTTGCTGGTGATTTACGATGCCGCTTCGCTGCGCCTGGAAGCTCCTGTTCTGGAACATCTGGCTGTGCGTCTGAAACCGGGGGATCACCTGGACGTCTACATCGACGCGGTGGATCGCCGAGTCGATGCCGTGATCGATCAGATCGTGCCGCAGGCGGATGCTCCCAGCCGGTCGTTTCTGGTCAAAGCCACGATTCCCCGGGCCGACGACCTGTATGAAGGCATGTTTGGCCGTCTGCTCATCCCGGCCGGGAAACGGCGGCACCTGTGTCTGGCCACGGATGCCATTCAGAAGATCGGACAGCTCGAATTCGTCGAAGTCGTTTCTGAAGACGGAACCGTGGAACGTCGGATGATCCGCACGGGACGCCTGGGAATGCCGGGCCGCGTCGAGGTGCTCAGCGGTGTTTCCGCGGGAGAACGAGTGGTTCTTCGCAGACAGCCGGCGAGCGAAGGAGACGCTCGATGAACACCGGAAACACGGAAGAACAGCGGTCGGAAGCAGATCCGGACGCAGCAGACGGCCTGCTCACACGCGTGGTGGCCGTTTTTCTGCGAGGCGACATTGCGATTCTGCTGACCATCGTGTCCTTCATTCTGGGAGCGGCCGCTCTGTGGCTGACACCCCGGGAAGAAGAACCGCAGATCGTCGTCCCCATGGCGGATGTCATCATTTCCGCACCGGGGCTTTCGGCGGAAGAAATGGAACAGCAGGTCACGTCCCGACTGGAAAAGCTGCTGTATCAGATCGACGGCGTTGAGTACGTCTATTCCATGTCCCGGCCCGGTCAGGCGGTGGTGACCGTGCGTTTCTACGTGGGCGAGGACCGCGAAGATTCGCTCATTAAGCTGTACAACAAGGTCCATTCCAACACCGATCAGATTCCGCCTGATGTGACCGGATGGGTCATCAAGCCGATTGAAGTGGACGATGTCCCGATTGTCATTGCCACACTGTGGTCAGACCGGACGGATCTGTACGGCGACCACGAACTGCGGCGGCTGGCCGAAGAAGTGCAGTATGAACTGCAGGCGATTCCCAACACCAATCGCGTGTGGATTACCGGCGGACGGCCGCGTCGCATTCGTGTGGAGCTGGATCCGGCTGCGATGGCTGCCCGCCAGGTGGCGCCTCTGCAGATCGCCCAGGCGCTGCAGGCCGGCAATGTCACCCGCCGATCCCGCGGGTTCGCTCAGCAGGAAACCCATTTCATCGTCGAAGCCGGCACCACGATTCGGGATGCTGAAGAACTGCGGCGGCTTGTGGTGACCGTTGTCGACAGCCGTCCTGTTTATCTTCAGGACGTGGCCGAAGTCATTGATGGTCCGGCGGAAGCGGAGACGTATACCTGGATGGGATTCGGATCGGCCGAAGACACCTGGCCGCGGGACGAACTGTATCCGGCCGTCCAGATCGCTGTGGCCAAACGCCGGGGCACGAATGCCGTATGGGTCGCTCAGGGAGTGCATGAACGCCTGGCGGAACTGCAGGAGTCTCTGTTTCCGGACGGAATCCACTATCGGATCACACGTGACTACGGCGAAACGGCCGATGACAAGGTCGACGAACTCGTGGAAGCTCTGGCTGTTGCCGTGCTGACGGTTATCGGTTTCATCGGCGTTGTTCTCGGCTGGAGAGCCGCTCTGGTGATCGCTCTGGCAATTCCTGTCTGCTACAGCCTGACACTGTTCGTCAATCTTCTGGCCGGCTACACGATCAATCGGGTCACGATGTTCGCTCTGATTCTGGCGCTGGGCCTGCTGGTGGACGACCCGATCACCGACGTGGAAAACGTGGCGCGTTACTTCACTTTGCGGCGCTATCCGCCACGGCGGTCGGTGCTGCACGCGATTCAGGAAGTCCGGCCCGCGCTGATTCTGTCCACGCTGGCCATCATCGCCAGTTTTCTGCCGCTGGCCTTCATCACCGGCATGATGGGACCGTACATGGCCCCGATGGCCCTCAACGTGCCGCTGACCGTTTCCGTGTCGACTCTGGTGGCCTTTGTGCTGACTCCCTGGCTGTCCATGGTCGCTCTGAAACACATCATCGAACGACCGGATGACGAGGAACCGTTCGATGTGACCACGCGGCCGCTGTACCGGTTTTTTCGCCGGATCCTGACGCCTCTGCTGGAACACCGCCGTCTGGGATGGCTGGTTCTGTGGGGAACCGGTCTGCTTCTGGCGGGAGCCATGATGCTTCCCGCTTTGCGGCTGGTGCCGCTGAAAATGCTGCCGTACGACAACAAGAATGAATTCCAGATTGTCATCGACATGCCCGAAGGCACCACTCTGGAACGCACCGATGCGGTGGCTCGACGCATCGCCCGCCACATTGCCGCAGAAGCGGAAGTGCGGGATTTCCAGGTCGTCTCCGGCACGGCGTCTCCCATGGACTTCAACGGCATGGTCCGCCACTATTTCCTGCGCCGCGGTCCTCACGTCGCGGACATCCGCGTGAATCTCATCGCCAAAGAACAGCGCATCCAGCAGTCGCACGAGCTGATTCTGCGCATTCGCCGCAGCGTGGCGGAACTGGCCGACAGGCTGGGAGCCAATGTGAAACTGGTCGAAGTGCCTCCCGGACCTCCCGTCCTGGCCACCATCACGGCCGAAGTCTACGGGCCGGAAGACGCTCCGTACGACCACCTGATTGCTTCATCCCGTGTCGTGGCCGAGCGGATGAAACGGGAGCCGGGGGTGGTCGATGTGGACATCAGTGCCGAACACGACCAGACCGTGTGGGTGTTCGAAACGGACAAACCGAAGGCCGCTCTGTCGGGAATTTCCACGGACAACATCGCCCGCACCGTCCAGCTCGTCCTGGACGGTCTGCAGGCGACCGTTCTGCATCTTCCCAGTGAAGTGGAACCTCTGGGTGTGGAACTGAGACTTCCTTTGTGGCAGCGTTCCGCGATCGACGACCTGGAAGAGCTGTACATCCGCGGCGATTCCGGCCAGATCGTCCAGCTCGGCGGACTGGGACGGTTTCGAAAACGGATCGATGACAAAACGATCTATCACAAGAATCTGAAGCGCGTCGTTTTCGTCTATGGAGAAGTGGCCGGACGGGCGCCGGCCGACGCCATCGTGGACATGCAGTTTGATCGACGGCGGTCCGGATCGGATGGACCGGCCGCCGATGCCGACGGCTCCCGGGACCAGGCGGCGCCGCGTCCGGTGTCGTCCCGCACCTGGCTGCGGCCGGGCGGCGGCGATCCGTGGTCCGTGGCCGACGGAATCCGCATTCAGTGGGCCGGAGAAGGGGAGTGGAAAATCACGCTGGACGTGTTCCGTGACATGGGGCTGGCCTTCATTGCGGCCCTGCTGGCGATTTTCATCATTCTGATGTTTCAGACAGGATCCCGCATTCTGCCTCCGGTCATCATGCTGGCGATTCCTCTGACACTCATCGGCATCATGCCCGGCTTCTGGCTGCTCAACCAGCTCACCAGCCGAACGATCGACGGGCATCCGAATCCCGTGTTCTTCACGGCAACGGCCATGATCGGCATGATCGCTCTGGCAGGAATCGTCGTCCGCAATTCCGTTGTTCTGATCGACTTCATCCACCTGGGACAGGCGGAAGGTCTGTCACTGAAGGAAGCCACCATCCGCAGCGTCGCCGTGCGGACGCGGCCGGTGGTGCTGACGGCCGGAACCACGCTGCTGGGCAACTGGGTCATCACGCTCGATCCCATCTTTTCCGGTCTGGCCTGGGCCATCATTTTTGGAATCGTGACTTCAACGCTGTTCACGCTGATCGTGATTCCGGTGGTGTACTGGCTGATTTACGGACCGTCGGATGATGCACCTGAAGCGGCGGTTCCCGCCCAGGCGGACCGATAATCGGCGGTGTCGCCCTGTCCGGGACGGCTGATGCGGTCGCGTGCTGTCAGAAACGCGGCCGGCCGTGCCGCCGTCAGGCGTCAGGCGGCACGTGTCCGATCAGAATTCTCCCAGTTCGACCTGCAGCTCGTACCAGGAATTTTCCAGATCCGCCACCTGCTGCTGCAGAGCTTCGATCTGATTGTGCAGTTCCAGAGCGGCATCGGCGTCCGACGTTTCCAGCAGTTCGGCGCTGAGCCGTTTTTTTTCGTCGTCCAGCCGGGCGATTTTCTTTTCCAGACTGCGTACCTGCCGTCTCAGACTGTGTTCTTCGCGTCCGGACAGTTTTGATCGGGATCCGCCGGATTCCGGATCTGTTCTGGACGCAGCGCGGGCCTGTTCGCGCTGCCGTTCGCCGTCATCGATTTCTCTGTTGACAGCGTACAGATAGGCGTCGTAGTCGCCGCCGTAATGCCGCACCCGGTGATCCCGCACTTCAATCACGCTGGTGGCCACACGGCGAACGAAATGCCGGTCGTGACTGGTGAACAGAACGGTCCCCCGGTATGCGGTCAGAGCATCTGCCAGAGCATCCACGGTTTCCACGTCCAGATGGTTTCCCGGTTCATCCAGGATGAGCACGTTGAATTCTCCCAGCAGCAGACCGGCCAGACAGACGCGGGCCCGTTCGCCACCGGACAGCACGCGAATCTGTTTTTTCACGTGGGCTCCGCGAAACAGCAGAGAACCGGCCACATTGAGGCAGTCCTGTGTCGTGATACCGGGTCGAGACCGGTATTCGAGATATTCCAGGATGGTCTGATCTTCCGGAAGCGTCGTGTAGACATGCTGGGCGTACACTCCGATGGAACATCCGTAGCCCCATTTCACCCGTCCGGCAACTGGTTTCAGAGAATCCACCAGCGTTCTCAGCAGAGTGGTTTTGCCCTGACCGTTGTCGCCGACAATGGCCGCGCGCTGCTGGTGATCGACTTCCAGATCGATGCCGCTGGCCACGGTGTGGCCCGGATACCCGATCGACAGGTCCATGCAGCGCAGCGCAGGTCCCTGGCGAGGTTCCACTTCCGGCGCCCGAATGTGGACAACAGGCAGTTCCGAATCGATCTGCACCGTCTGCAGACGATTGAGCTGTTTCTGTTTGGATCGTGCCTGGCTGGCCGTGGTCGCTTTGGCCCGATTGCGTTCGATGAATCGCTGAAGCTGCTTTTGACGGGCGACAATGGCGGCGTTGGTTCGTTCGTCCCGCTGCCGCTGTTCTTCCACGTGTGCCAGATAATCGCCGATTTTTCCGGGATACAGCGTGAGCCGACCGCGGGACAGATCCAGCGTCTGGCTGCAGGTGGCCGTCAGAAAGGCCCGGTCGTGCGAAACGATCAGGCAGGATGCCGGAAACGTCTTCAGAAAGTGCTCCAGCAGAATCTGCGTCCGCAGGTCCAGAAAGTTGGTCGGTTCATCCAGCAGCAGCAGGTTCGGATCGTGCAGCAGCAGGGCGGCCAGTTTGACGCGCGTCTGCCAGCCGCCGGACAGGGAACGGACAGGGCCGTGCAGAAAGTCGCCTTTCAGTTCGAAACGACCGGCCACCTCACCGCATTTCCAGTCGGGCTGACCGCTGTCGCGCATGAGGAAATCCAGAGCCGACTCGTCCGGTTCGAACGGATCGTGCTGCCGCAGATAGCCGATCCGCAGGCGTGGTCCGTGCACGACTTCGCCGCTGTCCAGTTCTTCTTCCTTCAGCAGCACACGCAGCAGCGTCGACTTGCCGGCCCCGTTGCGGCCGATGAGCCCGACTTTCATGCCTTCGTGGATGGTGACGCTGGTGTTGTCGAGCAGACGCTGATCGCCGTAACTCTTGACACCATCGATGAGCTGCAGAAGAACGGACATGACTTTCGCTGACAGGCTGAAGAAACGGTCAGCGAACCGAATACCCGATCCCACCTGCCCTTTGCAATGATCAGAAGGGTCTGGCAAAGACAATCCGAAAACCGGGGGGCGATCCGCCCGCACGGCTGTCACCGGACCGACTCAGTCGCCCAGACGGCGATACATCGGCAGATGCCGATAATAGACTTCCAGCGTCAGCAGACTGAGTGTCGTCTGATAGATCTGGCCGCCAGGTCGGGAATACGTTCCACGAGGGGACCAGCTTCCGGCTGCCGGACCGCGGGAAATCTGAGTGCGAACAAGCTGGTCCCGCATCACAGAATTCCACCGCTCCCACGGTTCGCCGCCCCAGTGGTGAAGAACCTGCGTGGCATAATAGTTGTAATAGATGCTGTGTGGATGCGGGCCCCGGGCGGACAGAGCCGCCACGCCGCGATGCAGAGCCGAATGATCCTGACGCCAGCCCAGATAAATGCGGCACAGCAGACCGACCGACGACATGGTGGGCGTCTGTTCATCACCGGGCACGTAACCATACCCGGCTCCTCCATCATCCTGTACGGAATCCAGAAACTGCCCGGCTTTTCGCAGCACACCGTCAGAAACCCGCAGCTCCCCCATCCGCCCGCTCTGCAGGGCCATGATCTGCCACCCGGTGACGGATGTGTCACCGGGGCTCCGGGGACGGTAACGCCATCCGCCGCCGCGGTGCTGGGCATTTTCGATTGCCGCCAAAGCCCGCTGAGCCAGCCGCCTCACACGGGAATCGGAAGGTGCCAGAGCATGAGCTTCACACAGGCAGATGGTTGCGATGCCCTGAATGTACATGCCGGCATGATCACTGCTGTCGCCATGCAGGTCTGCTCGCCTGCGATCGATCCGGGCATGCACGATCAGATAATCCAGTCCGGCATCGACCGTTTTCCGCCAGGGAACGGATTCTTCGTGCGTATGGCCGGCTCCCAGAAAACACAGCAGCGCCATTGCGGTGGCTCCCATCTGTCCGTCGGAAAGCCGACCAGGTTCCGCTCCTTCGCCAGGATCCTGAAAATCCCACGATCCGTCCTCCTGCTGAATCGATGCCAGCCATTTCAGGCCGGCAGCCACCGCCTGTTCGCTTTCTGCTGTTCCACCGTAGGCACGCAGTGCTGCCTGGCGACCCGCCGCAGAACGTGCTCCCAGGTCTCCCAGATTGGCCAGCAGACCCATATCTTCTGCCGCAGACACGGGCATCAGGTCGGCAGAAAGGTCATCGTCCGATGTCGAAGCACTTTGCAGATCTGCGTCCAGTTCCTCCAGTACCGTCATGTCGTCCGTCAGCAGCGGTTCGGAATCCGCAGGGATGTCGGGAGTGATTTCGACCGCCAGAATCGCTTCGGCCGCGTCTCTGTCGGGGTCCAGAAACAGATTGAGAATCCGGTCCGGCACATGCTGCGGCAAAATCCAGCAGGCCAGCAGGAACGCCAGACACAGATGCAGCAGCAGGCTGAACAATGACGTCAGCAGTTCCGTGCGGCGCTGTACAATCAGCTCCCGAAATCGTCTTCCCGACTGCCATACGAATGCGCGGACAGCGTGGACCTGCTCCCGGAAAGCCTTCAACAGTCGGCCGCCGCCCCGCCGCGGTTTTCGACGAGCACGCCGGCGACCGGCCACCTGCTCAGCCACTGAAAGCGGCGGTTGCGGCACCGCCGGATGCTGTTCTGCAGATCTGGGCGGAACGGTCATCGCGCTCCCCATGCTGCCGCCACATGACGGGCGGCGATGATTCGGATTCCGACCGGACCGACCGGGACCAAAGCGGCCTGGCATGTAACGTCAAAGCCGACCGCGTTTCCGAATCGATTCTTCCTATTCTGGAACGAAATGTTCCTCGGACAACCTCAACGGTCGGAACGCGGGGCAGATTTTCCATCTGAATCCGGAAATCGTGGGCCGGTGGTTCGAACGAGCCCTGTGAATGGCACAGACAGAAGGCGCGTTTCTGCGGGGAATTCCTGCTGCCGGACGACAGATCCGACCGGGATGTGATAAGGTCCGTCGACAGAAAAGAACCCGTTTTCGTCCGTTTCAGACACCGGCACCACCCGCCGAAAACGGCCCACACGTTCTGTTCTTCGGCGTCTGTGGAAACGGTTCCCGACCCGATGCATTCCAGCCACACTCTCCGAACAACCCTGAAGAACCTGCGGTTCTCAGACGACGAACGAACGGCCCGCGACCAGAACATCGTTCAGCGTCTGCTGGACACATCGATCTGCATTCGCCGTCCCGACTTCGACATTCTTCTGTCGGAAGATCTGCGCAGCCTGTTTCATCTGTATGACGAAACATTTTTCGGCGGACTGCTGCAGGAAAGTCTTCAGGACACGCCTCTGGACTTTCGCATTTCCCCCCGTATGACCCGCGCCGGTGCCCGGACCAGCGCCTGGAAGGACAGCCCGCAGACACCCTTCACACATTTCGAAATCGCCGTGTCGTCCACTCTGCTGTTCAACAGTTTTCAGGACGAACCTCCGCGTCCTGTTCTCGTAAACGGTCTCGAATGCCGAAATCGTCTGGATGCGCTGATGCGGATCATGGAACACGAACTGATCCATCTGGCGGAACTGGTCGGCTGGGGAGATTCCAGTTGCCGCAAAGAGCGGTTTCAGCAGATGGCCGGTCGCATTTTCGGACACACGGACTACCTCCACACGCTCATGACGCCGCGTCAGCAGGCAGCCGAGCGCGGTATCCGGCGGGGAAGTTCCGTCACCTTCCAGTGGAACGGCCGGCTTTTTCGGGGAATCGTCAGCCGCATCACGAAGCGGGCCACCGTACTCGTGCCGTCTCCGGACGGCGTGCTGTACAGCGACGGTGTCTGCTATGAAAAGTACTATGTACCGCTGGATCTGCTGCATCCGGTGAAGGCCGCCGACGGCGGTCCCCCGCCAGGATCCGAAACGGACGGTTCCGGAATATTAGACAACACCCGGCGGCGGGGTTCCTGAACTTGAATCCCCGTTCCGGTTGTTCCAGAATCCGCCCGTCCGGCGGGGAACCGCGTGTTCGCTTCCCGTTCGTTGACAGCCCCCTGACGTTCCCGAATTCCTGATCCCGCGAGTCTTTCGGACAGCAGAACCATGTCCATTGAACGAGCCGAACAGCTCAAAAAGGAACTGACCGACAAATGGGTCGTCGTGAAATCCGGGATCCCGGAACTGCGGCGATTCGAAAAACTCACCGGTCAGGTCAGGACCGTCAACATGAACTGTCGTGCGCTGGTTCAGTTCGACGGTCCGGAAGATATCGGCTGGTACGACATCGATCCGAGCTGTCTGACGGTCGTGGACGGCCCGCGTCCGAAGGAAAAACCCGCTGCTCCGGAAAAGAAAAAACCGGCGGCCACGAAGAAAGCGGCCGCTCCGGCCACCGGCGGCGCTTCCCCACTCGACCAGATTCGCGCCCAAAGCGCCCCGACAGCGAAACCGGCGGCCGGCGGTTCGCCGCTCGACCAGATCCGCGCTCAGGCGGCCGGTGGAAGCAAATCGGCCGCTCAGCCGGCCGCTGCATCCGGCGCTTCCCCGCTCGACCAGATCCGCGCCCAGAATCAGGCAGCCGCTCAGGACACTCCGGCAGACAGCGATCCGCCTGCCGAAACTCCGCCGGAACCGGCTGCAGACGATGCATCCCCGGCCCCTGAGCCGCCTCCGGCCGCGGAATCGAAACCAAAGATCGACACGTCCGGCATGTCTCCTCTGGACATCATCCGTGCGCAGGGCGCCTTCAAAGGAAACGGCGGCTGATCGGACGCGAACCGGAGGCCGTTCAGTGCGTGTGCGTTTCGAGACGGGAGTCGGCCACAGGGCGAACGGGCCGACGTCGTTTTGGGAGGGGTGAGGGCATGTTCCGGGCCGCCGATCGCATTGCCCGGGAACTGCGCGGACTGCCGGACGCCGCCAGGGCCGTATCCGTGGTGCCCGGTTCGCGATAGGCCGTGTACCGATTGACACAGTGCCGCAGATCGTCCGTGAGCTGCATGATGTCCGTATGCCGGTTCAGAATCGATCCCTGACGCAGCATGGCGATCAGCATCCTCAGATAGACCGGTTCGCCTGCGTGAAATCCGTCGACCGCTTCGGCATCCGATGCGCCGCAGTCGGACATGCGATGAAATGCGTACAGTTCGAATCCGTACCTGTCGAAAGCCGGCCGCAGAGCGGATTCGATTTTTTCCATGTATGAAAAGTCGCCCGTATCCAGCATGGCCTGCCACACGGCGTCGGCATAGGGAGGCAAAAAGGCGACAACCATCACGCCATGATCATGGCAGAACTGCAGAAGGCGTTCGATTTCTTCGACGGCAGCGGCATCCACGTCCCGGCCGCCTTCGAATCGCCGTCCCCGCCGACGCACACGCCGCAACGTGTCCGCGAAGCCATGGTCACGAGCCTGCGGGTCCGATTCCAGCAGACGGCGAATCTGGCTGCCGTAAAGAAACGATCCGTCGTTGCGCATCCCCTTGCGGTTGATCAGACTGTTCAGACCGACCGGACGGGCGGAGTGCGTGTCGGAAGCGGACATCGCGTGAGTCAGCACGGTCCGCAGGTCGATGCGGCCGCGCAGCAGATCTTTGCAGACATCCGGAATCAGCCGGACGGACGTGTTCAGGTCATCCCGCGGAGGTCGGGCCCAGACAGTGCGTTCCAGAGGCGGCCGCCGGCGCCTGCTGTCCGGACAGAACATGAACTGATCCAGCCCCAGAATGATGGTATCCGGAAGCCGGTCCGCAGGAATCAGACTGAGAAACGTGCGGAAATCCCAGGGAGACACGATGGTGTACCCGGCGTTGTAGAAACGGTCACGGAACATCTCTTCACGAAATCCGAGCACCCGTGAGGATCCCAGAGCCACGACGGACCGCCGGGGCAGTGATGCCAGCCGACGATACTTCAGATGCCGATACCACGGTTCGTTGTAGGCGAATCCGATCAGAAGAGGTTCGTCATTCAGCCGCTTCAGAAGATCATCCGCATCGACGAAGGCTGCCCCCGTCACGAAAAGAATGCTCAGAGCCGGCACCGTGCACACCAGCAGCGGCAGAACAAACAGCAGGCACCTGCGGCGGAACCGCTGCAGGTGGCGGGCCGTGCGGTTGTCGTTGTTCTGCGTTTGTTCCATTCTGGTCCGGTTGGCATGGAAGTTTTCAGGCAGCCGATGCCGCAGAGGCTGCGGATGGGCTTCAGGCGGCCTGCTGCCGAGGTTCCCCGGACAGCGCAGAAAGCACCTCCGACAGGACAACATCGACCGGCAGGCCGTCCATCGCTCCGGTGGGCGATCGGAGAACGCGGTTGCGTTCTGCGGACAGTGGATAAGGCCCGAACCGTTCCGGAGGCGTCGGTCCGAACAGCCCCAGAACGGGAATGCCCAAAGCGGCTGCGATATGCAGCGGACCGCTGTCGTTGGCGATCACCAGACGGGCCCTCCGAATCAGCTCCACCATCTGCAGCAGGGATGTCTTCGTGGTCACGTTGATGAACCGTTCCGGATCGGACACAGGCGGATCCGGCCAGGCCTGATGACTGTCCCAGACAACGGTCACATCATCCCGCTGTTTCAGCAGAGCGGTCGTCAGTTCCGGAAACCAGGGCCATTCCTTATGACGCCCCCGGCTGTTGGGCATCATGACCACCGGCCGCGCATCCCGAAGACGCGAATCGGCGGAATCGGGGGAATCGCCGTGGATCACGACGGGAGATCGCAGCGATGCTTCCAGCCCCAGGGCCGGAAGAAACTGCAGCAGGCGTTCGATGGCGTGTGCATGTTTTCCGGACGCAGGCCGGGGCACGATGTGGCTGCAGGCCAGAGAACTGCCTTCACGGGCGTCTTCGCTGCCCACCCGCAGCGGGCTCTGCACAGCCCGCATCATGAGGCCGGTTCGCAGCAGGCCCTGAAAATCGAGCACGGCATCGAACGATCGTGAGCGCAGAGTCCGACACACGGTCCACAGCCCCTGCAGTCCCCGGAGTCCCGGATGATGGTCGAACTCGATGATCTCCCCGTTGACGGTCGGACAGCGGCGAACGATCTCGCGAAAACGCGACTTGACGACCCAGGAAATCACGGCCTGAGGACACTGTTCCCGGATGGACTGCGCGACCGGCAGCGAACAGATGATGTCCCCCAGAGAACTCGGCTTGAGAATCAGGATCTGCATAAACGCCCGTCCCGGAAAGGAGGAAGCGACGCCGGTCCGGACGGTCAGGCGGCGCGGCGAAGTTCCGGGTTGAGTTCCGTGTCGTTGTACATCTTGAACTGAAAATACACGCGAAAACTGCGCGTGCCGGCACGCACTTCGTCGAGAAGTTCTGCCAGCGCGGTGCTCAGATCCTGAATCTGCCGCTGAATGACTTCCAGTTTTCTTCGGCAGGCCGCACGGTGTTCGTCGCTGGCATCGGACCGTTCCGTCTCTTCCCGCATGTGATATTCCTTCAGTGCGAGAATGGACAGGCGATCGATCATCATGCCGGGCGTTTCCGAATTGAACGGACAGCCGGATTCCCGGGGCCGCAGTTCGTCCACCAGCAGACGATCCATCTGTTCAATCAGATCATTGCGCCGCTGATTGTGAAAATCGATGGTCCGCTTGGCCTGGCGAATCCGTTCGGCTCCCAGATGATCACAGCGGGCGATGTCTTCTTCATGCCACAGGCTGAAGTTTTCCAGGTGATTTCGCCGCACGACATCCGCAAATTCCTCGCCGGAAGCAGCAGGAGTCTCACGGTGCCACAGTTCCGTCCATGACCGCTGCAGAGCGGTGATTTCATTCACGTCCATCCCTGGACTTCCTTCCTGAAACAAAGAGACAGCCGGCAGTCGGCATCATCCGGACACCCAGGCAGACTGCAGAAGACCGGCTCACCGTATGCCACAGCCGAACCTGGTGTCAATATCACCCGGTTCCACCGATTCTCGGCAGTGCACAGTTCGTGGAGCATCCGGTTTTTCCTGACGCTGCCGTGGGACGGCATCCTGACAGCTCAATACGGCGCATCGCAGTCACGTGGGATCCCATCGTTCGGCCAGGCTGGCAGAGTCCCCTCAGACGGAACAAAGTCCAGCCTGACTTCGGCAATGGCTGTGTGACCAGCTGCCGGCGCTGCAACCGTGCCGGATCCGCATCGCTCGATTCATCGATCCGATCTGCGTCTTTCCAGAACGAAAGCGGCTCATCAGATTCTGTGGTCCTTCTGCTGCGCATGGGCCTGCTGACTGGTACTGTCCGTATCGCTGACGCACTTCTGTCCATGTCGTATCTCTGTGCCGACTTTCAGGCCGTGGCAGTGTGGATTCATGAAACAGGATGCGCGACGTTTCTTCCAGCTCAGCAGAACTCCAGAATTCGGCAGCATCTGGCGAATATTTCCAGGACGGCAACAGCGTCCGAATCGTGAAAACCTGCTCGGCAGGAATGCTGAATCCAGCGCGGCAATGCGGCCTGTCGGCCGGATGGTCAATGACCCGGCTGACAGGGACGTGAAGCGTAACAGGGAAACAGGAGGGAAGAATCCGTGTGAGGTGTTTCTCGTGGGGGAGTCAGACGGAACGACGGCCCCGGGACATTGCGAGGCCGTCGGCATCCGGACCGGGCTGCCGGCCTGTTCCGGATGAAGGCAGAGACGCTGTGCACGACCGCTCATTCCTGCCGGACGGAGGACGGAGAAACGTCTGTCAGTCGATCGGCACCGGACGAGCAGAAAGATTCAGCCCGGGTTCCGGTGCAGGAGGTTCTGCCGGCGGAACTTCCGCCAGACGGGTGGCCGGACTGTCGGGCACTTCCTGGAGAGAGGGGCCGACTGCAGATTCCGGCGGCCGCGGCACGTCGGAATCGAATGCCGGAGAAACTTCGGTCGGGGCTGAGGCGGATGCATCGGCCGATTCGGAAACTCCCGATGCGGCAGGTTCCTGAGGAGCGTTCAGTCGACTGGCGATGTGTTCGGAATCCGGGCCAAACACCTGATACCCGGCCGATCGGACGGAACCGGTCCGTTCCTCAGGCCGTTCCGCGGATGCCTGGCGGATGACGGAGACCTGACGGATGGGCCGCCGGTCTTCAGAGGCCGTGGCCGGCATCTGAGATCCTTTTCGTCGGGCGGTGATGGGCGTGACGGAAGGGGGGGTGGTGTTCAGCAGGTTCCGGGCCACGACGGACCGCAGTTCGTGCCGCAGATGCACCACGTGTTCTTCCGATTCCGGAATGGTCACATCGCTGATGAGCCAGCGTTCCTGTTCTCGTACCAGATGGACCTGAGCGGTCGTGCTGCCCGGCAGTCCCATTTCCACCGTGGCCCGTTCATCCGTCACGCGGATCGACCGGACTGTCGTATCGAGACGTTCTGCAAGATGCAAAGGGAGATCGGGGACTGTGCGGAGCTGTTTCAGCGCCAGACGGTTGAATTCCAGACTGCACACCTGTCGCAGGTGTTCGATGTTCTGCTGACGCCAGGCCGACGCGAACGACAGGACAGGAATCTGCAAAGACAGCTGTGTCTGCAGAGACACCTGGTCTCCGGCCGCGTCGGCATAACGAATGTCATCCATCAGCAGCCGCCCGTTTTCTTCGTCCAGCCGGCATTCGACGGCTGAACCATCCGCCGATTCGTACAGAAGTGTCGTTCGTCGGCCCTGAACACGGCTGTCTGTCAGGGACAGATTCTGCAGATGGTTCAGAGGCAGGGTGAAGGATTCGACCAGTTTCGGAGTCACCTGATTCCACACCGCTTCGTTCAGTCGCCGTGTGGACAGCTGCTTCAGGATGACAGTGTCCCGGCGGTGCAGGGATTCCAGAAACAGGCTGGCACGCGCGGGAGCCGTGAAGACGGATGCCAGAGTTCGTTCATTCTGCCGCGTCCGGTCGTACAGAATGACGCTGTCGACAACGAACATCTGCCTCGGATCGCTGCCGGCAGTTTTCCTGCGTTCCTCCAGCTCGGGGTCGACCAGATCGAACCTCACGATGTCCCGGTCGGTCGGCACGAGAATCGTGACGCGTCCGGCGAACGTCCGGATGCTGAAGTCGTCCGGTGCAACATCGGCGGAAGGCATGGCAACCAGAGACAGGTCGCCGAATCGCAGAGTTCCTTCGAAAAACTGTTCCGTCGACACATCACGAAGCTGCTCCGTGACGCCCGATTGCCAGGCGGTGAGAAACCGTCCCAGTGCGGCCACCGCATCGGCCTGTCGACGGATGGATCCGGGGTGAGCCGATTCGCTGCGCTGGTGAATTTCGATATTGTCGATCAGCCAGTGCATCTCGCCCGGAATGGCCTGAACCAGCAGGAAACCGCCACGAATCGGGACTCGGACCACGGCCGAGTCGTCTGTGAGCTGAGCTTCCGGTTTTCGCACCAGAGCCGAATCGAAGCGTTCAGCCACCGGCTGCGCAATGACCTTCAGCCAGGAATCCGGCACCTCTTCCAGCGATCGGGCCAGGGCGGGAGACGCCCGTCGGAGGATTTCGTCGCGGTCTGACGCCGTCCACACGTCGAGAAATTCACGGACGGAAAACACCAGATCCATCACCCGGCTGGCCGGCCATGCGACGTTCATACGGACCTTCATCCATTTCTTCCGCTGACGAACCAGCACGTCGTCGACCACCCACCGGCCTTCTTTTTCAGACCGCACCAGTTCGAAACGGTATTTCGTACCCTTGCTGTCGACGACCGTCGCGCTGCGGCGGTTTTCTGAAGGAGTTTCGACTTCTTCGATGGTGACATCACCCTGGGGCAGCCCGACGATCTCCAGATCCCGAAACACGTCATCGGATCGCAGCGAAGTTTCTTCGAAGCGGCTGGAAGACACCCGTCGCAGGGCCGCTTCGTTTTCCTCTTCGATCGCTTCCACAAAGTCCGAAATCACTCGATTTTCGAGCATCGAAACGGCGCAGCCGCACGTCAGGACGGCCGTTATGGCCGGGAAGAAAAGCAGGAACTTCATGCCGGTATTCGCATGCAGCACAGGAACGACACCGCCCCGTCTTGTCAGGGGAACGGCCGAACCTGACAGGGGAACAGCGGAAAACATCAGAGGACAGGACTGTGTTCTGCAGGACGACGGAGCGGTTCTCTCAGATGCCGCCGTCGTGCGTCAACGTCTGATGGAACCGGACAGCGTTCTCCATCGAAATGCGGCCGCTGCCGAACCGGTTCATTCGGCAGCATCTGCCGCTCGATATGCCGTCTGGTATTCCGCTGAATCGCAGCCGTTCGGAAAACCGGCAGGTTGTGCCGATCGGCGGTGCTCCGGAATGTCCGGTCGCCGTGCGGATCAGGGGGACGGCTGTGAGACGTATTCCCACAGTTCGTCGGAATCTGTCAGCCGATTCAGAACAGCCAGAGAATGTTTCAGGACCGGCAGATCATCGGCCTCGACGGTGGAATCCAGTGTCTGCAGGCTGCCATCCGGTTCCTGCCGACAGCAGAAGACGGGCGGGCGAATCATCCACAGACAGAAGTGGCGGGCCACCCCTTCCACGACTCTGCGGTCTCGGGACGCGGCATCCGGCGACCGCAAACTGGTCGATGAAACAGATTCCGCGAAGACGACGGCGAAACAGCCCGCCTTTTCTCCCCGCTGAAACAGCCGCGTTGCCCCCAGCTGGAAGGTTCCGGCAATCCGATGTCTCAGAAAACTGATGCGTTCATCGTCTGTCCCGGTTTGCCAGCGTTCAAGAGTGCCCGGCGCGCACCGAAGCAGCGGGTGCACAGCGGCATCTGCATCGACCGCGGCAAGGAACCAGCAGTGACGGGTCAGATCGATGCGGGCAGCAAGTGTGACGGGCCGCCGTTCCGTCATGATGCATTCTTTTTCAGAAAAGCGAGCGATTCCGCCCGCTGAAGCAGGGATGCGATTTCTTCGTCGGGGGGCAGATTTCCGAGGAATCCGGTCACGTCGTGGACGAAGGAAATGATCTCCTGGCGTGCCTGTTCGTCATTCCGCCGGGAGGTCCATGTGGCAGCAGCTTCTGAGAGCACGTCCAGAAGCTCGTCCAGATTCCACGGTTTGGTCAGGTAACGAAAAACGCCTCCGGTATTCAGAGCGCGAATGACATCCTGGATGTCGGCGTACCCGGTGAGAAGGATGCGGACTGTGGATGGTGAAATCCGGGCCACCTGCGCCAGCAGTTCATCGCCTGTCATTCCCGGCATGCGCTGGTCGGAAACAATGACCTGAATCGTCTGCTGCTTCACGATGTCCAGCGCTTCGTGTCCGCTGGTTGCAGTGAACAGATGGAAACGCTGTCGGAGCAGGCCTTCCAGAGAAAACAGCAGGTCGGGTTCGTCGTCGACCAGCAGGAGCGTGGGGAGATCCGAATCACTCATACGGTCTTTTCCTGCGGCAGCCGAATGCAGCGGAAGAACGGGGTCAGGCGGACGTGTCCGCAGCGGGGATGAGGATGTCGAATACGGTACCACCGTCGGGTCGTGGCGAACAGTGAATGGATCCGCCGGCTTCGCGGAACACCCGGTGACTGAAGGACAGTCCCAGACCGGCTCCGGTTCCCGTGTGGCGGGTGGTGAAGAACGGCTGGAAAATCCGCGAACGATCTTTTTCAGGAATGCCCGGGCCGCGATCGGCGACGCGGATGTTGATCTGTCCCTCGGCTTCGAACACGGAGACATCCACCACGTCGTCTGCACTGCTGGCCTGAATGGCATTGTGGAGCACGTTGTAGACCGCCTGATTGAACCGGGCCGGATGACAGACGATGGCCGGTACGGAACGAAAGTCGGATCGCACCGTCACACGGGCCCGGGCCAGTTCACTGGCCAGAACATCGATGCTGGTCTGCACCGCCTGAACGGGATCGATGCGGTCGATGCGGGCTTTGTCCTGCCAGGAAAAGTCCTGAAGACGTGTGATGATGTCCTGAACACGGCGGATGTTGGACTGGGTGGATTCGAGATACCGCGGCAGCGTTTCCCGCACCCATGTCAGATCATGGCGGGCCTGCACGTCTTCGATCTGCTGCAGGACCTGCGGGGCGGCATGTTTCAGTTCCGGTTTCAGGGATTCGATGGTATCCAGAACATCCAGCAGGGCACGAACTGCCTGAGAAAACACATCGACATTGCCCGACACGACAGCAATGGGATTGTTGACTTCGTGGGCCATGCCGGCCGCCAGCTGGCCGATTCCTGCCAGTTTTTCTGCTTCCAGAATCTGTGTTCTGGCTTCCAGAAGCTGCTGTCTGCGCCGTTCCAGTCGTTCTTCCAGACGGACAATGCGTTCTCCTGCCTGAATGCGGGCCTTCAGTTCGGCCGGTGCCACAGGCTTGATGAGATAAGCGTCGGCTCCTTCTCCCATGGCCGAGACGACATCTTCTGTTGCCGAACGGGCGGTCAGCAGAATCGTGTAGATGAATCCCGTGTTTTCGCGGGCCCGGATGCGTCGAATGAGATCCAGGCCGTCCATGCAGGGCATTTGCCAGTCCGTCAGAACGATCCGGCAGACCTGCCGATCGAACTGTTCCCATGCCTGGGCACCGTCGGCCGCTTCGCACACGTCATAGTCCCAGGATGTCAGCATTCCGGCCAGGGCCGTTCGGGTTGCGGCCGAATCTTCAGCGACCAGAATCCTGAGCCGTTCCGGTTCTGTCGTGGACATCGGCAGAGATATCAGTGTGATGAGGCACGCTCGTCTGTGCGGACCGAATGGACGGGTTTGGCGAAGATCATCCGACCGGCACTGCTCTGCAGCACACGGGTGACAATGGCTGTCACGTTCCGTCCGATCATGGCAGCGGCGTTCTCACAGACGACCATGGTGCCGTCTTCCAGGTATCCGACGCCCTGTCCGGGAGCTTCCCCTTCTCGCATGATCTGGATGGTGAGGCGATCGCCGGGAAGAAACTGCGGCCGCAGGGCATTGGCCACATCGTTCAGGTTGATGACGACAATGTCCTGAACGCTGGCCACCTTGTTCAGATTGAAATCGTTGGTGATCACACCGGCCCGAAGCTGCTTGGCGACTTCCACCAGTTTCTGGTCAACGGACATCGAACGAAACTCTCCCTTTTGAGTTTCGTGAATGCGAATGTCCACATGAGGACACTGCTGCAGCCTGGCAAGAACCTCCAGGCCGCGACGTCCCCGGGTTCTCCGATTCTTATCGCTGCTGTCAGCAATGTCCTGAATTTCAGCCAGAATGAAGTCCGGCACGATGAGCTGCGATTCGATGATCTGCGTTTCCACGACGTCCATGATGCGGCCGTCGATGAGGGAACTGCTGTCCACGACCAGGGGGCGGCCTCCCTTGACATCCTTGACGAATTCCACGAACGGAATCACGAAACGAAAATCGTCTCGTGTCTGCAGCAGCAGCGACACGCACAGGTACGGCAGCACCAGCAGCAGCAGCAGGAAAATGACACCGCGATAGTTGGACGACGGCGGAATCACCAGAGTGATGGCCTGGCCGGACAGATAGGCCAGAAGCACGCCGATCAGCAGACCGAAGTAGGTGGCGGAAATCAGATCAATGCGTTTTCGACGCACGACCACGTCCAGCACGGTCGCCAGCTGCGTGATTCCCAGCAGGAGGAAAAACGACACCGTGGGGTGGTCCAGAATGAAATCCGGGCGGGTTTCTTCCCGCGGGTCCTGGCTGCTGATCGTTGCCGGATCGATTCCCTGAAGATCGCCGATTTCAGCCGGGAAGATGTATCCGGCAATCGCACCGGCGCACACCAGGAAATAGGCCGTTCGCAGAATGATGAGAATCATGGGTGGCTGCCGAAGGACGCTGAGACGAACTGCCGCGAAGAACCGGGTGAATTCTTACAGAATCCGGGCAGATGGCAACCACGGAATGTCCTGTTTCGCCGTTTGCGAAGACCAATCCGGCAGGCAGAACATCCGTTCATCGTCCGGCCGGGGAAGCAGTGCCCGAGAAACAAAAAAGAACGGTGACAGGCGGCCAGGAAGGGACCGTGTCACCGTTCTCATTGTTCTTGACCAACAGTTCCACCCATGCTGATCACCGGTGGAACTCAGGCAGACATCAGGTCTGCCGGTGTGTTCCCCCGCGAGGATTCCTCACGTTCCTCACCAGCGTCTGGGCGGCAGGTCAGGTCGGACCGGAACCGTCCGTTCGGTCAGATCGCTTCATCAGTGTGTTTCCTCGCACCTGAAAACATCGACTGACAGCCGGTCAGAGCGGATTCACGACAATCTGCTCTGTCATCTGACCGACGGCCGCAATTCGGATCGTTGCCGACCGTTCGCCGCATTCACTTAGTTGCAGGGAGCACAGCAGCTCGGAGCAACAGGAGCACAGCAGGTCGGTTCTTCGCAGCAGGCATTTGCCGGAGCACAGCAGCTCGGTTCTTCACAGCAGGCATTCGCCGGAGCACAGCAGGTCGGTTCAGAAGAACAGCCGTGTCCGCAGCCATGACGCTTGCTGAACAGTTTCGGCAGGCGCAGCTTCGGCATTTTGAAGTGAGAAAACAGTCCGCACTTCTTCTTCGTATGGCAGCAGCCTTCACCGCAGGCGTTCACCGGTTCGCAACAGGCAGCCGGTGCACTGCAGGCCGGCTCGCAGCAGGCAGCGGCCGGAGCACAGCAGGTCGGTTCGCTGCAGGCTTCGGCCGGAGCACAGCAGGTCGGCTCTTCGCAGCAGGCATCTGCCGGAGCACAGCAGGTCGGCTCTTCGCAGCAGGCATCCGCCGGAGCACAGCAGGTCGGCTCGCAGCAGTCGTTGCCGCAGCCATGTCCGCAGCCATCATGTTCGAACAGGCCGAACAGGCCGGCGTTGGCGCTGCCGGAGATGGTCATCACCATCATGGCAGCAGACAGAAAGATCCCTTTCATTGTTTCACTTCTCCTAACGAGCTGAAAGGACATGAGGATCAGGGCCGCAGATGTCATTCTGAACTCATCACCTCGAAACTGGGTAACACCGGTGCTTGTTTTCGGATCCGCCCGATTTCCCGATGCACTCAAAAGGCAGTGTTTGCCGGTGTGCTGCCGGACTGGATGCGACTGTATCGATTGCATCGATTGTCCGGCCGACAGACCGAACCCCGGAACGAGGCCGGGGCCCCGGGGACGGCAGACGAATTCCTGAACACCGTGTCACCGTCGCGGAGCGCGGAGACGAACTCCGGGCCCGTCGATATGCTGGCGTCGACCGAATCCAGCCTCTATGCTCAGCGTTTTCCCCGTCCTTTGACGCTTCTTTCCGCAACGCTTCCATGCCCGCCGATCCATCATCTCTGAACGTCCCATTCTCCGTGACGTTCCTGCATCGACTCCGCATGACAAACGATATATTCGGTCGGGATGCCGCCGTCCTGTCAGATCTCATCGAACCGTCGGAAGGGCGTCGGCCGCGTGTCCAGTTCTGGCTGGACGAACAGGTGGCAACCATGAACCCGCAGCTGCCACAGCGGATTCAGGCATTCTGCCGAAAGTCTGCCGGTTGTATGGACAGCAGCACGAAGGTCCAGCTTGTGCCGGGAGGGGAAAGCGTCAAAAACGATGTGCACATCATCGAACGGATTCTCAGGTGTTTTCACCACGCGGACCTGGACCGGCGCAGCTACGTCGTGGTGATTGGAGGAGGAGCCGTGCTGGATGCCGTCGGATTCGCCGCGGCCATCGCTCACCGCGGCATTCGACTCATCCGCATCCCCACGACGACGCTGGCTCAGGCAGATTCCGGCCTGGGCGTCAAGAACAGCATCAACCTGTTCGACCGGAAAAACTGGGTGGGAACGTTTGCCGTTCCCTGGGGGGTGATCAACGATCGCACCCTGCTGACCACTTTGTCCGACCGTGATTTTCTGTGCGGCTTTTCCGAAGCGGTCAAAGTGGCGCTGCTGAAGGATGCTGCGTTCTTCCGGCTGATCGCCCGGTCGACCGGCGAGATCTGTCACCGAGGCGATGTCTGCACATCCATCATCGCCCGGTCGGCCCGCTGGCATCTGAAACACATCACGGAGGGAGGCGATCCGTTCGAGATGCTTGAATCACGTCCGCTCGATTTCGGACACTGGTCCGCTCATCGCCTCGAAGCTCTGTCCGGCTTCGAACTCCGCCATGGCGAAGCGGTGGCCACCGGTGTCGCCATCGACACGGTGTATTCGTCACTGGTGCACGGGCTTCCCCGGGCCGATGCGGAAGCCGTGATGCGCTGTCTGAGTGAACTGCGGCTGCTGCGCAGTCATACTGCTCTGCAGCAGACCGATGATCTTTTCGACGGCCTGGAAGAATTTCGGCAGCATCTGGGAGGACGGCTGACGGTCACCATGCTGCGTGGAATCGGACATCCGATCGATGTCCACGAAATCGACCACGACCGGATGCGGCAGGCCATCGACCTGGTGGTCGATCGGACGGCCGCCATCCGACAGTCCGACTGCCTGTGAGCGTCCCGCTGCATCGCCGCTGCCGGCCGATTCAGGACGCGGCGCTGCTGTTCGAACCTGCATCATGTCGGTACAGTACCGTGACGACGTGTGACGGCAGGTGCCGTCGCATGCGGACTGCGGCGGGCCGCACTTTCAGAACGACCCGGCCAGGACGCTGTAGACGAGTCTTCATCTTTATTTCGCTCAGAGAACTCCGATGAAGTACGTTCTTGCTCTGGATCAGGGAACAACCAGTTCCCGTGCCATCGTTTTCGATCAGCGCGGCTCGGTGATTTCGGTGGCCCAGAAGGAATTTCCACAGCACTTTCCGCAGCCCGGGCGTGTCGAGCACGATCCGGATGACATCTGGAAAAGCCAGCTTGCCGTGGCGAAGCAGGCTCTGAAGAAAGCCCGCCTGGCTGCTTCTGACATCGTCGCCATCGGGATCACGAATCAGCGGGAAACGACGATTGTCTGGGATCGCCGGACCGGACGTCCTGTCAGCCGTGCGATCGTGTGGCAGGATCGCCGCACGGCCGACATCTGCGACGGACTCAGGAAGCGGCGGGTCGACCGCACCATTCAGAAGAAAACGGGCCTCATTCCGGATGCCTATTTTTCGGCCACCAAAATCCAGTGGATCCTGGATCATGTTCGGGGGGCCCGGAAGCGGGCGGAAGCGGGAGATCTGGCATTCGGGACGGTCGACTCCTGGCTCATCTGGAACCTGACCGAAGGACGGGTTCATGCCACGGATGCTTCCAACGCGTCTCGAACGATGCTGTACAACATCCACACGGGCCGCTGGGACCGATCGCTCCTGAAAACCTTCGATGTCCCGGCCGCCGTGCTGCCGGAAGTGGTTCCTTCCAGCGGCGTCCTGGGAGAAACCCGTCTTCTGGGAGAGACCATCCCCATCGCCGGAATCGCCGGGGATCAGCAGGCAGCCCTGTTCGGTCAGTGCTGCACCCGTCCTGGCATGGTGAAAAATACGTATGGCACCGGATGCTTTCTGCTCATGAACACCGGCACGAAACCGGTCGTTTCACGAAACCGGCTGCTGACGACGGTGGCCTGGCAGATCGGAAACCGGACCCATTACGCTCTGGAAGGCAGCATTTTCATTGCCGGAGCGGTCGTGCAGTGGCTGCGCGACGGTCTGGGACTGATCCGCACCGCCGCCGAAGTCGAAAAACTGGCCGCTTCGGTCGACAGCACCGATGGCGTGTATCTGGTTCCCGCTTTTGCCGGCCTGGGCGCCCCGCACTGGGATGCGTGGGCACGGGGTACGCTGGTGGGGCTGACCCGTGGAACGACCAAAGCACACATCGCCCGTGCCGCTCTGGAAGGAATCGCCTACCAGGTGGCGGATGTGGTGCGGGCGATGGAATCGGATTCCGGGCTGAAACTCAGACAACTGCGGGTGGACGGCGGAGCCTCCCTGAACGCGCTGCTCATGCAGTTCCAGGCCGATCTTCTCAAAGTGCCCGTGATTCGTCCCGTGGTCGAAGAAACGACGGCTCTGGGAGCGGCCTGTCTGGCCGGCCTGGCCGTCGGCTGCTGGAAGAATCAGTCCGAGATTCAGTCTGCCTGGCAGGAAGCCGTTCGGTTCCGCAGTAAAATGAAGCCGGCCCGACGCCGGCAGCTTCTGGACGGCTGGTCCCGTGCTCTGGAACGGGCTGCCGGCTGGGAGCAGCCTTCGTGACACATACGGCCGATGAAATCCGTCCCCGGCTGCGTGGATCAGTCGGTCTGTTCCCGACAGGATGTCTGCATCATCCCCATCTGCCCCAGGGAGATTCCTCATGTCACAGACGATCGATCCGGCACGCATCACCGGCCGCGCCCAGGCTCCTGACAAAGAAGAAACCCGGCGGGCCGCGGAACTGGCCGATACTCCCGAAGCCCGGGAACTGAAATTCAAACTGGCAGCCGCCTACCGCATGCTGGCCGATCGCGGATTCGATGAAGGCGTCGCCGGGCATATCAGCGTTCGCGTTCCCGGAGCGCCGGAATACTTCTGGGTGAATCCGTTCGGCCTGCTGTTCGAAGAAGTGACGGCGGATCAGCTTCCGCTGGTCAGTGCTCAGGGAGAAATCGTCAACGGCTGGCCGCTGATCAACTACGCGGGCTTCTGCATCCACTCGTCCATCCATCAGGCCCGGCCGGACGTCAACTGCATCGTCCATTCCCATCCGCCGGCCGGAACGGCCTTCAGCACTCTGGGCCGCGAACTGCTCATGCTGGAACAGGTCACCTGTTCGTTCTACGAAGATCATGTGGTGTACGAAGATTACGAAGGCGTCGTCATCGACCCGTCTCTGGCAACCGGAATCGTCGAAGCGCTGGGAGATCGCCGGGCGGCAATTCTGGTCAACCATGGACTGCTCACCTGTGCCCCGACCATCGAACAGGCGATGACGGACTTCATCGATCTGGAACGGGCCTGCGAAATCAACCTGAAGGCCCTGGCCACCGGTCAGGAACTGCGGGAAGTGCCGCGGGAATCGGCCCTGCAGGCCAAAACTGTGTACACGAACCCGATGCGGTGGGGGTTTTCGTGGCAGGCTCTCATCCGTCAGCTCAGCCGCCGCATCGACACGCCTTTCGCTCCGGCCGAATGGGGCGGTGTGGCCGGAATCCCGACCGTGGAAATGTTCCGTCAGTCACTCAGCAGCATGCCAGGATAGTTCGGAATGTCTGATTCTTCTGATCCCAGGACGCCGCACATCGTTTCGGCCACCACGGAATCGTTCCGCACCGACGTGATGGAAGCGTCGCTGCAGGTTCCCGTTGTGGCCGATTTCTGGGCCGACTGGTGTGCGCCCTGCCGCCAGCTGATGCCCATTCTGGAAAAGCTGGCCGAAGAATACGGCGGCCGTTTTCGGCTCGTCAAAATCAACGTCGACGAATGCCCGGAAATTGCCGGCGCGTTCGGAATCCAGTCCATTCCGTTCGTCGTGGCATTCGTCGACGGCCAGCCGGTTTCGCAGCTTCCCGGAGCTCATGATGAAGCATCCGTCCGAAGCTGGCTCGACAGCTTTCTTCCGTCTCCGGCAACGGAAGCCTACAACAGCGGACTGGCCGCCGAAGCAGACGGGCGGCATGAAGAGGCGGAAACGGCCTTTCGTTCGGCTCTGGAAGCAGAACCGGATCGGCCGGAATTTTCCATCGCCCTGGCCCGGGTCCTTCTGGCTCAGGAACGCGTCCAGGAATGTTCGGAAATCATCCAGACTCTGGAAGCCCGTGGATTCCTGGAACCGGAAGCTCAGTCCATTCGCGACCAGTTGAACATGCTCACTGAGGTCAGCGAATCGGGGGGAACCCGCCAGGCACGGGAAGCTCTGGCAGCCGACCCGGATAATGCGGAACTGCAGATCCGGCTTGCCGAAGCTCTCAGCGTGGATCGCAGCTACGAAGAAGCATGTGAACTGCTGCTGAACGTCATCCGCACTCATCAGGGTGACGTGCGCGACCGGGCCAAGGACGTCATGGTGACCGTGCTGGCCGCGATGGGTCCGAAATCGCGGCTGGGAGCCGACTACCGGCGCCGCCTGGCCACGGCGTATTACTGAGTCTCAGAAGCGCTGGCGGCCGCTGATCCGTCGTCGGCCAGCAGCACAATGGCCAGAGACGTTCGTCCCGGGATGAGATCGACCCGAGTGGCGTAGACCGTGTGCGTCCGGTCGTCGACATATTCCCCGCGTTCCCGCAGAACGGGCAGCACCTGAGGCCACTGGCTGCACAGACAGCCCATCGCCTGCCCCTGAAGATCGGAACAGCAGGACCCGTCGCGTCCCACCCGAATCAGGACTTCACAGTTGTTGTTCAGAATGAAAGCCTGCCCGGCGTGCTGCAGACGGTGCCGCAGAAAAGCGTCCACCACATGCGTCAGAGACGCTTCGATCATCACGAAGCCGAAGGGGTCTTCCGATTTTTCATCGAACACCGGCACCGCCGACACGACCAGCCCCGTATCGGTCTCCCGGGATTCGGATGCGCACCGGGTCAGCAGTGAGGTGAGCACATCGTCCGGATGTCCGTCCATGATCTGACGATGGCAGGAAGACAACGGACCGGATTCCAGCCGGCTGGCCGGAACGGCACGCACCGAAGACGCGTCCCGCCGCTGGCGTTCCAGACGCACCACCTGCCGGTACTGATCCCCGTCCACCTGACAGTACGTGACGGCCGCAAAGTCGGTGTTTGTGCGCAGCAGACCTCTGTAAATGACGGCCAGTCGGGACCGCCAGGTGGAAAGATCGTCCCGATCGTCCCCGTGCACCAGACAGTCGATGATTCCCTGAATCGGCGGCAGACTGGCCATGAAACGGGTGTTGCGTTCCAGACTGCGCAGAAAATTCATCAGATTCGTGCGCAGCTCCCGCCCTTCGCTCTGCATGCTGCCATAAAGCTGCCGCCGCTGAGTGCGCCCGGCCATCCAGCGTTCCACCGCGTCGGCCAGTTCCGCGGCCGACTGATAACGGGAGTGCTGATGAAACTTCAGCGCCCGCTGACAGATCATCGCCAGACCGACAGGCAGGTCCGGCCGCGCGGCAAGCGGATCGGGAGACGGCTGCGATGCGATCCGCTGAAGCAGGTCTTCCACGGACACAGACTGTTCCCGGTCATCACGACTGCGGTCCGCATGAGGGGCCTGGCCGGTCAGCATGGTGAACAGCACCGCTCCCAGACCATACACATCTGTTCGCTCGTCGATTCGATCCTGATCTCCGACGGCCTGTTCCGGAGCCATGTACAGCGGTGTGCCGATGACCTCCCCGGCGATGGTCTGTTCGAAGCGGCTGTCTGCAGCACTGATGTCGCCGGAAAGCAGATGTCCGGTTTCGAACTCTTCGGTCAGCCGGGCCAGTCCCCAGTCCAGAACGATGACCTGTCCGAAGCTGTCCAGAGCCACGTTTTCCGGCTTCAGATCCCGATGAATCACGCCGCGGGAATGTGCGTAAGCCACTGCCTGACAGACACCCAGAAACGCGGTCAGCAGCTTGTGCAGATCCATCGTCGTGTCTTCACCCGCATGCCGGCGCTCGTGGTAGTCCTGAATCGCTTCCGCCAGCGTGCGTTTCCCGACGAACCGCATCGCATAAAACGGCTGCCCGGATTCGGAATCCGTTCCGAACTGGTACAGAGGAACAACGTTGGGATGTTCGAGGTATCCGGTGATTTCTGCCTCACGGCAGAAACGCTGCCAGGCCCGAGGAAACTCCGCCGCTTCGGAACTCAGTTCCTTCAGGGCCACCGTCCGCTTCAGCTTTTCATCCCGTGCCAGCCACACGACGCCCAGGGGGCCGGCCCCGAGCTGCCTCAGGATCGAAAAACGCGACGTCATCTGCCGAAGTTCGGCCGATTCCGGGCTGCCGGGCGGCGGCACATCGGGAACACCCGCATCCAGCCGATCGGCCGCATCCGGGATGCTCTGTCCGCTCTGCTTCAGAAGCTCCTGGCGCACAGAATCCTTCAGACGCTGCCGCGCATCCTCAGGCAGACCAGGAGCCAGGCCGTCTTCACCGTCGGCGATCCGCCGCGCCACATCGGACAGGGAATCCTGAATCAGCCGCGACCAGTCCCGATACTGCGCCGAACGGCGGCTGTCGGAGATGCTTTGCTGCAGCGCACGTTCTTTGTCGGGAGACAGCATCCCCGACAGTGATCTGGAGATCAGTTCTGCGGTTTCCCGGTCATTCGGCATGCGAAGCGACCTTTTGATCGTGGAACCAGCGTGCTCCCACGCACTGAGCCAGAGCCAGCCTGGCACGGTGGAGCCGGACCCAGAGATTCGACGGTGTGATCTGCAGTTCCTGACAGATTTCTTCTGAAGTCATCTCTTCCATCACGCTCAGCACGAACACGTCGGCCTGTCCCTGCGGCAGACGTTTCAGGCAGTCTTTGACCACCTCCCAGATTTCCCGCGACGCCACCTGGCCATCCGGCGTGGCGGACATGAACGCCCCGTTCTTCCAGTTGCCCTTCTGATCGAACAGTTTTTCAGACGGATCATGACTGCCGTCGGACACGCCGTCCCTGTCGTACCGGGCCCGCCTCCGGATGTGGTCGATGAGCTTGCGTTTCAGAATGCCCAGAAGCCACGCCCGTTCGGTCCCGTCGCCCGTGTACCGATGCTGGAACCGAATCCCTGCCAGAAACGTTTCCTGAACGACTTCTTCCGCCGCATTGTCGTCGCGCAGTCGGGATACGGCGTAACGAAACAGGTAATCCCCGTATTCGTCGACCCAGTTGTCCGGATTCAGGCCCGGAGCGGGCTGCGGATCGGACATCGCGCCGGAATTCTCCCTGCGATCACGGAATGCCGGTTCTTCTCGACGAGAACCCGCGCGGCAGAATCTGCCGCTTCGGCCATTGTAATGAGTCCCCGCGACTGTGACTACAGCACCGATTTCGGCAGCAACTGCCGAACAGCCCGCTCCTGTTCCTCTGTTCCGCCGACAATGTGACCGGTTCTGCGGATTTCGACTCAGGAATCAGCCGGTCGCTGCCGGTTCCGCATAGACTCCGCCGGCGTCTCCCTGCTAGGTTTTCGGCGGCGCCGGCCGCGTGCCGATTTCCGCCATCTGTCCGACCGTTCCGACCTTCGCTGATGTCGGTTCGGACTGCCGACCGTTCTGATCCGGAGGGACACGGATGTCCGCCCTGAGAATCACGACCCTGGCGACTCTGTCTGTTCTGCTGCTGTGCACGTCCGCCGATGCGAAGCCTCGGCGCAAACGTGTGGAAGCGGTCAAAGGCAAACGGTACCTGCTTCGCCGCGAACATGACCCGTGGATGATCATGGTGACCAGTCTTCGGGACGTCGATCCGCTGCTGCGAACCGACGGGCTGTCCGCCTGGGAAGCGGCTGACGCCATCATTTATGAACTGCGGCGGCGCGGCATTCCGGCCTGGGCTTATCACCAGAAGGAACAGATGGATGAAACCGGACGCTACGTGGCCCGGCAGGAATACATCGCCGTACTGGCCGGAGGCTTCGATTCGCCCGATCACCGTCATGTCCAGCCGGTTCTGAAATACATCAAGGAAAAGTTTCGGCCCGACTTTCTGGATGACGATTCTACCGGAGTCGTCCGCCGCAAAACGGACATGCCTTTTCGAGGCGCCTTCGTCTGCCCGAATCCCCTGCGTCCGGAGATCAAAGCATCCGCATACCGTTCCGTCGATCCGCTGATCCGGAGAATCAATTCCGAAAGCGGGCCGCTGTCTCTGCTGAAAAACCCCGGACGTTTCACCGTCCGGGTGGCCACGTTCAGTGGAGGCACCGTGGTGCAGGTCGCCGGGCGAAAAGATGATGGCCCGCTGAAGTTCTTCCAGGAACACTTCGGAAAAGGGCTCGACGAAGCCGGCCGGTCGGCCTGGGAACTGGCAACTGCACTCCGGCAGGCCCGCAGTCTGGGATACGACCGCGATTTCGAAGCCTGGGTCTTTCACGACCGGTATCGATCCTACGTGACGATCGGATCCTTCGACAGCCCGGACGATCCGCAGATCGCCATTCTGAAACGTGAGTTCGCCGCCAAATTCCAGCCCGACCCGCGGACCGGCGAGGATCGGCTCACCCCGGTCCTGTTTTCGATTCCCAAAAATCCCGAGGGAAAAATGCTGCCGGACAAACTGTGGTTCTTCGATCAGAACCCCAAAGTCGTGGCCGTCCCCGGGCGGGAACCGGTCCGGACAGTTTCCAGCGCCCGCTGACGCAGGACGCCGGCCGGCTGAGCCTCCGCGGGAGCCTCTGAAACTTCCGTCCGAGATCTGCCTGGGGGGACCAGGACGCGTTTTCGGTTTTTGTTGGATTTTCCCGGAGTTTCTGTGAACCTCCGGGCATTTCCCAGCGTCTGAACAGGTACGTGACGGTGTGTCGGTCCGTTGAGTACCGTCGCCCGGCGGCCGCCAGGCTTTTCCGGCGGCCACTTTCGAAGACGGCTGCGAACGGCTGTTCGTGACCGCGAAGTCGTGGACTGACCGCGACATCCTTTCGCCTGGCCCTCCCTGGAAATCCAGGGCCCGACAGGAGGCAGACTCATGCTGCTCACAAACACCACCCTTGAGAATCCGACTGCTGCAACAGCATGCCGGGAGCTGAATCGGGTGTTTGCAGATGCCGTGTGCTGTCATTCCGCGGGCGCCGTCCGGGCTGCAGAGCAGACTGTCGTCCCGCCGCGATCGCAGCGCGCCGCTCGCTGTTCGATGTGGCGGCTGCACCGTTTCTGCAGCAAACCTGCCATGGCTGTGAGCAAACGGTGCTGCCGGGAATCCCTGCTGCAGCGGGGAATGAACCACCCGGCCCGCCGCCCTGCCGGCTGCTGACAGCGATTCGCGTCCCCGTCCCTGTGCGGGACGTTGTCTGAATCGCTGAGGAATCGGAAGCCCGTTGCACGCAGCGCCGCTGCCGGGCTTCCGCGTACCACCTGGGAATCCGGTCTCCGATCCGTCCGGACGCCGGAACATGGTTGTCTGCAGATCTGAATCGTTCGTCCGTCCTGAATCGGCCGCTGAACGGGAGCGGTGCTGACGGACCGGAACGATGTTCTTCGGGAGTCCGACACGATGTCTGCTGAATTCACGGAACAAAACGTCATCCGGGCCCAGGAAGGCTGCCGCGCCGCCTTCGATGCTCTCACCAGAGACTTCTATCAGTTCGTGCGCCACATCGTCCAGGAACATGTGCGCCACGACGCCGAAGCCGACGAAGTCACTCAGGAGGTCTTCCTGAGGGCGTACCGCAAGCTCCATCAGCTGAAGGAACCGGCCGCGTTTCCGGGATGGCTGAAACAGATTGCCGTACGGCTGTCCATCAATCAGATCAACCGGCGTCCGCCGGAACGGGCTCGCGAACCGGCACTGTTCGAACAGCTTCAGGAAGCTGGGGAACGGCCTGGCAGAGTGCTGCTGGAGCGTGAAGACGCGCAGCAGCTTCGGCTGGGAATCAGCCGTCTGGGACAGGTGGACCGTCAGACGCTGGTGGCCTTCTATTTCGAAGGCCGATCTCTGCGTGAGATGGCCGAAGATTTCGGTCGACCGGTCGGCACGATCAAACGGCGGCTGCACACGGCCCGCAACCGACTGAAAGAAACGCTGACGGCCATGCAGCCGGCCTGACGCAACGGCAACAGCCGCCAGCGGTGCAGGGACGCACCACGGCGGCATCCCGTTTCTGATCCACGGTGGACTGCCTGATTCACTTCAGTCAGATGCCCGGCTTTCTGGCAGAAGGGAATGTTCTGACGTATGGGTTTCCTGGTCGCCGGCAGGCTGCGAGATGTCCCGTGGCGGGAAACGGTCGTTGCCGGGGACAAAGACGGTTGCCGTGCGACGCGGCACAAGGAAACGCTTCCAGTCTGTGTGTGAACCGACCTGGCTGAAAGTCGAGAAGCAGGTGAACCGGACGGCATCCCTGCGCAAACAGGTGAAGCTGCTGTTTTTCCTTCAATGCGCGTCCTTCAGTGCGCTTCATTTCGGATTATCGGGCGATGGGGGCTGATTGTGTTCGTCCGCATGGATGATTGTGACGATGGCCGTGTGCAGCCGGGCCGGTTCGTCGGTTCCGATGGTGAGCGTCCGGCCGCTGCGACGTTCCAGTTCCACGGCCTGCAGGCCCGACGCGTTGAACAGCCAGCCGGTGCGGGTGCGGCGGATTCCCCAGCCATCCACCCGGCGCGTGCGTGTTTCCCTGGCAGACAGAATGTCGTCGGCGAGTACGGTTGTGCGAATCAGACCGGGGCCGAAAAACACGACGACGCGATCCGGAAAGACGACGACCGACAGAGAATGGAACAGCAGCAGACAGGTCCACAGAATCAGGGCAGTGCCTCCGCAGACTGCGGCAGCCACTGGGCTGCCTCCCCAGAAAAGTCCGATGCCGCCAGCGGTTGCGACGCATGCCAGCAGCCCGACTGTCAGGCGAATGACGGTGGCCGGCTGGGTATGTCGATAGATTTCCGCCATGATGCTGTCCATGTGGCCAGTTGCTGACGGAGTCAGCCGGTCCGCCGACTTCCGTTGCCTGTATTCCATCTGTCTGCCGGGAAAGGAACCGCGGTTCGCACCGGAGCAGCCGGCCTGCCGGGGGCAGCCCGGACCAGACCGCTCAGCACCGTTTCTCCACCGCCGAAATCGGATGCCAGGTTCCTCCCGGCAAAATATGCCGAACGCGGGTTTGCGCAAACGCGGGTTTTTGTTAGGTGTACGGGTTCAGGGATGAATCGCACCGCAGGTCCGGTGCGCTGTCAGTGCTGATCCGGGAAGGGATTCCCATGCAGAACTCCATTCTAAAGCTGCTGTCCATTGCCGGTGTCATCGGAATCGGCACGCTTGTTGTGATGGAAGTCCATCAGCAGCTTCCACTTCCGCAGCAGACGGGATCGGTTTCTGAAGGATCTTCGGGGACCGAAACGGAACTCATGGCACCGACCACGGTGTCAGAGTTCGAAGCGAGCCTGGAGTCTGCCGGCGACGGTTCACGTTTCACTGCCGGCGCCCGTCGGAGCACGACGGCTGCGGCGATGGATGAGAACACCGATCCGTTCAGTTTCACAGAACCGGATCTCAGTGAGTCGCCGGACGACACCGGTCATGTGGCCGCCCGGAATCACCGTGCGGACGCCGCCCCCTACGCTCCGGATACGGCTGATTCTTCAGCCGGTCAGTCCGTTCCCGTTCATCCGGCCGGATTCGGTGAGGATCTTCCGGATTCCAAAACATCTGAAATGCGGCTGCCGGGCGACGAGGATTCCGAAACGGGATTCTCTGTGGATCTGTTTCCGGACGACGGAGACACGGGCGATTCCTCCACAGCGCCTCTGCCGGATAATCTGCCCGATGATTTTCCGGACAACGATGTGCACACGGCGGCTCCGTTTCCTGATGACGACGGCCACGATCACGCGGAAGAACAGGACGATGGTGCAGACACCGTCCCCGTCCGGGAACGGACTGACATCTCAGAGCGGCGGGCGGAGCCGAAGGGGGCTCCGCGCGACTCCAATACGCTCATGTTCATCAGTGGGGGAACCGACGCTGCTGACGGGGGACCATCGAAGGCGCCTGCGCCGGACGAATCGGAAGATCCGTTTTTTCTGCCCGATGGTGATCCGGAACCGTTCTCTCCCGCGGATGCCGATGCGCCGCCTCTGAAACCGGCTCCGGATACCTTCGAAGAACCCGTTCTGCCGCTCGATGACGAAAACGTCATGGATCATCCGGACACGGACGACCGTTCGTCGGAGCATTCCATGTTCGAAGCGGATGAACAGGATGAGGAGGATGGTCTGACCATCGGCAGTTCTCCGGATTCGGGTGTCCAGTCCGATGGTCACTCGGAAACACATCCGAGTGAGTTCCCCCCGGATCTGCCGGCGGACGATTCGGAGATGTTTGACGAGATTCTTCCGGAATCGGACGACGAGCCGCATTCGGTTCCGACTGAACAGGACCGTTTGTTTTCCGATCCGGACGATCGTCAGGAACGGTTCGATCGGGAGCCGCCGTCGCGCAGCCTGAACGTCCCTGACGACGAACGGCCCGGCCGTTATCACACGCGTCCGTCAGAATCGTCCCGCACGCGTCCGCCCCGCAGTCGTCTCTTTCATGCCGATCCGCTTTCCGACGGGGGGGCACAGCCGGACTCGTCGCGACTGGCTCGCGATGCACACGGTCCTTCGGTGGAGATCATTCCTCTGGGCGGCGGCGGTATCGCTCAGCGGATTCCATCGGACGATCTGACGGGAGCCGGCATCGTGCAGACATCAGCATCGTCGGTCGTTTTGCGGCCGCATCTGACGGTGAGCAAACGGATGCCGGAACAGGCGACACTCGGGGTGCCGCTGACCTATACCCTTGTGGTCGGCAATGAGGGACAGTCGCTCGCTCATGATGTTGTGGTTGAAGATGTCGTTCCGGCCGCAGCGCGGCTGGAACGTGTCGATCCGCCGGGCGAGTTCGACAAAGATTCCAGAACGCTTGTCTGGGAATTCGATGAACTCGATGCCGGCGCTCGCCGGGAAATTCAGGTGGAAATCACGCCGGTGGAACAGGGAGTTCTGGATACCGTTGCCACCGTTCGGTTCAAAGCTCAGGTCCGGACACGCACCGTCGTCCGTTCTCCCCATCTGGTCCTGGAAACGGCCGTTCCCCGGGAAATCCGTCTGGGAAGCGAAGTGTCGCTGCAGTTCCTGATCCGCAACGACGGCGATGGTCCGGCAGCGGACGTTGTCCTGCGAAGCAATCTGCCGGCCGGTCTGAGTCACCCGATCGGCAATGATCTGGAATACACCGTCGGCGATCTGGAGCCGGGCGATGAACGGGAAGTCATTCTCAACGTGGTTGCGAAGGAACCGGGTCATTTCGTTCACACATCGGAACTCATTGCTTCCGGAGGTGCTGCGGCCACGGCGGAATCGAAAGTCAGCGTGATCGGCCAGCAGATCCAGATCATCCGTCGGGGGCCGCCCCGTCGATCAGTGGGTCGCACGGCAGTGTTCGAGAACCGACTGACCAACGAAACGGCGTTTCCCGCACACGATATTCTCGTTGTCGAATCGGTGCCGGAGGGAATGAAGTTCGTCCGGGCATCGGACAGCGGTGCCTGGAATCCGGAAGACCGGACGGTCATCTGGAGAATCGATACGATTCCGGCGGAAGAGACGAAGGTGCTGGAAGTGGAGCTGCTGGCTCGGGCTCCCGGCGATCACGAAAGCGTGGTGACGGTGACAGAAAATGCCGGCTTCCGTTCCGCAGCCCGCCATGTCACGTCCGTTGAAGAGATCAACCATCTGGGGGCCCGCATCAGCGGGACCGATCATCCGGTGGCCATCGGAGAAACATTCGGGTTCGATATCACGGTTCAGAATCGGGGGACGAGTCGAGCGACCGGTGTTCAGCTTGTGATCGAACTGCCTCCCGGGATTCGTGGGGTGAGTACCGGACGCAACGGCCCGCAGGCGCGGGGTGCCCGCCATGGACAGGAGATCCACTACCGGTTCGACAAAGTCGACATTGCCGCCGGCGATGAGAAGGTTTTCCGGATCAACCTGAGAGCCCTGCGGAAGATGTCAGATGCTCCGGTGCGGGCCAGGATCCGCTATGATCAGGGACGCAACGACATGGTAACGTCCGAGTCGGTCACGGTCGTCGAAGACGGCCCGTAGGCATTCGGAATCGTTTCTGTCGGACAATGCGGCGCCGGCGGCCACCGGGTCTGTGATGACGCGGCGGCCGCGAAATGCTCAACCGGCCTGCAGTCGGTTTTCCTGCAGTCGGTTTTCCTGACGGTCGGGTTCTGTACACTGTCGGTGGCCGGTGATTCGCGGACGCGTTGTCTGTGGGAGCCGTTCTGTTTCGTGCCTGCCTGGGAAATGCCGACCTGTGGCGAACCGAAAAAAGTCTGCCGCGTCAGCAAAGTCTGCCGCCTCGAAGTCGAAGAAGAAGGAACCGCCCGTCGCTCTGGAGGAGGCGATGGAGGAGCTGGCGGCTCTGGTGACGGAGCTGGAGTCCGGCCAGACGACGCTGTCGGAGGCTCTGGAGAAATTCGAACGCGGCATGCAGCTTGTACGGCTGTGTGACGCCACACTCAGTGAAGCCGCGACGAAGATCGAAATCGTGCGGCGGATGACTGAGGAAGGTGTCGAAATTGAAGCCTATGACGGCACGGCGACCATCGATCGCGAGGATGGAACCAATCCGGTGCCGGAAAAGCCGGCTGCGGACGATCGTCTGTTTTGAGTGAACAGACGGCTGTCCGTGGGCGGGCAGAGTGGCGGCTGAAGGCGTTTCGACTCAAGCCGGCAGAACGATCATTCAGGAACCGGATTCCGACCGGCGTTGCTCCGATTTTCGTCGGGTCCGCAGACGACGACTCGCTTTTTTGAGCAGACGCCGTTCGGCCGGATTCAAAGCCGCTTCCCCCTTGCGGTGGATGATGTCGAGAATGGCATCGAGCTGTTCTTCCTGCTGGCGGCGGAGTTCGGCTTCACGGCGCCGCCGTTCAGATTCGCGCCGGGCCTGATGCCGGGCCATCATTCCGGAGCGGGCAATGAGTTCATCTGTATCGAAATCGCTGCCATCGCCATACGATTCGTGGAACGCCGAATCGTCATCGAAGGGACCCTGCCATGCCGTTTCCGAGTCCGAATCGGAATCGATGGGAGCTTCCGATCGGTGAATGACGCGGATCTGAAGTTCGTTGAGATGCAGGATGAGGATGAAGCCGGAAAGCGCTGCCAGAGTGCTCTGATCGAAAACGAATCCCGTCATCAGCCCCAGAAATCCGAAGACCAGTCCCAGACGCAGCATGATGTCGCTGACTTCGTAAACATCACGCCGTTCCGCGAGAAAACCGCGCAAAAGGCGTCCTCCATCGAAAGGGATCACCGGAAGCAGGCTGGCGGCGACGATCAAAGACGAAGCGAAACACGTCATCCGCAGGATGGTCACACCGAAGGGGGCTTCCGGAAGGAGGCGGAATCCCTGCAGGAGCATCAGAGGATCCAGCGGGCTGCCGAGCTGTCTGAGCTGAAAGGCACAGACGGCAGCCGTGATGAAACAGACAATCGGACCGGCAAGCTGAATCTGTGCCTGGACGGGGAATTCGGCATTCCGGCCGTGGTTCGTCAGTCCCCCCAGAGGCCACAGGACGACAGTCGATGGACCATGTCCTGTGGCGCGGGCGACGAACACCTGAGCGATCTGGTGCAAAAGAACGCATCCGGAAAGGATGCCCCCGGCCAGAAGTCCATACGGCAGACTGCCCAGCCGCCACATGACGGCCAGAATGGCCGCGGGCAGGAGCACACTGATGCGGATCCGGATTCCGCGAACGGAACCCAGAGGCAGAGAAAAGCCGGGAATACTGCCGGAAGCGTCCATCACAGCGGAATTGTAGTCCGCCATGTTCCGGGAAAAAAAGGGTCGATTGGTGAAATTTCCCGTCGGCCAGGCGGCGGCGTAACGATTCCGGCCGTAGACCGCTCCGGACCGACAGCAGCCGAGTCAGGGAACAGCCGTCACGATGCGGTCTGCCAGCCGGTTTGAGCGACCCGATTTCCGGTGGCTGCGGGAAACATCCTGTTCACCGGGCATCATATCCTGTTCCGGATCGGCCGCCACGACCACAACGGTTTCGATGGTGAATGTCTGACCGGGGGCTGCGGCACCGCTGCCGGAAACTGCGGATGCGCGTTCGACCAGGACATCGCGGGACATGCGGGTTCCGTCCCGTCCGCGGCGAAATCCGTCGAACCACAGCACGCCTTCGTCCCGCATCTCACGACGCTCGCCGCGTGTCCGCTTTTCGTAGTGACGGGCGATGCGATTCATTTCCGCCCGGGTCTGGGGAGTCACCGTACAGCGGCTGTAATAGACTTCCACGGACCCGGTCTGGTCATTGCGGGCCGGCGACCCGTCCGGGATGACGATTCGAATGGCTGCTTCCGCTTTCGCTCCTCGATGGAGGCGGACAGGCGGAGTTCCGTCGTAACGGAAGGCCGCTTTCGCCGACGCCTTCCTCAGATGAAGGCGCAGAGCATTCACCGTCTGCCAGGTGGCACGCTGCCAGGAATCGTCCGGCGATTCGGACTCTTTCTGGTCACGGCGGATGCGCCGGGGCGACGACCTCGGCAGCGACTTGAGGACAACCAGCATCCCGGGATCGTTCATGAGCGGACCGAACAGGCCTGCGGACAGCAGGCGATCGGCACCGGATTCGCGGCCGGCGCTGAGCCGCACGAAGACGGCATGCCGCACATCCGCCCGGGGGAGAGTGGCGGCGAATCGCAGGAGCGGCAGTCGGTCATCGGCGATGACGTGTTCGGCAACTGTACGACTCAGGTCCATTCCGCGAACGACGGCCGCTGCCTGTTCCGTTCGATCCAGCGGGATCACCACGCGGGGGGCCGTCGGCGGCGGCGTTGTTTTTTCAGCCGGACGCTTTGCCGGGCCGGATCCGGCATCTTTCCGACCGGTTCTGCTGCGCAGCAACAGGCCCGGCCCGCGTCCCAGAACCAGAGGCTGACCGACCGTCTTCTGCTGCGGGGACTGCCGAGTTTCGTCGGGTTCTCCATTGCTGTTCAGCAGACCAAAAGTGGCTCGATTGACGTGTTCACTGAGTGCAGTGAGAACATTCAGGCTGTCCGCGGCCGGCCTGCCGGCTTCCACGACGGCAATCAGCAGGCTTTCTGCCATGAGGGGATTCAGGGACGGTCGGGAAAACAGTTCTTCGATGACTGCCCGGGCGTTTTCCGACTGGTTCAGCGGTGTGGTCTGCATGCCCGTGAGGATGGCTTCCAGCGTCTGCCAGGCAGGATCGGAATCGTTGATCAGCAGGCTTTGCACGCAGGCACGTACGAGGTCGTCATCGTTCAGGTCTCCATCGCCAGGGCTGTGTTCGCCTGCATCGGCCGGACTTCCCTGCGGATTCGCCCCGGCGCCTGCCGGCTGCCGGGGCGGAGCGATTTTGGCAGCTGCGATATTCAGCCGCAGTCCTCTGCCTTTCTCTATGTCGCTGCCGGTCGCTCGCTGTTGCCGGGCTGCGGTGGGACCTGCCTGATGGCCCGTGCCACGACGATTCTGTTTCCGTTCGACGGGAGCCGATCCGGCGGGAACCACGGCTGTTTCCAGCAGTTCTCGAACCAGGGCCGCAAACTCAGCCGAGTCTTCGGTCCGGGCTCTGGCCGCCAGGGCTTCGGGAAAATGTCCGTGGCGCCGGCGCACGGCTTCCTTCAGGTGGTCGATCGTCCATTCATCCGGACTGGAAGGAAGCCGGATTCTGTCTGTTTCGCCGCTGGTATCCTTCGGGCGAGGAGTCTTCTGTTGACCGGTCTCCTGCCCAGGAGCAAACCGATCGGGCAGCAGCAACAGCAGCAGAACACAGGCCCTGATTCCGAAACGTCCGCACATCGATGACTTCCCGTCGAACAAAGATCCGAAAAGCCGGTGAACCGTCCGTTTCGCACGCAGCCGGTTCGTTCGCCCGGCTCGCTCCGGAGCCGGACGAAGATCCGCACGCGCGTCCGTCACGATCGGGCTTCCGCATACCGTCGTGACACTTCTTCCCAGTTCACGATATTCCAGAAGGCCGCAATGTAGTCCGGACGCCGGTTCTGATAGTGCAGGTAGTAAGCATGTTCCCACACGTCCAGGCCGAGAATCGGAGTGCGTCCGTCGGAAAGCGGCGTGTCCTGATTGGGAGTGCTTTCCACCACCAGACGGTCGCCATCCACGCTCAGCCAGGCCCAGCCGCTGCCGAATCGGGTGGCGGCGGCATTGCTGAACTGTTCCTTCAGAGAATCGAAACTTCCGAACGCGCTGTTGATGGCATCCGCCAGGTCTCCCGTCGGAGTTCCGCCGCCATTGGGGGACAGAATCGTCCAGAACAGAGAGTGATTGGCATGACCGCCCCCGTTGTTCCGTACGGCTGTCTGGATGTCGGCAGGAACGTCAGCCAGGCTTCTCATGAGTTCCACGATGCATTTGTCGGCCAGGTCGGTGCCTTCCAGGGCCGCATTGACTTTATTGATGTAGGCCTGGTGATGCTTTGTGTGATGAATTTCCATGGTCCGGGCATCGATGTGCGGTTCGAGAGCGTCGTAGGCCCAGGGCAGGTCGGGAAGAGAGTACGCCATCAATCAGCTCCTTCGTGACAAAGTACGGCCGTTCGCAGCGGCCCGTCTCTTGAACTCAGTTTGCAGGATTGCCGGACGAAGCCGGCAGCCGGGCACGATTCTAGGCATCCGGCCAGGTCGGTGAAATCAACGGGTTCGAAAAACCCGGTTTCCGGAGGAATCCGGCAGGTGACCGGCTGAAACGGCATGGCTGCAGGTGGAATCAGAAACCCGGGACGTTCCGCATCCGTTTTTTACTGAGCGACCGGAACCTGTGTCAGGCAGCCCGGATTCCGGGCGTCGGAACGGTCAGCAGGCGAGTTCGTCGGCCCGTGATCCTGATGGAAATCCGTTTTCCTGCCACTAGAATGTCCGCATGTCTTCGTCCATTCTTGTTGCCATTCCCGTGTACAACGAGTCCGTTCACGTTGTGCAGGTGCTTGAACACGTCCGACAGCACGCCGAACACATTCTCGTGGTGGATGACGGTTCCACGGACGGGACATCGGAGCTGCTGGAGTCGATCGAAGGAATCCGGGTGGTTCGCCATCCGGAAAACCGGGGTTACGGAGCGGCCCTGAACACGTCGTTTCAGGAGGCGATCCGGGACGGGTTCGATGTTCTCGTCACGATGGACTGCGACGGACAGCATCAGCCCCGGCTGCTGCGGGCCATCGCAGAACAGATCGATGCCCCCGCAGCTCAGCGGGATGACAGGAAATGCGACATGGTGTCCGGGTCGCGCTACCTGCAGTCGTTTCCGGAAAACACGCGCGTGCCCGAAGAACGCCGCCGCATCAACCGGCAGATCACCGCCTGCCTGAATGAACAGCTCCATCTGGGCATCACGGACGCGTTCTGCGGATTCAAAGCCTACCGCGTGTCTTCCCTGGCCGATCTGGAAATCACAGTGCCCGGCTATGCGATGCCTCTGCAGTTGTGGGTCCAGGCGGCTGATCTGGGATGGACAATTCACGAATTTCCTGTTCCTCTTGTGTACACGGATGAAAACCGCAGTTTCGGCGGGGCACTGGACGAAGCGGAAGAGCGGCTGCGCTATTACCGCAGTGTGCTCAACGCCGAACTCATTCGCCGCGGCATGAAACAGCGATTCACGTCCGACTGCGGGAAATCGCATCTGGCGACGCGGCCGGCGATCTGACGGCCGGCTGGCGAACAGCCGGCTGCCGACCGGATCGGACTGTCTCCGGGGCCGGACCGGCAGCAATCCAGGAGGCGTTCGGAATATCGGACGTTCGTGCTGCTGTGAGCGGTCCGCTTCCGGTGATTCCGTATTGGGGGGCGGTTCGGCGTTTTTTCACATCGCTGCTTTCTGCAGCGGCGGCCGGTTCCGGCTGTGTGACTTCAGTGTGGCGACTGCGGTGTGAACATGAGACGCTGGTGTTCCGCCGCATGTTCGGCGGCCCGGATCGCCTGCTGCTGCAGAACTTCCTGACTGCGAATCGTCTCCTGGTCTCCGGAGGGCACCACAGGGCGAAAACGTCCGTCGGGAAGAATCTCTCTTGCCTTGACGTTGTCAGACAGGCAGGTTTCCAGAACGTCGATCGCTCTTTGTCGGCACTGTTCATTCAGCAGCGGAACCAGAAGTTCCACGCGGCGGTCCAGATTGCGAGGCATCAGGTCGGCGCTGGAAATGAACACCAGACGGTCTCCGCCGTGGAAGAAATAGTAGATGCGGGAATGTTCCAGGCAGCGGTCGATGATGCTGGTCACACGGATGCGGTCGCTGAGTCCGGGGACGCCGGGACGCAGACAGCAGATGCCGCGCACATTCAGTCGAATGTCCACGCCGGCCTGCGATGCGGTGTACAGCGCTTCGATCATTTCCGGGTCGGCCAGAGAATTGCACTTGGCCACGATCCTCGCTTCCCCGCCCTGGCGGGCCCGTTCTGTTTCCAGAGCGATCAGTTCCAGCAGTTTCTCCCGGAGTCCCACGGGAGCCGACACGAGGCTCTGCAGTTCGAGCATCTGGGAATAGCCGGTTACGGAATTGAACCAGGCGACGGCGTCGCTGCCGAGCGTTTCATCGCACGTCATGTAACTGATGTCGGTATACAGCCGAGCCGTTTTTTCGTTGTAGTTCCCGGTGCCGAAATGCACGTAGCGAACGAACCCCTGCGGTTCACGCCGCAGAACGATGCACGCCTTGGAATGCGTCTTCAGGCCGCGGACGCCGTAAATCACCTGAACTCCCGCATATTCCATTCGGCGGGCCCACTCGATGTTGCGGGCTTCATCGAAACGCGCCTTCAGTTCCACAATCACGGTGACGTTCTTGCCGTTTTCCGCTGCCCGCATGAGTGCTTCCACGATGGGACTGTTGCGGCTGACGCGGTACAGCGTCTGTTTGATGGCCAGAACATCCGGATCGTCCGCCGCTTCGCTGACCAGACGAATCACGGGGTCGAACGATTCGTAGGGGTGAACGAGCAGAATGTCGCGGTCTGCGATGAGCTGGAAGATGGGAGTCCCCGGTTCGATGCCCGGTGTCGTCTGAGGCGTCCATTTCGGATACCGGTAGTCTCCAAAACCGCTCAGATCGGCCAGCTTCATGAAATCGGCGAATCCGGCCGGCCCGGGAATCACGAACACGTCGCGGTCGGAGACATTCAGCAGCTTTCTGAGAAAGGTCTGCAGCGGACGGGTGACCTGATCGGACAGTTCCAGCCGGACGCAGAAGCTGTCTTTGCGTTCGTCCAGGACGTCTTCCATTTCGGCAAGCAGATCGGCTCCTTCGTCTTCCCGCACACTCAGGTCGGCATTGCGGGTGATGCGGAACGGCACCGTGGCGATGATGTCTTCACCGGGAAAGAACCGGTCGATGAACAGTTCCACGAGATCTTCGGCCAGCAGGAATTCGAATCCTTCGTCGGTCGGCAGAGCGATGAATCGTTCGTCCCACCGACCGAACGGGATCACGGCGTACCGAAACGGTTCGTCCGGGTCGTTCGAACTGAGCTGCACGGCGATGTTCAGGGTCCGTCCCTGCAGCAGCGGAAAAACGGCCGGATCGTGCACCGCGATCGGTGCCAGCATGGAAAACACCTGTTCGTTGAAGACACGTTCCACGAACGCCGACTGGGATTCTGTCAGTTCGTTTCCGCAGCGGCGCCGAATGCCGGCCTCTTCCAGTTCCGGAGTCAGCCGATTCAGAAAACATTCGTACAGGTCGTACATCATGGAATCGACCCGGGCGGCCACCGCGGCAAGCTGTTCTTCGGGCGTCATTCCGGATGGGTCGACGGATTCCGGGTCGGTCTGCCGGGCCGTTTTCAGACTGCCCACACGGACCATGAAGAATTCATCGAGATTCGATGCGGCAATCGCCAGAAACCGCAGGCGTTCCAGAAGCGGGACCGTCGGGTCCCGCCCTTCATCCAGCACCCGCTGATTGAATTCCAGCCAGCTCAGTTCCCGATTGATGAATCGTTCCGACATGAACCTGTCCATTGTGATGATCTGTCCCGCGATTCCGGGGCGACTGTCCGGAATCGGGAACAGGGAATCGATCTCACCCGAATCGTGTCAGCGGCCTGTCACGCCGGCTGATCGGCACGTCGCAGCAGAACCGTCATGCCCAGCACATCGCGCAGCAGTGCCGATTCCTGACGCAGAGCCTGCTGTTCCAGGGAAAGATCACCGGATGACGCCTGAGCCGTGATGATCAGACGCTGTTTTTCCACCTGACAGTCGATCTCCTGAATCCGGCGGCTGCGTCCCTGATCCAGACTCACAGCCAGTCTCAGCAGTGCCGCCAGAATCGACACCGCCACACGGGATTCCCGCGGCAGCCGGGCATACGGTTCATGAGACGGCTTCGGAAACGCACGGCGATGGTACCGGGCCACCAGGGCCACGAGCTGGTGATCGAGTTCCCCCAGACCGAACAGTTCTCCGTGACTGATCAGATACCAGGAATGTTTGTGGTACGCATTCTGACTCACATACAGACCGATTTCATGCAGCAGAGCGGCCACATACAGAATCGTTTCGCATCGCAGATCCATTCCATGAACGTCCTGCAGTCCCCGGAAAAGCTGTCGAGAGAGCTGCGCAACGTGTTCCACGTGAGTCAGATCGGCATGGTAGCGCCGGGCGAACTCGCGTCCGGCGCGAATCACCTGGTCGCAGAATTCTTCAGTCCATTCCGATGACCTCAGCAGGCTGCTGAGCAGGGCATTGCGCAGGCTGAACGGCGTGACAAGCACTTCATCCACGTTCAGCATGCGGGCTGCCAGAACATTCGTCATCAGAGCAGGGACAAGTGTTTCTGCCTGAGTCAGTTCCACATGGTATCGCAGAGCAATCTGGTCGATGGACAGACTGCGCATGCTGCGGGTCAGGCGGGCCAGCTCTTCCAGAGGCAGACGGACGAAATCCGACTGACCGGGGTCACGGTGGAGCTGGCGTGCGGCGAACCGGACATCGCCTCCCAGAGCCATCAGTCGGACATTTTCGTGCGGCGGGATGATTTCATGAATCTGTTCCAGAACCCGTTCGATCTGACCGGTCATGATGCTGACCGCCCGATCCGGCGCTGCATTCCAGGTTTTCAGCATCTGCTGCAGCCGCAGCGATCCCAGACGCCACGACTGCGAATGGAGAACATCCCTGCCTTTCAGGATGAGCACATCCGTGTTTCCGCCTCCGACTTCCATCAGCAGAGTCGTGGCGTTTCGGAGTTCTTCATGCGCCTGCAGCACCGGACGCATGGCCAGATAGGTGACACGGGCGATTTCCGCATCGTCGATGATTTCCACACTGAATCCGGTGGCTGTGTAGATGCGGTCCAGAAACTGCAGCCGATTCTGGGCTTCCCGGACCGCACTGGTGGCCACCACCCGAATGTGTCTGCTTTCCGTACACTGATATTCTTCCAGCTTCCGCCGATACAGCCGCAGAACATCCACGCACTGTTCCTGCGTCTTCCGCTGGATTTCCCCCCGGGTGAACGTGTCCTTTCCCAGGCTGACGCCCTGAATGAGCTGCTCAACGGTACGCACGCTGCCGGCCCCGTCCGTGATGCCGATCGCCATCCGAATGGCCGACGTTCCCAGTTCGATCACGGCCAGTGGATACGTTCCTCCTCCCCGAGAATCGGTCACGGCGAATTCCGGAAACAGCGGTGGCTGCTGAGGCATGGAGATGCCTGTCGAAGAGGTTGGATGTGTTTTTCATGCCGTCCATCAGGACCGTCCGGGGCGAAAGACGGGCCGTCTTTCGCCCCGGACGTTTTCCGCGGAACTCCCGTCCCGCCCTGAATGGTTCAGTGTAGCCGTCTGCCGACATCGATGGTAACAGGGCCAATGCCCGATCGGCCGGCATCGGGCATCGGCCGGAGAACGCATCAGATCGAACAGACCTGTCCCGATTCGATGCTGCGGGCCTCCGCATAGCAGATTTCCAGGGCATCCAGAGCGGTCCGGGCATCCAGAGCACCGGGTGACGCATTGCCTTCCAGACTGGCCGCCACCGTGCGGATTTCTTCTGTGAAGGCGGCGCACCAGCTGTCCGGGACGTCCAGATCCGGCTGAGAAATCGTGCCGTCGCTGTTCACCAGGGACAGAGGACGGTCCACGGTCCATTCGCCCGCGTATGTTCCCGCTTCGAACAGCAGTGTGGCTCGTTCGAAATAGAATTCGAACCCGTGCATGAACTGGAGTCCGGAAGCGGCGATCCCGCCGCTGACAGCCGATATGGCCGGACCACCGCCGTCCCAGCGATACACGGTATGAACATGATTCACGAAACCGTCCTGCAGCAGTCCCTGTGAAAACACGGAATCCGGACGTCCGCAGGCATACCTGATGAAGTGATTGTCATGGATGTGCAGATCAATTCCCCAGCCGCCCAGCCGGCGAAAGTCTGCCATATCGGCCGACCAGTCCGGGGGGCAGATCACCCGCCGCAGATGACCTCCCAGCAGTTTTCCGTATGTCTCCGAACGAATGGCCCTGGCGGCATATTCGAATTCCGGCATGAACGGCAGAACATGAGCAACAAACAGAGGCACTCCGGCAGCATCCGCGGCCGACACGATGTCCCGGGCGTCCTTCAGATCCACGCAGATCGGTTTTTCGACCAGCACCGGTTTCCCGGCAGCGACAGCCGCCAGAGCGACTTCCCGATGCTGATCGGTGGGCAGACAGATGTCCACGAGATCCACGTCAGGGTCCGCAATCAGCTCCCGGTAGTCCGTGTATCCGTGGACCCCCGACAGGTCGACGTGTCCGCCTGGCGGGCCGAAGTTTCCCTGAATCATGGTCCAGTCGCCGGCCAGCTTCCGGGGATTCCGCGTGCAGACAGCCGACACCTGCACGTTGCTCAGTGCCCGGATGGCTTCGAAATGGGTGTACCCCATGAATCCGATGCCCACGATTCCCACTCGAACCATCACTTTTTCCTTTCCTGACGGACTACCGGTTGCGTGCCGCCCGGCGATGCTTCGGAGCATCCCCGGCCAGCGACCAGAAGTGCCTGTTCTGATTTCTCCCCGCCTGTCTTCCTAGGACCCCGACGCCCCCGGGAAACGGCACCGTTTCCGGAACACCGTTCGGAAACGTCCCGATGGACTGCAGGTTCCGAACCGATTGCGCACCGGAACAGCGTGCGGGACGTCCGGCATTTGAGCACCGATCACGGCCGGAGACTACGCGGACAGAAATCCACGCAGAAGTTGTTCGCGGCCCGCGTGCCTGCTGGTTCGGAGGGCGTCGTCGCCGGCGGAGTCTCCCAGCGTCCGATGCCCCGCTTCTCCTCGTGAAGCCGGACAGTTCCGATGCAGAAGGAGACCAGTTTTGAAAGAAAAACACAAGCGCCACCGTGCCATTCTGGCAGGCTTGCCACCGGTGCACAGTTTTTAGGCAGAGCGGGCGGCGGACTGGAGTGCCTCATCTTTAGGCATTTGTTGGGGGAATTGGGGTTGGAGGATTTCTGGCCGGCTGCTATCGTATTGATGTCGCAGTCAGGTTGATGTCGCCGAATTGGCCGGGTCTCTGCGGGGATGGTTGCGGGGCATTGGCTGTGGGCTGGTGGCCTGAATCGGCAAAGGTGACTTCGATCCGCACAGGGATGTCCGAAACGGAAGGAGACGGTGAACGAAATGCTGGTTTTGTCGAGAAAAACGGGGGAGCGGATTCTGATCGGAGACGACGTTGCCATCACGGTGGTGCGAATCGGTCCGAATTCGGTGCGGGTCGGAATTGAAGCACCGCGAACTACGAACATCGTGCGTGAGGAACTGTGCGATTTCGGGGCGGCTGCCGAGGAATCGGAATCGGTTCAGGGCCAGACGGTGCCTTCATAGGGTTCACCGGAAACCGGTGCGGACAACCGGGAGCCTGCCGATTCGATTTCGGGGGCGCTGCAGAAGAATCCAGAAGCCGGGATGTCTGCCCGGCTTTTTTCATGCGCCGATACATCGGCGCACAGGATGCCCGGTCGCTTGCTTCTGATTTGCCGCGTCTGCTAAGAACGTCGGCTCGACGTTCACAGCTTTCGCAGCGGGAATCCGATCATGGCTGATCGTTTCGAACAGGCGCGCCTGGAAAAACTGGAAAAAATCGAATCTCTCGGACACGACCCGTGGGGACAGCGGTTCGACGGGCATCAGCCGATCGCCGACGTGCGGAATGCCGTCCCTGAAGTGGCGGGCGAACCGGGCACGGAAGTTCGGCTGGCCGGACGCATCATGCTTCGTCGAAAAGCCGGTCGGCTGCGGTTTTACGACATTCGTGATCAGACAGGACGCATCCAGCTTCTGTTTTCCCGGGGCGATCTGTCGGAAGAACAGTGGGCTCTGATGAGTGCTCTGGATCTGGGCGACATCATCGGAATCGATGGAATCACCTGGCGGACCGATACCGGAGAACCTTCCGTTCGGGTCACGAAGCTGACCATTCTGTGCAAGTCGCTGGCTCAGCCCCCGGAAAAGTTCCATGCGGTTCGCGACGTGGAAACGCTGCTGCGTCGCCGCTACCTGGATCTCATTTACAACGATGGGGTTCTGGAACGCATGCTGCGGCGCTCACAGGTCATCAGTTCCATCCGGCAGACTCTTCGGGAACAGCAGTTCCATGAAGTGGAGACGCCGGTACTGCATGCGACGGCCGGCGGTGCGGCCGCGCGGCCCTTTGTCACGCACCACAATGCGCTGGACATGGAACTCTACCTGCGGATCGCCCTGGAACTGCATCTGAAACGTCTGCTCGTGGGCGGCATTGAGCGGGTTTTCGAAATCGGTCGTGTGTTTCGGAATGAAGGAGTCGATGCGACTCACAATCCTGAATTCACCATGATCGAAATCTATCAGGCCTACGGCGACTATCGGTCCATGATGGAACTGACCGAACAGATCATTTCCCGTGCCGCTCAGGCCGTCTGCGGCACCACCACCGTCCCCTGGGGAGATGCCCATGTCGATCTGACGCCGCCGTGGCCGCGACGGTCGTATGAAGATCTGTTTGAGGAGCACGCCGGCTGCAGCATGCGCGATGCGGCGGCTGTGGCTGAAAAAGCCCGGTCTCTGGGGCTGGAAACCGAAGGACGCCACCCGGATGTGATCATCAACGATGTGTTCGAAGAAACCGTGGAAGATCACCTGACAGGGCCCGTGTTCGTTGTGGACTATCCGGCATCGCTCTGTCCGCTCACCAGGCGGCGGAGGGACCGGCCGGACACGGCGGAACGCTTCGAACTGTTCGTGCAGGGAATGGAACTGGCGAATGCCTACACGGAACTGAACGATCCGCGCCTGCAGGAACAGCTGTTTCGCACACAGCTGGAAGGCCTGTCAGAAGAAGAATCCATGGCCCGCATGGATCACGATTTCATCCGCGCTCTGAAAACAGGGATGCCGCCGGCCGGCGGTCTGGGAATCGGCATCGATCGGCTGGTGATGCTGCTGACCAACAGCCGCAGCATCCGCGATGTCATCTTTTTTCCGCTGCTGCGGCACGAAACCGATTCCAGCCGATCGTGATCAGCTCTAAAGCCCGTGCTCTGCACGGGTTCGCCTGCACGGTGCGACGGCACCGGTTCGTGGCACGGCGGTGCCGTCCGGCACGGCGGGGCGATTCCGGTACGTTCGATCGGTTCAGACACGGGCGTGAGCCACGCACCGGGAGAGCCCATGGAGGAAGAGGCCCCATCGGGAGGGAGCACGCCGGTGGATCCGGCGGCTGACGAACCGGCCGCATGGATCGTCGTGCCGGCCTGCCGGAAGCCGCCCAGGTGAACGGATCCGGCAGGCGGATGACCCGTCGGGACTGCCGGTATGTGTCTCGGCCGGATCAGGAATCTTCCCGGGTGAAATCGAACATCGGTGTTGACAGGTAGCGTTCCCCGGAATCCGGCAGGATGACGACGATTGTTTTTCCCGCGTTTTCCGGTTTTTCCGCCAGGCGGATGGCCGCCACCATGGCGGCTCCCGAACTGATTCCCGCGATGATGCCTTCCTGCATGGCGATTTTGGGAGCCATCTCCATGGCTTCCTCTCCGGAAACCTGAGCGACTTCATCGACGAGCGACATGTCGAGGATTTCCGGAATGAATCCGGCACCAATTCCCTGAATCGGATGTTTTCCGGGTTCACCGCCCGACAGGACGGGACTGGTGGATGGTTCCACGGCGACGGAACGGACATCCAGCCCTTTTTCCTGCTTGAGATATCGGGACACGCCGGTGATGGTGCCTCCGGTTCCCACGCCGGCGACGAAAAGATCCACGTTTCCTTCGGTGTCTTCGTAGATTTCGGGGCCCGTTGTCTTCATGTGAATGGCCGGGTTGGCCGGGTTTCGGAACTGCTGAGGCATGAAGAAGTTGTCCTGAGCGGCGAGTTCTTCGGCTTTGGCAATGGCTCCCTTCATCCCTTCCGCTCCGGGCGTCAGAATCAGGCGGGCTCCGAAAGCCCTCAGCATCTGACGGCGTTCCAGAGACATCGTGTCGGGCATTGTCAGTGTGAGTCTGTATCCGCGGGCTGCGCAGACGAATGCCAGGGCGATTCCCGTGTTTCCGCTGGTCGGTTCCACCACTTCCATGCCCGGCTTCAGTTTTCCGGTTTCTTCCGCATCCCAGATCATGGCGGCTCCGATCCGGCATTTGACACTGTAGGCCGGGTTGCGTCCTTCGATCTTGGCCAGCACCGTGGCTCCCGTATGGCTGGCCAGCCGATTGATACGGACAAGCGGTGTACGGCCAATGGACTGTGTGTTGTCTTCCAGAACGGGCATTCCGCTGATCCTTTCGCTGAAAGAGAGATTTGGCTGAAAACGCGTGATTATCTGCCTTGTGGTGTACCAAATCTTTTCGGGTTCGCTAAGTCTGTTGACCATTCCGGACCAGCGTGTTTTCTGAAATCTTTTCTCCCCGGATGGCGTCTTCTGCTGCCCATGCCGAACATGATCTTCCTGCGAAGAATTCTGCCGCGGCAGCTCACAACCTGCTGCCTGATGACTGTGATCATCGGCTGTCTGCTGACTGCCGCACATTCCGGCTGTGTCGTGGCTGCTGCAGAAAGGACGGCGGTATCGGGAATTTCAGCCGGTACGCATCATGATGCCGGACCGGTCAGGGAATCGGGGGAGGTCGGTCGGGCGGAGCGACCGGACTGGTCGATGGTTGTGCTGAGTGGCTACTGCGTTCTCATTCTGGGAGCGTCCCTGCTGGGCGGCTGGCTGCCGTCTGTGATCCGCGTAACGCACACCCGCATGCAGATCGTTGTGAGTTTCGTGGGGGGGCTCATGCTGGGAATCGCCGTGTTTCATCTGATCCCGCATGCGTCTGCTGTGCTGGTGATCGATCGGGTCATGCTGTGGATGATGGCGGGCATCCTGTTCATGTTTTTCCTCATTCGGACATTCCATTTCCACAACCACGGCCTGGCAGAAGACGGCCACGAACAGCGGTGTGTTCCCTGCGATCAGGATCATGAACACACGCACGCACATGGACACTCCCACCCGCACCGGCTGAATCTGAGCTGGGTCGGAATTCTGGCGGGGCTGAGCATTCATACGCTGCTGGACGGGATCGCTCTGGCAGGTTCTGTCGCGGCTTCGTCCGGTTCGGACGGACTTCTTCCGGGGATTGCGGTGTTTGTGGCGATCGTCCTGCACAAGCCTCTGGACGCCGTGTCCATCACATCGCTCATGGCTGCCGGTGGATGGACCTCCCGCGGGATGCAGGCGGTCAATGCGGGGTTTGCTCTGATGTGCCCTTTGGGTGTCGTGCTGTTCCTGGCAGGACTGCAGCAGTTTCCGGGACTTCACGACGAACTGTCCGGGGCGGCCATGGCATTTTCGGCCGGCATTTTTCTGTGCGTGGCTCTCAGTGATCTGCTGCCGGAAATGGAATTCCATTCGCACCACCGCATCTATCTGTCCGTGGCGCTGCTGCTGGGAATTGCGACCGCCTGGGTGACCGGCTTTCTGGAACCCGGCCACGTGCACTAGAACTGCGCTGTCTCCGCATGCTCGCAATGCGGAAAAACGATTCGGCGATGAGAACGGACGGCAGTCGGCAGGCAGATCTTCTGCAGGCTGCTGACGTCAGACGGCCCGCAGGGCCACGGCCGCACTTTGTCCCCGGGCTGTGCGGTTGACAGAAAGGGCGGTTCGGCAGTCGACTTTCATGGGACCGTCGCGCACCACATTCACCGGGCAGCGCGGATCGGGGACTTCGTAGTTCAGTGTGGCCGGGACTTCTCCGTAACGCAGGGACAGCAGCGTTCCGGCCAGCTCCACCGCCCCGCTCCCGGCATCGAAATGGCCGATGAAGCTCTTCATGGCCGTCACGGGAATCTGCGGCAGATGGTCTCCCAGAACACGGCGATAGGCGCGGGATTCGACGATGTCGTCCATCTGAGTGCTTTTTCCCTGAGCATTGATGTGGCCGATTTCCGAAAGGCCGATTCCGGCACGGCGCAGGCACGATTCCATCGCCCGAACCAGTCCCATCCCGGTCGATTCATTGGCCGGACCGCGGCCGTCACAGCCACCGCCGATTCCAATGATCTCCGCATAGATGTCGGCTCCGCGCCGCACCGCGTGTTCCATGCGTTCCACAATGAACGTGGCAGCGCCCTCCCCCACAACGGCTCCATCACGTTCGAAATCGAAGGGGCGACAGGCCCGGGAAGGATCATCCGATCTCTGCGAGAGCCCTTCAAACCGATGAAACTTGGCGATGTCGACCGGGTGGATGTTCGAACTGCAGGCGCCGACGATCATCACGTCTGCCCGGTCGGATTCGATCACGCGAATCGCTTCCGACAGAGCCAGCAGGGCCGACGCATCGCGGGAGGTGATCGTGTTGTTGGGGCCCTGGGCGTTGTGATCGATGGACACGTGGCAGGCCGGCATGTTGGGAAGCTGCCGCAGAAGCCACAGCGGTGCGATCTGTCCGAGGCCGTCTTCCCCCCAGCGGGTCATGTTGATCGTTCCCGGTTCGTCCTGGCAGGCACGGACCGCCGCGGCCAGCTCATCCGGGTGCGTCGTCATACGGCCGGCACCGAAATCGACACCGAATCGCAGAGGATCGATGTCACCGGGACGGATTCCCGCATCGGACACGGCCAGCCGGGCCGACGCCACGCCGAGCTGCATGTCCCGGGACATGACTTTCAGAAACTTTCGGTCGCGCAGGTGAACGGCCGGATCGAAATTCCGCACTTCCGCTCCAAATGCCGACGGAAGGCTTTCATGCGGCAGAGACAGGTAGTCGATCCCGCTCACATTGTGCGTCAGACTGTGCCAGAACTGCTGCTTTCCGATTCCGATGGGAGACACCACTCCCACACCGGTGACCACAATGCGTACGCCATCGCTTCCAGCCATGGTAAACGCCTCAGTTGAGAATCCGCCGGATACTCACCACCGGCTTTTCTCCCGTTTTCCCATTGTGCCGACATCCCTGTCTGGCCTCGGCTGCGTCAGGCACCCCACATGCACCGACAGGGCCGAGAATTCGTCTGAGCGGGGCCAGAACGGCCTGCGATCCCGAAACGAACGAATTCTGCATCCAACGGGCACATGTCCTTCCTGGAGACATGCCGCCATCAGAATTCGACATCGTTCGGATGATTCCTCCGCTTCAGCAGAATCACCAGAATCCCGCACCATTACAGAAGGACATGACTGCTGCCGTCAAGAGAGAAGCATCAGATCACTCTTCCTAAACCACCTGATTCTCCAGGATTCCTCCTGTCCGGAATCGTCCGGCCTCAATCCGGCACAATGAAATGCCCTGTTCAGGTACACGCCCGGCACATGTATACATGCGCACAGGTATCGTGGCCAGTGACGTGGGAGGTTTCAGTGAAAATCAGTCGGGAGGCCCACTCATGGCTGCCGGCTGGCCGTGACCGCCTGGCGGGACAGCGGATGACGTTTCAGATGGTCCAGGATGACATCTGTGAATTCCGAACGCCGAACGGCGGACAGATGATCGGCGCCATCGATGAGCACCAGCTCCAGGTTGTTCATGACGGCTGCCAGTTCCTCCACACCTTCCCGCAGCGGGTCGCTCGATCCGACCACGGCGAGAACGGGCACCTGATTCTGTTCCAGTTCAGACCGCTGAACCGTCAGTTCCCGCATGCCCCGAATTGCGGCGGACAGGGCCAGGGGGTCGTTCACCGCCATGATGAGCTGACTGGTGGCCTGAAGCTGTTCGGTCGGCACTTTTGGCTGGTCGGTCGGCTGCAGGGCCTGCATCAGAGGAATGAGGCCGTTTCCGGATTCCAGGGAGTCCCCGATGGCATCCAGCAGAGCGAATCGGGGTTCGGGATGTTCATTCCACCCGGCCGCGCCGATCACGGCGGACGCCACGCGATCGGGATGACGGGTGATGAGCCGCGTCGTGATGAATCCTCCCATGGAATACCCGACGACGTGGGCACGTGGAATGTCCAGATGATCCATCAGCCGGATCACATCATCGACCATGTGCAGACCGTAGGCGCTCCGTTCGTGCGGTTTGTCGCTTTGACCGTGTCCGCGGTTATCCAGAGCGATCACCCGGTAGTCTTCGGCAAGCCGATCCAGTATGCCGGGAAGAACCCAGTTCATCTGGTGAGACGCCGCGAATCCGTGAATCAAAACCACCGGATCGCCCTGGCCTTTTTCCACGAAATGGATTTTCACACCGTCGCTGTCGAAGAAACGACTCTGCGCTTCTCCGGCGGACACAGGTCCGATCAGCAGCAGGGTTCCGGAAACGGCTATCAGACAGATACGGGTCAGCAACATGGGATTCTCCCTGGAAACAGCACGGAATAAACAGCACGGAATAACCGGGAATGACACAGCTATGCGCATGACAACGTGACCGGACTTCAGTTTATGTGGTTCGTTCCGACAGCACAGCATGCAGACTCGGAAATTCCGCAGCCGTCTGTTCCCGAAGGGCGGGGCGGCATTTCTTATTCCCGATTCGTTGACACCCTTCAGACAGCCGGGACAATGCGCATCTGGTGACGAGCTTCTGTCACAGCGGGCCGCTGCCGACCGGTTCGGACCGCGTGACGATGGCGAACGCAACAGACGGCGGGCTGAACATGGGTTTTCGACTGGTGGTGACCAGTGGTCAGGATGCCGATCGCAGCATCGTTCTGGATGAAGGTGTGACGACGGTCGGCCGCGGCACCGCGGCCGATGTGCGGCTGCCGGACCTGAGTGTTTCGCGGCAGCACTGCATTCTGGAAGTGCGGGGGCCCCGCCTGCTGATTGCTGACGCCGGCAGTTCCAGCGGGACGTTCGTGAATTCCAGCCGTATCGACGGCGGAATCGAACTGAAACCCGGGGATGAAATTCGGGTTGGAGACACCGTTTTGACGGTGAGTCATTCTGCGGATTCGCAGAAGACGATTCCTCCAGGACCCGGTGGAAGTTCGGCGTCCGGACGGCTGCCGGATCTGGCGGGACGGACGATTCATGATTATGAACTGGTCCGTCTGCTGGGCGAAGGACGGACGGGCGTGGTCTATCTGGCACGCGATGTCCGTAAGGAACGTGATGTGGCGGTCCGGATTCTGAAGCCGGAAGTCACGGGCAGTCCGGAAGGAATGGCGCGGTTTGTTCGCGCCATGAAGACGATGCACGGGGTGCGGCATGAAAACCTGGTCCGCATCTGGAATGCCGGCCGGACAGGCGATCTGGTGTGGGTGTCCATGGAATACGTGGACGGCGAGAATATGGCTCAGGTGATCGACCGCATCGGCACCGCCGGGATGCTGGACTGGGAGTACGCATTTCGCGTCGCTGTGCACACGGCCCGCGGTCTGGAAGCGGCTGCGGAGCACCGCATCGTGCATCGAAACATTCGTCCGGAAAGCATTCTCATGCGGACATCGGACCAGGTCGTCAAACTCGGCGACACCATGCTGGCTCGGGCCCTGGAAGGAACCATGGCGGAGCAGATCACTCGTCCTGGAGAACTCATCGGTGACCTCACCTGGCTGGCACCGGAACAGACCACCGGTTCGGCCGACATCGATATCCGGTCAGACATCTACGCGCTGGGAGCCACCTGCTATGCTCTGCTGACCGGGCGTCCGCCCTTCACGGCAGGAACATTTCCCGAACTGCTGCAGAAGATCCGTACAGAGCCACCGGAACCCCCTCGGAACTTTCAGCTTTCGATCAACGACCTGTTTTCGGGCTGTGTGATGAAAATGCTGGAGAAACGTCCCGAGGACCGTTATGAGACTCCTGCTGCTCTGCTGAAAGATCTGGACCGAGTCGGCACGTTTGCCGGCGTGTCCGTCTGACCGTTCAGGTGGGCAGCCCCTGCTGAATGCAGTCGGGATCGTGAAGCGAATGAGTCCGGGGATGCGGCCACCGGCGTTCCGCCATATTGGCCCGGTGCACCTGATCGTTCAGAGTGCACAGATCGTAAAGCCATCCCAGGAGAAACAGTCCGCCGGTGAACAGCCAGAGGATGCCGGTGAACCAGCGGTTCAGGTACATGCGGTGGGCTCCGAACGTCCCCAGGAACGTCAGCAGCAGCCACGCCACGGTGTAATCGTACGGACCCTCGCAGTAGGTCTGTTCGGCTGACGCGTGCAGAGACGGCATCAGGAACAGGTCCACGATCCAGCCGATTCCCAGCAGCCCGAACGTGAAGAACCAGATCGTTCCGGTCACCGGTCGTCCGAAGTAGAAACGATGGGCACCGGTGAATCCGAACAGCCAGCAGATGTAGCCGACTGCCAGACTGTGAGTGGACGAAGGGGGGACAGTCATGAAGTTTCCCTGAGGCTGTTGCGCTGAAGCCGGAATCCCGCTGCAGTCATCAGGAAGGAATTCGCTGCACCAGATGGAATCCTGGCAGCGGGATCGGAATTTTCCACGTCCCGGTCGCGAAAAATGCCCGGGGCCGCCGGGAACATGCCAGGACAGCAGAATCGCGCCGGGAGGCTGTCCGCAGCGAACCAGGGCGCTGTTTCGGCAGTTCTTCGTGGCGGCGGAATCGGCGTCGACGGCTTTCTGCAGGTGCTGCCGGTCCGGACGGCAGCCGGTCGCCTGCTGTCTGCCGAACAGGCCCGCGAGCAGCATATTTTTGCCGATCGGTGTTTCCGTGTCCGGCAGCGGACCGGGCGATGGCGGGAGGAACGTTCCGACGCGTGTTGACCGCTGCGGGCGCATCGTCCTACTGTGCCGGTGCTCTCCAGTGGTTTTGTGAACGGAGGATCGTTTTCTGATCGGGCGGTCGAACAGACTGCAGAAAACGACCTCCGATTCACAATATCACTCAGTCTCTCTCCATCTGTTCATCCCGCGCGTTTTTTCTGTACGTGCCCACTGTTCGTCAGTGCAGGCTGCCCTGTCGGGCGAAAAGCCCTTCTCCGCTTTTTCAGGAATCGATCGACGTGTCCCGCATCGGCCTGCCTGTGTCCGGCGTCCTTCTGCTGATCTGCTGCGGATGCACCGCCGGCCTGCTGCAGCTTCCGGAAGGTGGTCTGACAACCAGGCTGGCCGGTCTGACGGGTACATCGGACCGCGCGGAAGGTGACGGTGGTCGCACTGAGGAGGATGATTTCGAAACCCGCATGGAGACTCCGCTGCTGGGGGATTACATCAGTGTTCAGGGAAACACCCTGGTTCCGCTGCGGGGAATCGGTCTGGTCATGGAACTCAACGGGACCGGTGGCACCCCGCCGCCGTCTTCGCTGCGCAGGAAGCTGCTGGAAGAAATGGCGCGTCTGGATGTTCCCGGGCCGTCGGCTGTTCTGGCGCGCCGGGATACGGCTCTGGTGATCGTCACGGCCTATCTTCCGGCCAACGCCCGCAAAGGGCAGCGATTCGATGTGCGTGTGGCGCTGCCGCCCAACAGCGAAGCGACCAGTCTGAAGGGCGGTTATCTGCTGCCCACGCGGCTGTTTGAAGAAGCCGAAATTCGCGGAGCCGGAACGAAACGCGGCCACGAATACGCTGTGGCCGAAGGCCCCATTCTGTGTGCCTTTGGAGCCGATGATCGTGCTGCCGGCAGTCGAGGACTGCTGGCACGGGGCAGCATCCCGGGAGGAGCCGTTTCCAAAACCGACCGGGATATGGAAATCGTTCTGAGGAAGCGGTTTCAGAGCATCCGCAAATCCAAACAGATCGCCGATGCCATTGGATCGCGGTTTCATTATTTCGATCGCTTCAACCGGCGGATTCCCGTCGCAGAAGCCAAAACGCATGCACTGGTGCGGCTGAAGTCTCACCCGCTGTACCGCAACAATTTTCCCCGATATCACCAGGTCATCCGCCACATTCCTCTGGCAGACACCCCGGTCGCCCGCCGTCTGCGCATGGAAACTCTGGCCAGAGAACTGCTGGAACCGGCCACGGCTGAAAAAGCAGCGCTGCAGCTGGAGGCGCTCGGATCCGAAGCGAAGCCGTTTCTGCGGGCCGGTCTGCGTTCTCCCTGGTCGGATGTCCGTTTCTTTTCGGCCGAAGCACTGGCCTATCTGGGAGACCGCGATGCGGTGGACGTGCTGGCTGCCGCAGCGCGGGATGAACCGGCCTTTCGGATCTATGCATTCGCGGCGCTGTCCAACATGACGTCTTCCGCCCAGGCTCTGCTGGCGCTGCGTTCCCTGCTTCACGAACAGTCGCTGGAAACTCGCTACGGTGCATTGAGAGCCATCACGGAAATCGACGACAGCGACCGGTCTCTGAAAACCGTGCGCTACAGAAAGCGGTTCGTTCTCAGACAGATCAGTCCTCCGGGACCGCCGGCCGTGCATCTGACGCGCCGGCGGCTGCCGGAAATCACGATCTTCAACGATACACAGGAACTGCTGCTGCCGGCCGTTCTCAACGGCGGACACCGGATCCGCGTCATCGGCCGGGACGGAGAAGACACCGTGACCGTCACGCGGTACGAAGTCGGCAGGGATCCGGTGCGGCGCACGTGCAGTCGCCGCCTGGCGGAAATCATTCGGACGGCCGGCGAACTGGGCGCCTACTATTCGGACATCGTTCAGCTCATTCTGGAAGCAGAAAAACAGCACAATCTGGAGGGAGAACTGGGAATCGATCGGCTGCCGCAGGCAGGCCGCAGCTACACCTCCCGACACGATTCCCAGGCGACCGCCGGTCAGGTCCGGCGACGAGCCGGCACGGCAGCACGGACTCCTGGAATCTTCGAACGGATCGACAGCGAGGATTCCGCAGAAGATCCGTCCGCGAACGACGCAGCGTCTGCCGGCGAAACGGAATCCGCTTTGCGGACGCATCCGCCACGGAAGTCCCCGGCGTCCGCAGAAGCCGATGCCGGGGAAACCGCTGCCGAGGGCAACGATGCCGCCCAGGTGGACAGTGCCCGGACAGATGCCCGTTCGGCGGCCGGCACGCCGGCGGCTGAAGATGTCGCCCGCGATGCCGGATCACAGTCCGGTCCCCTGAAGCGTCTGCTGACCGGTTCATTCGAGTCGTTTCCATTCTGATTTCGGCAGGTCGCAATGCTTCGGTCGCTCGAACTGTTCGGGTTCAAGAGCTTTGCCGACAGGACCATTTTCGAGTTCTCGGCCGGCATCACCGGTGTCGTCGGTCCCAACGGCAGCGGCAAGAGCAACGTGGTCGATTCCATCAAATGGGTGCTGGGGGACCAGAGTCCTCGCAGTCTGCGCGGCCGGGAGATGACCGATGTCATTTTCAACGGGTCTTCCGGACGGGGGCCGGCGCAGTTCGCCGAAGCGACTCTGGTGTTCGACAACAGAAGCCGCTTTCTGCCGCTGGACCAGGATGAAGTATCCGTCGGCCGGCGACTCTGGCAGTCCGGCGATTCGGAGTATCTCATCAATCGCAGCACGGCGCGGCTGAAGGATGTCCGGGAACTGTTTTCCGGAACCGGGGCCGGTGCGGCCGCGTACTGCATCATCGAACAGGGGCGCGTCGATCAGATTCTGCAGTCCAATGCGGCCAATCGCCGGCTGATCTTCGAAGAAGCTGCCGGAATCGCCCGATTTCGATCGCGGCGAGCCGACGCCGTGCGTCGGCTGGATCGCGTGGAACAGAATCTTCTGCGGCTGACCGACATTGTCGACGAAGTGGAGTCGCAGGTCAGCAGCGTCCGCAGCCAGGCGCAGCGGGCCGTGCGCTACCGGGAAGTGTCCGCTGAGCTGGAAACTCTGTGGGTCGGCATGGTCTGCGACGATTTCCGACGACAGATTCTGCAGGAATCGCAGCTGACCGAACAGAAAGACGCGGCCGCCGCGGCTCTGAAGGAACTGGAAGAACAGCGCCGCGCGGCGGAGATCGCATCGGCGGAAGCGGAAACGGCTTTGAATGCCGCAGACGCCGAAATTCGGCAGATGGAATCTGAACGAGCTGTCCTGCGCAGCCGCATTTCCAGTCTGGAAACCAGCGGCCGCCACGATGCGGCGCGGCAGACGGAACTGGAAACGGACGCCGGGCGGCTGCGCCGACAGTTGTCCGTCATGAACCGGCGGGTGGTCGAAGCGGAGCAGGAACGCCGAAATCTGGCACACATGCTGGATGCAGAAGAGAACCGGCTGCAGGCGATGCGCCGCACACAGGAACATCAGGCTGCGGAACTGGACGCGCTGCGACAGCAGATGACCGACGCCGAACAGCAGATGGAATCCTGTCGATCGGAAGTGGCTGAGCTGGTGCAGCAGAAGACGGCCGTTTCCGGGCGGATGGACGTGGTCCGCAGTCAGCGGGAAACTCTGAAACGCCGCGAAAAGGAAATTCAGGATGCCCACATTCTGCAGCAGCAGGAACGTGAACAGCTCCTGAACCGACTGGCAGAACGGCAGCAGGCCGAAAAGGCAGCTCAGCAGGCTCTTCAGGAGGCCCAACAGCATGCCGACCGTCTGCTGAGCGATCGCGACATGATCGTCCGGCATCAGAGCGAATCACGCGAATCGCTCACGGAACTGCGGGAACAGCGCAGTGCGGCCGAGGCCAGACGGTCTGTTCTGGAGGATCTGGAAGATCGGCAGGAAGGTTTCGGTATCGGAGTCCGAGAGATCCTGCGGCGGGCCGAAGAATCCCGCCAGTCTCCCTGGAACCTGATTCGCGGCAGCGTGGCGGATCTGCTGGATGTGGACATGGATCACGCGGCGCTTCTGGAAGTGGCTCTTTCCGGTCGTGCTCAGCTTCTGGTCATCGATCGTCTCGATCCGCTCATCGAGTATCTCAGCAGCGGTCGCTGCCGGATGACGGGCCGCGTCGGTTTCGTGTCTCTGGAAAACGCTCCCATCATCGATGCCGACAGGCGGCATGCAGAAGCATCCGAGGAATCCGTCGGGGCGGCCGATCTGCCCGCTGACGGACTTTCAGAAAATGATCCTCTGCGGCTGCCGGACTTCGATGTGTCCCTGCCGGAATCCTTCGACGGTGACATTCCGGAAGACGTTCTTTCTCCTGAACTGAATGTGACCTGGGTGGATGCTCAGGCCGACACGCCGATTCGGCAGTCGGTGTTTTCCCATGAGGAAATTCCGTCCCTGACCGGTCAGCCCGGCGTGATCGGCCGGGCCGACAGTCTGGCTCGATCACCTCGCAGAATCCCGCATCTGGCCGCCCTGCTGCTGGCCGACACATGGGTGGTGGAAACACTGGCTGATGCCGTGCGCATTGTGAAACAGTCGCAGGGCCGGGTCCGGGCCGTCACACCTCAGGGCGAACTTGTGGAATGCGACGGAACGCTGCACACGGGAATGGTGCGCAGCGAAACCGCGGTCGTGTCCCGGAAAAGCGAACTGCGCCGTCTGAAAAATGAACTCCATCGGCTGCAGCACCTTGTTCAGGAACGGGAGCTGCTTCTGGAACGGCTGAGTGCCGATGTGGATGCTGCCGACACGGAACTGGAATCCGCTCGAAACGCGATCGCGTCGGCCGCCGATCGGCTGCGGGCCGTGGTGGAAGACCGGGCGGAAATCCAGCAGTCGCTGTCGTTCGCCGAACAGCGTCTGGAGCGGCTGCAGGAACAGATGACCACGGTCCGAAACGACCTGGCCGGTATGGATGCCGAAATCGAAGATCTGGAAAAACAGCAAACAGCCGGAGAAGACAGCCTGACAGCCTGCCGAAACCGCCTGCTGGAATGCGAACGGCAGAGGGACGAACTTCGGAGCCGGCTGGACACTCTGGAACGGAACCGCAACGAAACGGCTCTGCAGGTCACACGGATGGAAGAACGCGTCATTTCCGTCCGCGATGCCGTGGACCGGATCGACGAAGACCTGGACCAGCGGCGGCTTCAGCAGCAGGAAGCCAGGCGGCGTCTGGGAGCCGGACAGGATCGTCTGCGCGAAATCCGACTCAGCCGTCTGAACGTGGGGGCCGAACTGTCGGAACTGTACGTCCAGGAGGATCGGCTGCAGAGCATGATTTCCACCCGGACGGCCGACCGGCAGAGGCTGCAGGTCCGCCGTCAGGAAGCCGCTCGTCAGGAAGCCGGCATCCGCGACCAGTGCGCCCGTCAGGAACGCCGGCATCATGAACTGGAACTCCGGATTTCTCAGATCACCCATCAGCGGGCTGCGGCCGCCGAACGCATCTACGACGAATTTCAGATTCGTGTGGAAGATGCCGTGGCAGAAGGCCGTTCGGCTCTGGCGGCCTGGCTGACGGCCGTTCGCACGGCAGAAGCGGCTGCGGACCATCCGGAAAACGCTGCCGATGTGTCGGTTCCCCGGATCACGGCCGATTCAGAAGAGGTCGCGTCCGTTCTGCATGATGCAGCCCGTTATGAAGAACTGCGGCGTTCCATCGAACAGCGTGTTGACCGGCTGAGACGGCAGATGCGGAAAATCGGTTCCGTGAGCACGGAAAGCCTGGACAGTCTGGCGGAACTGGAAACACGATACGAACGGCTGCACAGTCAGCTTCACGACCTGGAAGCCGCCCGGGATGCCCTTCGCAGCATGGTGCGGAAAATCGATGTGGAATGCCGCCGCATGTTTCTGGAATCGTTCGAATGCATCCAGACCCACTTCCGCGAACTGTTCCGGCGTCTGTTCGGAGGTGGGGAAGCGGACCTGGTACTCGACGACCCCGAGAATGTGCTGGAATGTGCCATCGATGTCGTCGCCCGGCCTCCGGGAAAGGAACTGCGGAGCCTGTCGCTGCTCAGCGGCGGCGAAAAAACGCTCACCGCTGTCGCACTTCTGCTGGCGATTTTTCGCAGCCGGCCCAGCCCGTTCTGCCTGCTGGACGAAGTGGATGCCGCTCTGGACGATGCCAATATCAGCCGGTTTGTCGGCGTTCTGAGAGATTTTCGGGACGACACACAGTTCATCATGATCACGCACCGCAAGCCCACGATGGCCGTCACGGATGTGCTGTACGGCGTGACGATGCAGGAATCAGGAGTGTCCCGGCGACTGTCGGTGCGGTTTGAGGAGATTGATGAGCAGGGGAATTTTCTGCCCCGGGACGCCAACACGTCCCGGGCGGCATGACACAATCGGCGAACGCCGGATGTCTGCGGTCCGTGGTTCCGGCAGCACGACCGACGGTTTTCTGGCCGATACCGTGATTCCTGCTGCTGCCGGTCGATCGCTCTGCGAGGGCGGCCGGCAGAACCCGGTCGAACCGATCGCCTGCCTGCCCGCCTGCCTGCCTGCCTGCCTGCCTGCCTGTCAGCCTGTCAGGGCGCGGGTGGTGAAGGATCCGGAGATGTGTCCGCTTCCGGGGCGTCAGCGTTTTCGGGTGATGAGGCCGGCTGTGATGTTTCTTCGTCGCCGCCCGGCGATTCGCCGCGGCCGGCATTCGGTCCCAGGTGTTCCGGCAGCCCCAGCAGATCCGGATCGGTGGTGTTCTTTCCGGTGATTTCCGGAATCGGTTCGTGGCTGAACCACTCGCTGAACGGAAGTTTCCCTGGCGGAGGCGGCGGATGGACGGGGTGAGGAAAATAGATCGCGTTCATCCAGATTTCGCTGTCGGCATCCAGTGTCCCGTTGTTGTCGATCTGCAGGTTGTAGCGGATGGCATAGTGAGGCACCGCCGACATCTTTCCGTCCCGGATGCGCCCCTTGAAGACGTAAACGTAGCCCCGCTGCGTGCCGTCATCGGAAGGCGGAGTCAGCGGGACACGGCATTCCCAGAGATCGCCTTCCTGAACGACTTTCAGTCGATAAAGGTTGTGGCTTTCCACAGAGGCACCGGGAGGGATCCAGGAATTCGTAAGAAACACCGCCTGGATGATGCCGGAAGAAAACAGATTTGGAGTGCTCATTCGGGACCGCTTCAGTTCGAAACGGATGAACAGCGGTCGATCGAGCACAGGATCGCCGTAGTCGACCGGCGTGCCGTCGGCATCGCACAGCTGAATCGTCATTTCCGCGGTGCGATAATTGCCGCCATTGAACAGTCGATCATTCCGTTCACAGTTGCCTCGATAATAGGTGTGTTCCAGAGCTGCCGGATGATCCGGGCGAAACGGCCGCGGCGGATCACCGAAAATGTCTCTGTAGTCCGGCAGGCCTGACTGCTGTCGTTTGAGGGATGCCAGTTCCGCAGCGGCCTGCCTCAGCTGGACAAGCTCCCTTTCAGCGGCTGTCAGAGAAGAATGATAGATGGTCACCGTGAGGCTCGTCAGCCAGGTGAGAACCAGAACCAGATACCAGGCTCGGCTGACAGACGGCCTTCCGGCAGACGACGTGGTTTTGCGCCGTCGTTCCAGCAACAGAATGATGAGTACGACGGCCAGCAGAGATATCTGGAAGGCCATTCGTCCCGGAATCCGGTCGAGCCGTCGATTGATCTGTTCGATGCGGTCCAGCCAGGAATCATTCGGCGGAACCGTGTCACCGGGAACAGTCCCCTCCTCGTCGGATTCCCGTACGGCCACATCATCCGGCCAGTCGGCACCGGACTGCAGCCAGACAGCGATGCGTTCCTGTTCGGCCGCTGAAAGAGCCGGACGCCCCTTGGGCATGCGTGTGGTTTCGTCATCGGATGTGATCCGGCGGTACAGCTCACTGGCCGTCAGATCACTGCTGAGAATCGGTTCCTGAGAGTCACCGCCAAATTCTGCATCCTTTCTTGTTTCCAGCGACAGCCCGCCTTCGGCAGCGCGGGCACTGTGGCAGGGGAGACAGTGCTGTTTCAGTATGGGACGGATATCGCGGGCGAAATCGATCTGCGGGCCGGTTGGCTGCGCCAAAAGAAAGTCTGTGCCGGCCAGAATGACGATTCCGGCTGCTGCCAGAACCGCTCGCAGTGTTTGACAGCCGTTTATCGTGAACCAGCGGACATTCATTGAACGAGTCCCTGGGTGAGTTTCAGGAAGGCGGTTTCCAGGTTCACTTCTTCTTCCCGAAACAGTGTCAGTGGAAAGCCCTGGGTGACAAGTGTGGAAGCGATATCGCTGTAGTCGTCCGTGTCTTTCTTCAGAGCGACTTCGATCAGTTCATCATCGCGAACATTCACCGTTTCCACACAGTCGCACTGTTCCACACATTTTGCGGCCGCTTCCGTGCGTTCACGGACACGCACATTCAGGATGATGCGTTCCCGTGCTTTCTTCATCACTTCCGCCACATTGCCGTCGACAAGCAGGTTTCCCTTTTCGATCATTCCGACCCGAGTACACACGTCAGCCAGTTCCGGAAGAATGTGGCTGGACACGATGACCGTTTTCTTCATTTCTCCCAGGCGTCGGAGCAGCCGCCGGATTTCGATGCGGGCCCGCGGATCCAGGCCGCTGGCCGGTTCATCCAGCAGCAGAACCTGCGGGTCGTGCAGCAAAGTTCGGGCCAGCCCGATCCGCTGTGTCTGCCCCCGCGACAGCTCACTGACCATGGCGTCGCGTTTGAACGTCATGTCGACCAGTTCCAGTTTTTCTTCGCAGATCTTCCGTCTGGCGGATGATCGGATGCGGTACGAAGCGGCGAAGAATTCGAGGTATTCGATGACCGTCATGTCGTCGTACACGCCGAAAAAGTCCGGCATAAACCCCACCAGCCGACGGATTTTTTCCTGCTGTGTGTAGATGGATTCGCCGCAGATATAGGCTTCGCCGTGATCCGGGTTCAGCAGCGTGGCCAGCATCCGCATCGTGGTCGTCTTGCCGGAACCGTTCGGTCCGATGAATCCGAACACATCGCCTTCTTCCAGCTTCAGGGTGATGCTGTTGACGGCAATCAGGTCGCCAAACTGTTTGGTCAGATCGCGTGTTTCAATCACGGGATGTTTCTTCCGTCCGATGGGGCATGGCCGTCATGTGTGATCCGTCCTTTTGACGGATTCAGAAGCCGTCTGCGCACCGGCTTCCGGAGAAGGTGCATAGGAATTCGATGCGGATTGACGGCGCACAGGAAACAGGATCCGCACAATGGTGTCCGTTTTTGTCGGTGCATGAATGCGATCGTTGATGCTGTAGCGGACGGCATCCAGATGCATCCGGCCGACCAGAAGAGCGTATCCGGAACGAACTGAATGGCTTCGTTCCAGAATCTCCAGGGTATGATGTGTCAACCCTGTATACTGCGATCCGCCTGCTGTCTGGTACAGACTCATCATGGTCACAATGTCCAGGGGATCCCGTTCGGCGGCTCGGTACCGCGCTGCAGTCGGCTGATCTGTGGGATTTTCGTCTGAGGATTCCGAACGGGCTGCACGCCGGCCGGTGAGCCAGGCACGCAGGTCCGTGACACGAGAACGCCCCCTCTGAAACGACCACGCTGTATCAGGATCCCACCGGGAGTGGCCATCTGTGGCGGGAAGGTACACGCGATTCTCGCAGACAATGAACCAGTCCTCGATCGGAACCGGAAGATGGTGCGTCATTGTTCCGGTGAGCAGTCCGAAACCGCTGACGGAAAACGTGGATTCCAGCAGAGGACGTTCGGGCGTGAACGCGGACAGGGTCTGGGCTTCAAAGGAACCGTCGATCAGCACAGGGACAGCATCCAGCACGTCAGGGGACGATGCAGAATGCCTGTAGGCAGGCAGCGAGCCGCTGAGGCCGCTGGCACGATACATCCCGCCGTACACATCTTCCGGTCGACCGGCCCAGTGAAGGTTCACTGCGGCATCCGGTCCGGACAGAGGCCGGGCCGGCAGGGCACGCACATGAATCTGCCGGGTTTCCGGTATCGACACACTCATAAATGAGCGTGTGCGAACGAACTGTTCGTTCTGGTCCGACGCGACATCGACGATGTGAACCGTATTCAGAACAGTGCTGTCCTTCGCGGGCTTCAGGAAAAAGACAGCCGTCAGAGCCGTTCCGGTCCACAATGGAAAGGTCAGCCAGGTCAGATGAGGACGTCTGAAGAGAACAACGACGAGGAACCAGTCTACCGGTCCGATCAGCAGCAGCCACCCGAAGGAAACGGCAATCACACTCCAGATGGACCATCGCCCCGTCTGTGGAACCGCATCCACAGACGCCATCAGCTGAGTCGTCAGGTCTGTGACACCGCTGCTGGAGATACGGGATGTACGAGAAGCTGACGCGGCCTTTTCCAGAGGTCCCTCCAGGATCAGGCGGGCGTACAGGTCCGGAAAAGCGTTCCATCCGGCCAGAAAGGGAGATGACAGATTGACGGCGATCAGGGTGATCCTGCCGCCTCCGGCAGCTGACTGCGCAATCAGTGGACCGGACGGCGATTCGGCCAGAATATCCACCTGGCCGGATCGAATCTGCAACATCGACAGCTGATTGCGGTGGGCCGACATTCTTGGAGACTGTGGCAGAAGCTGGCGGACGGCGGCCAGTTCCCGGTCGCCGGCCCGTCGAGTGGATGTCAGCAGGCCGAAACGGGACTGCAGCCACTGCCCGAATGGCGTGGACAGTCCGGTGGTGATTTCTGAACTGCCTGTCAGGATCAGATGTCCGCCGTCACGAACCCATGTCTTCAGGGCCTGTAACTGATCGCTGTTCAGGTCCGGAAACCCGGAAATCATCACTGTGGTGAAAACTTCCATCGCTGCCGCCGAAGACGGAAAGTCTTTGGATGAGTCCAGTGGATATCCCACCAGCAGAGGGACTTTTCCGCCCGCTGACGCGGCTTCTGACAGGAAAGCATTCAGATCATGCAGTGGGCCGATGGAAAGCAGAAACGGCACATCGTGACGAAACAGCTGCAGACGAGTACAGACCGGATCGGCTGAGTCCGGGTTCGCCTGTGGCTCTTCGCTGCAGCGAATCGTGTGTTCACACAGAATGTTCTTCGTTTGACTGTCCACCACCCGAAGCTTCAGTGACGCATCCAGACGTCCGGTTCGAATGAGACATCGGACCGTCACTCGTCCGGTGCGGTCGACAACGACAGGATGACTGGATTCGATCAGCGGAGTATTCCGGGCGTCGACCGTATGCACATCGAGACGAATGTTCTGACCGGCTGACAGTCCGGACATCTCAGCAACGACCGGAACAGCCCGTCCGACCTGTCCCTTCCCGTTATAGCCTGCTGAAATCGATTCGAACTCTGCGGCACCCGCTGCAGAGACAATCGTGATGACTGCGCACCACACCGTGGCGATGCCGGGAAGTGTCCTCAGACAGGTAGTCAAAAAAGAATGCACAGTGAAACGGAAAATCTGCAGAAAAACGGAAAAGGTCTTCAGCCGTCGTTCGAGGAACGGCCGAGGGCGATATCGAAGTCACTGACCGTGGGAACCAGCATGGCCACAGAGGCGAAGCCGTAGGCGACGCAGATCCACAGAAACACGCCCAGAGTTCCCCCCAGAAGAAAGTCGGTGATGGAATAGAAAGTCAGAAACGGAAGCAGCAGAGAAGCCAGCGTGAGTGCACTGGAAGGATTTCCGTAAGTCATCGACCCATAAAGCCCCAGGCTTCCCAGACCAATGAACACGATGAAGCTCTGCATCTGAATGGCAAAAGACGAGCGGGCTTCGACCAGCAGCAGCATGAACACGAAAATTCCAACGAAAAGAAAGAACATCGTGCCCAGACTGCTGGCAACAGCACTGCGGGAATCCATTCGCGTCAGGCCGCTGTGCAGTCCAAGAACAATGGCGAACAGACACAGCACAAGATAACCGATGACCAGATACACGACAGTTTCTGCCGTCATTCCGGTGACCAGTCCCCGTCCCGCAGTCCATGTCAGAAGCATCAGAGGAGCAAGAATCATTTCTTTGGTATTCCAGGCCGCTCCGACGATCTTTCCGATCATGAATTCGCGCGGGGAAAGATCAGTTGCCAGAAGAATGTCGAGTGTGTTCATGTCCCGTTCCGTTGTGATCGATGTGACGGCCTGGGTGTTGATCAGCAGCAGACTGAGGACTGCGGAACCGAGAAAACCGAAACCGGCCGGAGACACCATGCCCAGAACCAGCGTGTCCGTGTCGGCCGACGCGATCGCCTGGCCGATTCCGATGATGAGAACAAGGTACGCGACGCGGACCCAGATCACCCGACGCCCGTATCCCCGGGTGGCGATTTCCTTCCAGAGAACGGGATTGTTCCACACAGACCGGTGATGCACCTGACGCGGTGCCGTGTCCTTTGACTGGTCGGCATCGTTCTCTGCTGTCAGCCGATGCACAGACCGGGATGGATTCCAGACGCGCAGCCGGCAAATCGTGACGGCCGACAGCACGACGGTGGTTCCCAGAAAAATGAGTATGGACGCTGTCGCAGCTTTTTCAGTCCGTATTCCTTCTGCAGCAGCCGCCAGTGGATTCAGTACGTGGAACAGGGCCCGCAGCGGCGATGCGGCACTCAGCCATGTATGAAGAGCGGAATCCGGGCCGGCGACGGCAAGGATTCCTTCAACAGTCGCCAGGGAAAACACGATGCCCAGGACACTGATGGCCAGAATCTGAAATGTCTTCTGACGCCAGAAGGCGACCAGACAGCCCCAGGATCCTGATGCCAGCGCCGCAGACGCGATGATCAGTTCCGCCTGGACAATCTGCTGCCATGTGACTCCGCCGAGCAGACGCAGAGAAGCAAATACCGGGACAGATGCAGCCAGAAGGACGATCACAATGAGCAGGCTGGAACACAGTTTGCCAAGTGCCAGCTCATGATTCCGCATGTCGGTCATCAGCAGCAGAAGAAGCGTCCGCCGGTCTCTCTCCTGAGCCACTCCGGCTGCCGTGAACAGGGTGGCAAAGAAGATGGCGACAGTGAGCTGCAGAAAAGAAAAGACCTGAAAAATCAGATGGCTGAACGAAGCGATGTCCCCGGAAAACTGCACGTCCTGGAAGCCAACCGTGGCCTGCCGAATGGTGTACATGAGCACAAGCAGGAAGGCCACGTAACCCGACCGGAGCAGATAATGTGACGGGCGCCGCGGCGCTGTCAGTGCTTCTCGTGCAAAGATCGGACCGGCTGGCAAGGGAAGCTCCAGGGTAAACGTTTATGCGGTGCTGGCGGATTCGCGACGGGATCGGGTGGGTTGCCGTTCACCGGACATCGCTGCGCAGTACACGTTTCGCAGCAGGTGCCTCTCTGCGGCTGTGCGAACATCAGCGAACTTCCCGCAGAAATTCCGTCATGGCCTGACTGTGGTAGCGCCCATGTTCATCGACGAAATCGGCCAGTGGGTGGTCTCCGGACGGTTCGCGGCCGTTATGTTTATTGATTTCCTGCCAGTAGATGACCGCCACCAGAGCATCCAGGATCTTTTCGTCCATCGATGCCACATCGGGATATCGCTCAAACATCTCTGCTGTTTTGGCCATCCCTTCTTCAAACTTTTCCTGAGCCGGTGAAATGTGCAGGCCGTCCTGGTCTTCCGAATCAGAAATCTCTCCTTCAGCGTATGCCTGCTTACCCTCATAGATGGCTTTGCGCGCTGCGACGGTGACGGGATCCCGTTCACACTGAGACAGCAGCTTCCAGAAATTGTAGTTGATCATTTTCACGCGATGATCCCAGACCCGGCGCTGCACATCCAGGGAGACACGGTTCTCCTCCGCCATCACCTGCAGATCTTCCGGCGTGGAGTTGTACATGAAGGTCACTCCATCCGGTCCTTCAAAAATCTCCCGCCCGAAGACTTCCGTCCATTCACGGTAGGCATCGGCCCAGGCCTGTTCGGCTTCTTCAAATTTCCCTTCGCGACTGACTGCGAAGGCATAGTCAAACAGTGCCTGCACGGGGCTTTTGCGGAAAATGTCCCGTGTCATGCCGGTGATGGGATAGATTTCATCCAGTTCATTGGCAGCCAGGAAGAAATCCCGTGCCACCAGGTAATTGTCTTTCCCTTCGGGATTGATGGCCGGATCAGCGCCGCCTCCGAATTTCTTATCAGGATCGCTGATGAAGAACCGGCGAAAGAAGTGACTCTCATCGGCCGTTCCGATCTTTCGACCGGTGAAATCGCCCGTATTGTGCAGCAGAGCTGTCGATGTGCGATTCCGCTGAGACCCTTTCTTCAGGAATTTCAGCCCCTCCTTGACCCAGTAGAATCGGTCGTCCACGCGGTCCCATTCGCGGGATACGTTGAAAGCCAGGTTCCAGCCCTGAAATTTCCACACTTCCACGTAGTGGGGCTGGAGCTTCAGAATGGATTCCACCGTCGTTTTCAGTTTTCCCCATTCTTTGCGTTCCTGCTGAACAATGGCGTTCTGGTGCAGCACCGTCGCCGCCAGCCCCCGCAGGCCCAGCAGCACGAGATTGGCTGCCGCGCTGGTCGGATCGATATCACCCAGCGTGCTTTCGCCCAGTTCATATTCATGCCGCATGCGGGCGAGAACGCCCCCGGACACTTCGCTTCGGACACCGGGCTGGACCCTGCTGGAAAGCGGTGCGCCAAGATAGATAATGGGAACCAGCAGAACCAGGATGCCCAGGGCGTACACGACTTTCCGCTGACGTGATGTGAGAGCGTTCATTTCGCCTCCAGTTCACGAAATTTCAGAAATGCGGCAGCGAGGAGCACGCAGGGGATGAAGAAACCGACAAATGTCTGGATTGATGGGAGCAGCAGGGAGTTCCAGGGGACGTCAAACCCGCTTTCCACATACGCCGCCGATCGAGCAAACAGGCTGAAATCGGGAATGATTCGGCTTGCTCCGAAAAGCAGGCCAAAGCCCACTCTGTCCAGGGCTTCAATCATGCTGACGGCACTGGCCGATGCATCAACACCGACTTCCGGTGCACGCTGCTGGATCAGCAGGACGGACGAAGTCACCATCCCGCCGCTGCTGATGTTGCCGGCAAGAAGGTCGATCATGAACTGATGGAAGACCTGGCCGATCAGAAACACTCCGAAGGTAAGAAAAAGAGCGACCGGACCTTTCACAATGCATCCGGCCGTCACGCCGATGATGACAACCAGAAGCAGACTGAGGATCGTTGTCACGAGAGCTTTGGAATAGCCCACAAAGAAGGGAGCGTCTTTCATGCGGATGAACAGGTCCGGCTTGGCCATGCCCAGAAACATGTCCCGTTCCAGGCAGGCGACTTCCGCTGTCAGTTCTCCGCGATAAAGGAGATCGTCGAACAGGTCGGCGGTGAGCACCCAGCCGCGCGGATCCGGCGATACCAGACGCTCACTGCGAATCATGGAATCGAAGTATGAAAGCCAGGAACGATCGTCGGCCGGACGAATCTGGTCGTCGGAGACAGTCAGCTCGCCGGCATCAAGGTCTTCCTGGAGCACCTGAACCAGAAGTTCTGCATTCAGCAGGCTGATGTCTGTCGAATCGGCCAGAGCCGACGCCAGTCCGGATACCAGCTTTCCATCTTTCACAAGTCGACCGGAATCGTTCCAGCCGCGGACCGTCACGGTCAGGTAGCGGGCCAGTGATTCGTAGTCCGCCGCATATTCAAGCCGCCTGGGGATAAACAATTCGTCCGCTCCTTCGTGGTATTCGTTGACTCGAAACGGAGGGAGGCTGACTTCCAGACGCGGCAGATGCTCCATGAGCAGGTCACTGTTTTCTTCCAGAAGAGCAATCAGAGGCCTGGCTTCCCGCGCGAAATGTTCAAGGGCGGGCTGGTCGGTGCCGCTGCGCACCGCTGCGGCCGCATTCCCGGCCTTCTGAAAGGCCTCCTGAAACGGCCTGAATTCGTCGCCGAGTATCCGAAACATCCCGATGGCTGATTTGGCGCCGTTCACAAAGGCGAAAAAATCAGAACTCTGCATCAGAGCACTGCCCTCGTCGATCGCATCACAGATCTCCGTGAGGCTTGCTGCAGCATTGCGGAATTCCCCGTTCTGCAGTTCCTCTCCGAAATTGCGAAAAGCGGAGGACAGACCGAACAGGGCAAACGCTCTTTCCCGCAGATCCCGGATCAGGACCACCTGCGCCTCCACGCCCTTTTCAATGGATTCGGCTGAAC